>JAXMLA010000317.1:0-64426 GCA_034370465.1 Desulfuromonadales bacterium
TTGCTGCATCAACAGCACGTTTAATGGCTTGTTTTACATCCTCCCAACGATCCTTAATGCGAGCGCATGTGTCTTTTGTGAAGCTTGATACTCGATAAGCGACGGGTAAATCGAGAAGCACCAGACAAGACTTCATTACGAAATCTTTGTTCAATTTATTTTTGCGGGTGAGTTGGTTATTTAGCTCATTGACGAATTCGTTAATAACCTCACGAGCGTTTTCCGAGCCCCAGTGTAACGTCAGAGTTGACAGAAGCAAATCAGACTTGCTCAGCTTCGTGCCGCCTGAATTTGCCCGAACGAAAATTTCCAAAATGCGTTCATGATCGGGATCCGTTTCCGTGTAAAAAGAAATGGCATCGTCAGCCCAGATTGCCTCGTATAAACGCGTCAGGTTGTGTTCTACAACGCTTACCTCATGAGGCGTTAATCCTCGAATATCCCTGATATCCCTAACCTTTCGATCAACAAGACTTTGCAGCCCAACATCGAGATCCACATCCATAATACGACCGACCTCAAACCAGTAACTGCTCTTATTGAGCAAGCTCGGAGTGTAGTCATAAAATTCAAAACGATAAAATATCTCATCATCCGCATTTGGGACTCTTCCGTCATGCAGCAGGTCTAAAAATAATTTCTTTGGTACAGCGGTTCTCGCTCCTTTTCCACTCTTCATTTTTCTGCCGACGTAAGTACCTTGTAAACCGACTAAAATCGCCGTCAATCTTTGCTGCCCGTCCAAAACAAATGTAATTTCTGACCTTCCGAGTATGCGGGCCAATGGCGCCCTATTTTGTGACTCTTTTACGTTATATAAAAAATCATAGGCCTCAATATCGTATCGTGAATGGGGGGGAACCTGCCAAAACAGAAATGAACTGATTGGGTACCGCCGCATTAATGAATCAAACAATGCGCTTATCTGCTCGGTCGTCCAAACAAACTCACGCTGCATCGCTGGAAGAAATAACTTCGTGTTAATTCGAGGCAGAACAGCAGCAATGGTTTCAGATTTGTAACTCATTTAGCCCCCCTTAATTGGATCGCAAAAAATCGGAAAACTTTTCATAAAAAACAAAATCGCCCAGACGACTACTGCCATCGGGCGGACCGTTCGCTGGTTCACGTTGTTGCCAGCCGGCGTTTGCCATTACCCTTCTCCCTGTAATCATTACATAAAAATCATTGGCGAAAATTAGCATAAAACACGGCTCGGAACAATGGATTAGCTGCAATTTGCAGCAAAAAATTAGCACTTACTACCTTGATCTACTCCTTATCTCTAAAAGGATCGAATTTTTCTCCTCTGCGCACTAGATGCATACGGACATTCTCTATCTGAAAACCGTGTCCCTTGTTGTCATGATCTACTAAAAACTTGTTGGCGTCGATTGCATCAAATCGAAATGCAGAATTAGGCTTTTTTGTATAGTAAACCCGATGGGTCACTCTGCTGAATCCTTTAACGAATACTCCATTATGTTGAATGATTACCTTGGGCATACCTACTCTCCAGCCTCCTTGACTGTCGAAATATCCAATCTCTGAATGACTACAACCAAGTGTCAAATTAGCCTTAACAGGCGGGTCGCGTCCCGCCAGACGCCATACTTTTGTCCAAACGGCAACAAAAAGTACGCAAAAAATGCCTTTCTCCTGCGGAGGGCATCTCTGTCTCCCGTCTTCTTCTGATCAACTTATTGTCGATGCATTGACTGGCGCAGCACTCCTCGGCACGAAGAGCGGGGCACGATTCTTATGCGGGCACCAAGGGCGGTGAAAGCTCATTTTCTGCCGCAATTAACTCTTGGCAATTGCCCCCCGCAGTCTTGACCCTAAAGCGGGCGAAAAATATTTCGCCCCTACGCAAAAGCAATGGCGGGCTGGTGAATGAGCGGGGATGGTCAGATGATGTTCACCGTTTTCGGAAAAGAGAAGGGATCTCCGTTCAGCGCTGCAAGTAATCATCGATTTCCCCAAACCGCTTAGCGTCCTGTAGCGGCACACCGCAAGCCGTGAACTCCTCCCGCCAATGCGCAACGGCAGCAAAGACCTCTTCGACAATGGTGGCCGCGCCGGAAATCTTCCATGAGCGACCGAGTTTTTCCAGATTAGCACGTCCGGGATAAACGGGATCTAAGTCAAAAAAGAGGACGTGTTCGCCCCGTTGCCCGATATCGGGAACCAGGTCAAAGGCGGGAGATAGCCGCCAACCGGTTTCGCGGTCACACAACATCCAAAAGTTCTTCAAGTGATCATCCGTGTTGTGCACCACAGCATTGAAGACCATCTGGCGGAACAACCGTTCTGAATCTTCCTGAGGGTCGGCGCTGACCTTGCGCACCACATTCAGTAGGTCTGCATAGCGACACAGGTAATGCCCTGTAGCTTTCAAAAGGGTTTGCAGACTGATCATGTGGCGACGCCCTGCCGGGGCCAGGTCGAAGCGGCGGACCAGCAGCACCGGTTTGCTCCCGCATTCCACCAAGCGAGTGAACGGGACAATCAGCCCCGCCCTTGCGGCCAAATTCATGGTGGCGGCTTCGATGCGAACGACATCAACATGGTCTTTGATGCTGGGGAACTTGGCGAGATAATGCTCATCCGCTTTTTCGTCGTAGACCAAAGCTTTGGGACGTGCTCCCCCCGGTGAGCTTCCCGCGCCAAGCAGCAAATTGATATCCGTATCCGTAGTCTCTCCACGTTCGAAGGCTTCAGCGGACTGGACCAGGCGATCCAGATTAAGAACAGAAGCTTCCGCAGACGAATGAACAGGAGTTCCGAGTTCGGTATAGGAGAGGGCTCCGAGTCCGGAATCCCCCAAAGCCAGGAGTAAGGTCGGCAGGTTCTGCTGGTGGGGGGTGATGCGGTGCTTGCGAACCAACAATTTCCTTCCCCAATCATCGGGAAGGCTGTCTTCGAACACCCCGAAGACTCCGGGATGATCGATAGCGAAATCTCCCTCACGCAACGGCAGAGAAACAGGGTCCAGAGAAAAAGCATCGGATCGGCTCAGGTACCCCGACGCATAACGAAAGGCCCCACGATTGCGACTGCCGGCGACAATTTCGCAGACCATCTCTCCGGCAAGAACGCGCCCGGCGGCCAGCGTAATCCAGACCTCGATGCGATAAATCATTTATGCTCCTTGCGAGAAGCGCGTTGCCGTTTGGGGACTTTCAACTGTTCATACTTGGCAAAGAGGTCTTCTGTCGGTGCCAACAAATGGTCGAAATCCTCGACACGACCAAGGATATCCAGGGCTACAGCCCATTGCCCAATTGGTACGCTGGGGTCACCGTGCTCCATCTTGTAATACGTCGGAATAGACACCCCGATCCGCGAAGCGAACACCTGCTGAGTCTCATTACGCCGCAATCGCCCCTCACGCAATCTGGCGCCTAAAGACTTCAACCGGTCATTTGTTTGTTCAGAAAGAATCATACTCACCGTTAACTTTAAATATATTTTGCACTATAAATAAAAATTACTCTTATGCAAACATTTTTTTGTTTTAAAATCTATCTTTCTGGCGAAGAGGGATGATCAGCGTATGAAAAACTGGCGAAAAGTTCACTTCCGCATTTTCTTGAAATAAAAAAGGCCGCCTCCAGTGATGAAGACGGCCTTTGATTCGTTTGGCTCCCCGAGCAAGACTCGAACTTGCGACAAGGCGATTAACAGTCGCCTGCTCTACCGACTGAGCTATCAGGGAACGGTAGTTGTGTCTCGTGCTGGTCGATTTCTTAAGTTACTGCCTTGTCATCGGCGGGCAACCGGAAAGATGCTTCCCTGAAAATCTTTGTAGCGTCGGGACGGGAAATCTTATACAACGGGGATAAAATGATGTCAAGAAGGAATCTGCATCGCCCTCCAGCAAAACGGGCTGGCGCATGCTGCCAGGAGTTGACATGTCTAACCCCTTGATCATAGCGCACCGCGGCGCTTCATTCGATGCTCCGGAGAATACCCTGGCCGCCTTCCACTTGGCATTTGCGCAGGGGGCGGACGGGATTGAAGCGGATTTTCGCCTGAGCAGCGATGGTGAGATTGTCTGCATCCATGACGCGATGACCGGTCGCACAGCCGAGCGCAATCTGCGCGTTGCAACCCACTCCCTGGCCGAACTGCGTGGTCTCGACTTCGGGGGATGGAGGGGGCCGCAATGGCAGGGGGAAAAAATTCCGACCCTTGCCGAGGTGCTGACGATCTTGCCGACCGGGAAGAAGTTCTTTATCGAGATCAAGTGTGGCGTTGAGATTATTTCGCCGCTCCACAAACTCTTGACCACGACCGCCACCGCCACGGAGCAACTGTGCTTTCTCACTTTTGATGCGTTACTACTTGCAGCTCTCAAAGGAGCGTTTCCGACGATCAAGTCCTGTCTCAATGTCGAATATCACCGCACCGGACTGGTCGGCGCGTGGCAACCTTCGGCGGAGGAGCTGGTGCGAATCCTGTCGCACTGCGGCGCCGCGGGCCTCTCCTCCCAGGCCCACCGCTGCATCGACGCTGACTTTATCGAACGCTTGCGCTCATCCGGGAACGAACTGCACATCTGGACGGTTGATTTTTTAGCCGACGCCCGTCATTATCACGCGCTGGGAGTCGATTCCCTGATGTCGAACCGGCCGGGTTTTCTCCGTCAGGAACTCCTGGCCGCATCGTTATGGTCCCCGCTTGCCGGAAGGTAAAAAATGAACCGTCGTGCCTATCTGACTTCCGGTCGCGCCATCGCGCTCCTCGAAAACCTGTCCCGCGTCCGCATCAACATGCATGGCCGCGAAAACCTTTCTGCTGCCCCGACGATCTTTGTCGTCAATCACTTTACCCGCATCGAGACCCTCCTTCTCCCTTTCCATATCTACTCTCTGACGCAGCGGCCAGTCTGGTCTCTTGCGGATGCCGCGCTCTTTCGCGGCACCTTCGGCAATCTCCTCGATGCTCTCGGCGCGGTCTCGACCAGAGCCCCGGACCGCGATCGCTTGATGGTCAAGAGTCTGTTGACCGGTGAAGCCAACTGGATCATCTTTCCGGAAGGGTGCATGGTCAAGGATAAGGTGATTATCGAGCAGGCGCGTTACGCCATCTCCTGCGCCGGCGGCCGCAAGCCGCCCCACACCGGCGCCGCCACCCTGGCTCTGCGCACGGAGTTCTACCGGAAAAGGCTGCAAACCCTGACTAACGACCTCCCGGACGAGGCGGAGCGACTCAGGGCACTCTTCGGCATCACTGCACCGACGGACATCCTGACGACTCCGACGCAAATCATTCCGGTCAACATCACCTACTACCCTCTCCGCGCCAAGGAGAATGCCCTCAGCCGCCTCGCTGAACGCTACCTCGGGGATTTACCGGAACGCTTTCACGAAGAGCTGTTGATCGAGGGGGCGATGCTGCTGGAAGGAGTGGATATTGACATCCGCTTCGGCGCACCGCTGGCGGTCGGCGAGAACCTCGACTGTAGTGAGATCATGAACGATATCAAATCCGTGCAGCGCATCGATTTCGAAGATCGCCTCCCATCCCTCCATGCCATGCGCAAAGAAGCGTTCCGCATCATGCAGAGTTATATGGAAGCAATCTACAAGCTGACGACGGTGAATCACGATCACCTTTTCGCCTCGCTGCTTCGCACTTTCCCCTTCAGCAGAATGACTCCCGCCGATTTTCGCCGACGGATCTTTCTCTTGAGTAACGACCTGACCTCTCTCGGCTTGCATAAGCACCAAAGCCTGGGAGAAGGGCAGTTAGCCCTCTTGACCGACGACCGTTTCAATAAATACCACGAATTTCTTGCCCTGGCCCTGGAGACCGGAGTTTTGCGCCAGGAAGGAGACTACCTGGTCAAGGATCCGACGAAATTCTCTTCACCTTTGACCCTCAATCGCGCCCGCATCGACAATCCCATCGGCGTCCTCGCCAACGAAGTCCTACCGTTGAGCAAGCTGCAAAAGAGGATCCGCTTTTATGCCTACCTCCCGCCGATGGCGGTCCGTTACCTGGTAGCGAAACAGATTATCAAGGGGGCGGAGCAGGAGTTTGCAGTCGATTATCAGAGTTTTTTCCGGGCCGGAGAGTCCAAAGAGCAGGAGATAGGGAGACCAGTACTGCTGCGCGGTACCTCCCGTAAACTCGGGATCATTCTCATCCACGGTTTTTTGGCTGCTCCCCGCGAAATGATCGAGCTTGCCAACTACCTGCAGCAGCGCGGCTGGTGGGTCTACGTCCTCAGAGTCAAGGGGCATGGCACATCGCCGGCTGATTTGGCCCGGCGGAAAGGGAGCGACTGGCAGAACTCTGTCGACGTCGGTTATGCCGCCCTAAGTAGCCTTTGTGACAAGGTCATCGTCGGTGGTTTCTCCTTCGGCGGGGGGTTGGCCCTCGACTGTGCGGCCCGCATCCCGCAGATAATTGCGGTCTTTGCCGTCTCTCCGCCGATGCAACTGCAAGATCTGTCTTCAAGATTTGCAACGACGATCGCCGCCTGGAATCGCTTGATGGACAGGTTGAAACGGGAGGCGGGGAAGAAGGAGTATGCCGAGATCGTCCCGGAACATCCCGAGATCAACTATCACCGCCTGCCGATTGTCAGTCTGGTTGCCATGGGGAATGTCATGAGAGCGCTCGCGGCCAAACTGCCGGCGATTACCGTACCGACCTTGATTGTCCAGGCAAAAGGTGATCCAGTGGTAACGCCGAACGGATCAAGGCGCCTCTTTGAAAAGCTCGGAGCCAAGGAGAAGGAGTATCTCCTCGTTGACCTGAATCGTCACGGCATCCTTTCAGGCCCCAGCGCTGAGCAGGTCCATAGCGCAATTGCTGCCTTTATCGAGCGGGTTTTGAAGCTAAAGGAGACGAAAGAGTAGCGGGAGGAAAAATCATATAAAAGGCCTCAAGTCTGATGACTTGGGGCCTTTTATATGGAACAAATAGCGAGAAAGACAGATGTGCCGGCATCAACCGCCGGTCCCTTGGCGAAGTTCGACGAGAATCAACTTGGCGACAGCCTTGAGCGTTTCAAAGACCCCTTCACCGGTCGTGGCGCAGGCCTGAAATTCTGGCACGCCCTGGGGATTAAGGAGGGCTCGCAGCTCTTCCAGCGGAGTGACGTTCGGCAGATCACACTTGTTGTACTGCATGACAAAGGGAATCTTGTCGAGATCGTAGCCCTGCTCTTCGAGATTGATCCGCAGATTGTCGAGGCTTTCGATATTGGCATCGAGACGCTCTTCCTGCGAATCGGCGACAAAGACGACACCATCGACCCCTTTAAGGATGAGTTTACGCGAAGCATCATAAAAGACTTGACCGGGGACGGTATAAAGGTGGAAACGGGTCTTGAAACCGCGAATTTCGCCAAGGGCCAGCGGTAAAAAATCGAAGAAGAGGGTGCGTTCGGTCTCGGTCGCCAGGGAGATCATCTTCCCTTTGGCATCGGGAGCGGTTTTTTGGTAGACGTGCTGCAAATTCGTCGTTTTGCCGCACAGCCCGGGGCCGTAATAAACGATTTTGCAGTTAATTTCCCGTGAAGCATAGTTGATAAAAGACATAGGACTCTTTCCTGTCAGCTGAACAGGTTATCGATATCGTCGTCGGTAATTTCGGCAAAGGGGCTGAGGGCGTTGCCGCTCTTCTCCTGAACCTCGGCCTTTTTGGCGAGGTCGTAGAAGATTTGGGTCAGCTCTTCACTCCCTTTCTTCACCCGCAGACGCACCAGTCCGAGGGAACTGCGCTGGTCGAAGATGACGACAAGGATGACCCGTTCGGCGACGATCGAGATATGGAGATTATCCTTTTCCCCTTCATGAAAGAGGATGGAGAACTCCTTTTCGCCGATGAGTTTGGCCAGCCCACCGGTGGCGGCAATATTTCCGGCGGTCAACGAGGCGAGACTGGTGGTGTCGAGGTGCTCGGTTTCGCCGACAGCGGAAATCAGCTGGCCGTTTTTATCGACTAGAAAGATCACCTTGGCATTCGCATCCCGCAACAGCTTTTCGATGATGAGATTGATCCGCTTGAACTCTTCGTCGTACATCACGAAGGACGACGTATTGGGACCGAGCATGGGCAAAGCTCCTTGGCATAAGTACTAGATTGGTCTTTATAGCACCTTGCCCTGACTCTTTCAAGATTATCCTTTACGGGATGTCACGGCTTCTACCTTCGGCGAAAAAAGAACCCCCGGTGCCTTGAGGCGATCGGGGGTTCTTTTTCAGCCTGTCTGCTTAACTAATCAACTATTCATTTTTATCAAATGTCAGCGCTGCCAGCTTCTGGTAATACTCGAAGCGGCTGGCGGTCCAGGCCTCGCCTTTTTCATCAGCACGGCAGCGGCCTCAGGATTGGTCTTCTGCAAGACCTTGTAACGGTTCTCGCCGTAGGCGTACTCCTCAAATGTCGTGGTCGGGGGTTTGCTGTCCAGTTGCAGCGGATTCTTCCCTTCCGCGACCAGGGCGGGGTTGTAACGATAGAGCGGCCAGTAACCGGAGGAGACCGCCTTTCTGTTTTCGTCCACACCCTTGGTCATATTGATACCGTGGGCGATACAGTGCGAGTAAGCGATGATCAGCGACGGGCCGTCATAGGCTTCCGCTTCGATAAAGGCCTTGACCACCTGCCCCGGATTGGAGAGAGCAACATTGGCGACGTAGACGTTGCCGTAGGCCATCGCCATCATGCCGAGATCTTTCTTGGCCATCGCCTTGCCACCGGCAGCGAACTGGGCGACTGCGCCGGTCGGTGTCGCCTTGGAGGCCTGGCCACCGGTGTTGGAGTAAACCTCAGTGTCAAGAACCAGCAGATTGACGTTCTTGCCGGAGGCGATGACATGGTCGAGGCCGCCGTAACCGATGTCATAGGCCCAACCGTCGCCACCGACGCACCAGACTGACTTATTGACCAGATAATCAATCAAGGGGAGGAGCTGAACGGCTGCCCGTTCTGTACACCCCTTGAGGGCTTTTTTCAGGGTTGCCACCCGTTCACGCTGTTTCTCGATGCCGGTCTGGTCGGACTGGTCGGCGGCAAGGATCTCTTTCATCAGCGGGATAACCGGTTTACAGGATTTGCAGTTGCAGTTAATCAGTTCTCCCACCAGCTCGCGGGCGGACTCGGTGAATTTGTCCACCGCCAGGCGCATGCCGTAACCGAATTCGGCGTTGTCTTCGAACAAGGAATTGGACCAGGCCGGTCCGCGCCCGTCGGCGCGCTTGGCCCAGGGGGTGGTCGGCAGGTTGCCGCCGTAGATGGAGGTGCAGCCGGTGGCGTTGGCGATCATCGCCCGGTCACCGAAGAGTTGGGAAAGGAGTTTCAGATACGGGGTCTCGCCGCAACCGGCGCAGGCGCCGGAATATTCGAAGATCGGCCGGACCAGCTGGCTGCCGCGCAGGGTATCAAGCTTGAGCTGGGTCGGATCCATATCCGGCAGAGCGAGGAAGAAGTCGTAGTTGGCGGCTTCCGCGGCGCGCAAGGGCGGCTGAAACTGCATGTTGATGGCTTTATGGTTGGGATCTTCCTTACTCTTGGCCGGGCAGTTGTGGACGCAGGCGCCGCAGCCGGTGCAATCTTCCGGGGCAACCTGGAGGGTGTACTTCATCCCTTTGAATTCTGGCAGCTTGCACTCCGTCGATTTAAAGGTTGCCGGGGCGCCTTTCAGCAGTTTGCCGTCATAAGCCTTCATGCGGATGGTGGCGTGCGGGCAGACGAAAGAGCAGATGCCGCACTGGATGCAGAGTGCTTCGTCCCAGACCGGGATATCGACCGCAATATTGCGCTTCTCGTACTGCGAGGTCGCGGTCGGGAAGGTGCCATCCTCCGGCATCGCCGAGACCGGCAAATCGTCGCCAAAGCCGGCAATGATGCGGCCGGTCACTTCCTGCACAAACTTCGGTGAGCTCTTGGCGACGGCCGGGGGCATCTTGAGCTTGCTGGTCGCCTTGGCCGGGACCTTGACCTCATGAATGTTCTTGAGGGCTTCGTCGACGGCGGCGTTGTTCATCGCCACCACCTTGTCGCCCGATTTGCCGTAACTCTTCTTGATCGCGTCCTTGATCTCTTCGATCGCCAGCTTGAGCGGGATAATGTTGGAAATCTTGAAGAAGGCCGTCTGCATGATGACGTTAATGCGGGCGCCCAGGCCAAGTTCCTCGCCGAGTTTAATCGCGTTGATGACGTAGAATTTCAGCTGTTTGTCGATGATCTGCTGCTGAACTTCCTGGGGCATTTTGTCCCAGACCTCACCATGCTCGAAAGGCGAGCAGAGGAGAAAGGTGCCACCTTGTTTGGCTCTGGAGACCATGTCGTACTTCTCCAGAAAGGAGAAGTTGTGACAGGCGATGAAGTCGGCGTTGTCAATCAGGTAAGGGGCGGTGATCGCCTTTTTCCCGAAGCGCAAATGCGATGTGGTAATCGTTCCGGCTTTTTTGGAATCATAAACGAAGTAGGCCTGGGCGAAGTTTTTGGTCGTCTCGCCGATGATCTTGATGGTGTTCTTGTTGGCGCCAACCGTACCGTCGGAACCGAGTCCGTAGAACATCGCCTCGTAGGTGCCGTCCATGGCATTACGGAAGGAGGGGTTGTACTCCAGACTGCAATGGGTGACGTCTTCCTTGATGCCGACGACAAAGTGATTCTTCGGTTTGGCTTTTTTGAGATTGTCGAGGACCGATTTGGCCATCGCCGGGGTAAATTCCTTGGAACCAAGTCCGTAGCGACCACCAACGATGACCGGATAACCCGCGAAGCTGAACTTGCCGGCCGCCATCGCTTCACCGATAGCCGTGCGCACATCGAGATAGAGCGGTTCGCCAAGGGAGCCGGGCTCTTTGGTGCGATCAAGGACAGCGATGCTCTTGACGGTCTTCGGCAGGGCCTTGATGAAGGCGTCCAGAGGGAAAGGACGGTACAGACGGATCTTGACGACGCCGACCTTCTCGCCACTTTTGACAAGACTATTGACGGTTTCCTGGACCGTGTCGGCGGCGGACCCCATGACGACAACGACCCGCTCGGCGTCTTTCGCCCCGGCGTAATCGACCAGTTTGTATTTACGGCCGGTGAGCTTGGCGAACTTGTCCATCTCTTCCTGCACAATGGTGACACAGGGTGCATAGTAGGAGTTGACGGTTTCACGTCCCTGGAAGTAGACATCGGGATTTTGGGCGGTACCGCGCATAACCGGACGGTCGGGGGAGAGCCCGCGCAGACGGTGAGCGTTCACCATATCGTCACTCACCATGGCGCGCATGTCGTCAAAGGTCAGTTCTTCAACTTTTTGGACTTCGTGCGAGGTGCGGAAGCCATCAAAGAAGTGCAGAAAGGGAATGCGCGATCTCAGGGTGGAGGACTGGGCGATCAGAGCAAAGTCCATGACTTCCTGGACATTATTGGAACAGAACATCGCCCAGCCGGTGGAACGGCAGGACATGACATCGGAATGGTCGCCAAAGATGTTCAGTGCGGCCGCGGAGATGGCACGCGCGGACACATGAAAGACCGTGGAGGTGAGTTCTCCGGCGATCTTGTACATGTTCGGGATCATCAGCAGCAGGCCCTGACTCGCCGTAAAGGTCGTGGTCAATGCACCGCTCTGCAGAGCGCCGTGCACGGTGCCGGCGGCCCCCCCCTCGGACTGCAGCTCGGCAACGAGCGGGATGGTTCCCCAGAGATTCTTTTCGCCGGCGGCGCTCTTGGCGTCGGAGATCTCGCCCATGACCGAGGAGGGCGTGATCGGATAGATCGCTATAACCTCGTTGGTGGCATGCGCCACGTGCGCGGCAGCAGTGTTGCCGTCAATCGTTACCATTTTTCTTGCCATCGATAAAATCCTCCTTGGGCTGGGTTATTCAGTCGTTCTGACATGAGCGAAACAGGAATCAGCACTGATACGGGAACAGCTTTGCTACTTTTGAACAAATTTTAGTATGCGCGCAACGGTAAAATCAAAGGTCTCGACGCCCCTCAATCGCCCGACTCACCGTGGCATCATCAACATATTCAAGATCGCTCCCCAGCGGGATCCCGTAAGCCAGGCGGGTCACCCGGATCCCCAGGGGACGCAGGCGTTGAGCCAGATAAAGGGCGGTCGCTTCTCCTTCCACCGAGAAGTTGGTGGCAACGACAACCTCCGTGACCTCTTCGTTCTGCACCCGTTCCAGGAGTTCACGGATACGCAATTGCTCAGGACCGATGCCGTCGAGGGGCGAAAGTGCCCCGTGCAGAATATGATAGCGGCCATGAAAAGAACGTCCTCGCTCAATGGCGAGGAGATCCTGCGGCTGCTCGACAATACAAAGGAGGTGCCCGTCGCGGGACGAATCACAACAGATCGTGCAAGGATCGGCCTCGGTCAGGTGGAAGCAGCGACTGCAGAGACGAACCCGAATCTTGACATCACGAATGGCCACGGCGAGGGCTTCCGACTGCTGCTCGGGCTGACGCAGCAAATAAAAAGCCAACCGGGTCGCTGTCTTACGACCAACTCCCGGAAATTTGGCAAGCTCTGTGACCAGACGAGCAAAAGATGGAATGGAATCTAGCATGAGAGTCGATAAAATCCAAGTTTTTAAAATATTGTTTTACTTTTTAAGGTTGACGAAAAATCTTGCATCTAGCTAAAAAACAAGGGGTAACTCATCTGACAAAAGCAGAATCATCACCCCCGGTCGAGAATGGAAATCTAACAGCAACGCTCAATTTTCGGCGCTGTTTCTACATGAGGCCGGGGAGATTGAAGCCGCCGGTCACCTTCCCCATCTCTTCCTGTTGAATCTCCTGGCTCTTCTTGATCGCTTCATTCACGGCCGTGATCACCAGGTCCTGAAGCATGTCGATATCTTCCGGGTCGACCACACTCTTGTCGATCTTCAATGAGACGAGCTTCTGACGGCCGGTAACGGTCGCAGAGACCACACCGCCGCCGACGGAAGACTCGATGCGCAGATGCTCCATCTCTTCCTGCATCTTTGCCATCTTTTGCTGCATCGCCTGCGCCTGCTTGACAATACCACCAAAACCACGGGACATTTTGTTACCTCCTTGAAATTATGACGGGACGAACTTTATGCGTCGCCATCCTCGGTTTCCTCGATCGTCGCTTCGATCGGAATCATCACGGGTCGGACTTCGACAATCTCGCCGCCCAAAAGGTCACAGACCGAGCGAACCACCGGATTGCCGCGTGCTTCATCGTTCAGCTCTTTCGTTAAGTTCTCTTCAGCTGCCCGCCGACTCTGTTGTAATGACGGCGGCGCGCTCCCCTGCACTTCTGCTTCACTCAGAGGGACGAAACGGAGATCGACCTTACTGCCAAAAAAAGCGTCGGCAAGGGCGCGCAACTCGGTAATGACGGTCTCTTCCTGCAGCATCTCCAGAGCCAGTGATCCCTTGGGCAAGCCGAGACGAATGGTGGGTAAGGCCATCTCCAGAAGGCTGGCCTGCTCCAAAACATTGACCAGACGCGGCCGCTTGGCCGCCCGGACATGGGCGATCATCCCTGGCCAATCTTGCGTCCCCCCGGCCGCCGGCGAAACCACGACCGGCGCAGGAGTTTCTGCTGCAACGTTCGTCTCTTGGGGCGCAACCCGTGGAGACGCGACGGGAGCAGAAGGGGTTGCCGGCTTGAGCGGTGCAGAGGACGCTGGCACCGGCGGACGCGGCGGGGACGCCATCCCTTTACCATTGCCGAGACGGCGCTCCAACTCGTCAATCTTCCCCAACAGCGCCGCAATCTCACGGGTCGGCGGCAGATAACAGAGGCGAATCAGGGTCATCTCCAGCAAGAGTCGCGGGAAGGTCGAGTGCGCCAGTTCACTCTCGGTCCGCAGGAGCAAGGTCATGGCCCGCTGCAGATCCTCCACCGTCGCCCGCTCGGACAGAGATTGCAACTTCTGCCGCTCTTCCGTCGTCACATCCAGGAGATCGCCGGGGTCGCTGGTCACCTTGAGCAGGATCAATCCGCGCAGCGCCTCGACCAACTCCTGCGCAAACTGCCGGAAGGCATAGCCCTGCTCATCGATGCGGCGTAAGGTTTCAAGGGCGAGATGGCTTTCCCGGTTGACAATCGCTTCGACAGTATCGTGAATCAAGCGACGGTCAACGAGACCGAGGAGACCCTGGACATCGGCATCGGCCACGACCTCACCACAAAAGGCGAGCATCTGATCGAGGGCGGAGAGGGCGTCACGCATGCTCCCTTCGCCGCGCCGGGCGATCAGGGTCAGAGCGAGATCGGAGATGGTGATCTTTTCGGCATCGACAATACTCCGCAAACGCGCCACCAAAGGGCTGAGACTGATCTTGCGGAAATCAAAACGCTGGCAGCGGGACAGGATGGTGATCGGGATTTTATGGGGTTCGGTGGTGGCGAAGATAAACTTGACGTGCGGCGGCGGCTCTTCGAGGGTCTTGAGCAGGGCATTGAAGGCGCTCGTCGAGAGCATGTGTACTTCATCGATGATGATGATCCGGTAGCGACCGCGCGACGGGAGATAACGGATACTTTCGCGCAGTTCGCGAATTTCATCGACGCCATTGTTGGAGGCGCCGTCAATCTCGAGGACGTCGATCCCCTGGCCGTTGGTGATCTCGACGCAGGAAGGGCAAAGGTTGCAGGGGGTGGGGGAAAGTCCGGCTTCGCAGTTGAGGGCTTTGGCGAGGATGCGGGCGGCCGAGGTCTTACCGACGCCGCGGGCGCCGGTAAAGAGGAAAGCATGGTGAATGCGGCCGCTCGCCATAGCATTCGCCAGGGTCCGGCTGACATGTTCCTGACCGACCAGGTCGTCAAAGTTCTGCGGTCGCCATTTACGCGCCAGCACCTGGTAAGACATGGATACAAAGACTCCGTCGCCGGGGGTTGACTTTCGAAGGAACTGAAGGCAAAGAGTGAATCAGACTAGAACCGGAAAGAATGTTGCCGTCACAAGTGACAGCCAGGCACCCCCGCGGCACACGACTAAGACCGTTACCGCTGCTCCCTTCCGGGCCTGACGGGGTTGGCGATCCGCCGTTGCGCGGGACCCGGCTGTCACTTCTAACGGCAACCGCACTAGGCAGAGCTGCACTGGAACCCGAAGAATCGCCGACAAAATACAACAGGCGCGCAGGGGTGTAAAGGGATTTTTGTTTAGGCAGAAAAGCCGATTGACAACGCACGCAACTCCCCCTAAAATCGCCGCCAACCGACCCTTATTTATCGTCACTGGAGTGCAGCACACATGGAACAAAGTCAAACGAAGATTCTGCTGGTCGATGAATCCAGATTCTTTTTGACGATAGAGAAACAGTTTCTCCGCAACATCCCCGTGACCCTCCTTGAGGCTCAAAGCGCTGCCCAGGCCCTGGCCTTCTGCCGCGATGAGAAGCCGCAGCTTATCTATCTCGCCCAGGAGATCACCGGTATGCCGGGGTCGCAATGTTGCCTGCAGATCAAAGCCGACCCGGCTCTCCGTCAAATTCCGATCATCATGATCTGTGAACCCGGTGAAGAGAATCTCTGTCACCTGGCCGGCTGCAATGCGGTTCTCCTCAAGCCCCTCGATCGCCACCGTTTCCTTGAGGTCGGGCGCAGCTTTCTCGCCGGTATCCGCGAGCGTCGGCGCTCCTGCATTGTCAGCACCACCGTCAAGAGCGAGATCATCAACTTTGCCGCGCGCGGCCTGGATATCAGCGGCGGCGGCATCTTCCTCGACACCACGGCCAATCCACCGATAGGAACAGCCGTCCAGCTCGATATTCATCTCGCCCGTCCCCACGAAACCGGCCCGCATATCCATTGCTCCGGAGTGGTGGCTTGGCACAATACCAGAGAGAATCCGCAAAAACCGAATCACCCGGTCGGCCTCGGCATAAAATTTCATGCGCTCTCCACCCAAACTGCCGCCGTCCTCAACGGTTTTCTCCACTCTTTTGATTAGGGTCACAGCTCTAAAAGACAAAAAAAGCGCGTCGGCCAGGAGGGAACGCACGACGCGCAAAGGTTTACTAATTTCTTAAAGTTTAATTCTGGAAAGCTTTTTGTCAACACGGCGGAGAAGAAATAACGAAGAGGCCGGAACAATTTTTGTTCCGGCCTCTTCGTTATTTCCACCCATCAGGATCTAAAAAGATGAAATCCTTGCGCAAAGCGCTTCAGAACTATAAACTGCCAGCGTTTTTTAAGAAGAATCCGGAAATTCAGGTTGGAGTCATTGTGGATAAAGTCTATTTCGTCGGCGCCGGTCCGGGCGACGCTGAATTGATCACAGTCAAGGGAGCACGGCTCCTTGCCGAAGCGCAAGTGGTTCTTTATGCCGGGAGTTTGGTCGATCGCGCTCTGGTCAACACTTACGCACCGCAGGCGGAGATCATCGATTCGGCCGCATTGAATCTCGCCGAGACGACGCAAATCCTCGTCACCAGCAGCCGTGCCGGCAAGAAGACGATTCGCCTCCATACCGGTGATCCAGCTATCTTTGGCGCCATCCAGGAGCAGATGGCCGAACTCGACGCCCACGGCATCGATTACGCCGTCATCCCCGGCGTCACCAGCGCCTTTGCCGCGGCCGCCGCCCTGCGCCAGGAGTTGACCCTGCCGGAGGTCTCGCAAACCGTTATCTTCACCCGTATCGCCGGCCGCACTCCGGTTCCGGAAAAGGAAGCTCTCGAAAAACTCGCAGCGATCGGGGCGACGCTGGTGATCTACCTCTCGGTCGGCATGATCAACCAGGTTGTGGATGCCCTTTTAGCCGGCGCCTACACGCCAGAGAGTCCGGTCGCTGTCGTCGCCCGTGCTTCCTGGCCCGATGAACAGGTCCTCGAAGGGACACTTGCCGAAATCAGTGAACTCGTGCGCGCCGCCGGGATCAATCGTCAAGCCCTGATCATTGTCGGCGACGTTCTCGCCGCCCGTAAAAAAGGGCTAACCGCGAAATCGCTCCTTTACGACGCCGACTTCCGGCACGGCTATCGCTCATCATGACCCTGGCGATCTGTGCCATCACCGCGGGAGGTGCCGCCCTTGCCCGCCGCCTCGGCACCCTCCTGCCGGAGGCGGAGGTCTGGCTCCCCGAGAAGTTGCGGTCTGACGATCAGTGCCGCTACAGCGCTGCCGGGATGGCAAAGCTGCTGCCGCAACTCTTTGCGCGCGGCCACAGCCTGATCTGCATCATGGCGACCGGCATTGTCGTGCGCAGCCTGGCTCCACTACTGCGCAGCAAAGCCAGCGATCCGGCGGTCGTTGTCCTCGATGAAGCCGGACACTTTGCCATCAGCCTTCTGTCCGGTCACCTTGGCGGCGCCAATGCCCTGACCCGCCAGGTCGCAACTCTCCTCGGCGCCACGCCGGTGATTACCACGGCCACCGATGTCAACAATTTGTGTGCCTGGGACGAAGCCGCCCGCTTCGCCAACCTCGCCGTCGAACCGCTGGAGCGGATCCGCACCCTCAACAACCTCCTGTTACAGGGGGAGAAGATCGCTCTGGTCGATCACCACCGCCTGATCGCTGCACACTTTGCGACAACCACGGGGGTAACGATGGCCGCCAACTTCAGCGCCGCCGGCCAGACCGGCGCGGCGGGACGAGTCTTTGTCACCGAGCGGCTTATCCCTGAGCTGGCCGCACAGGAGGATCTTCTCCTGCTGCGACCGCGTCGTCTGGTCCTTGGCATCGGCTGCAACCGCCACACCAGCAAAGAAGAGATCGACCAGGCGGTCGAAAATGTCCTCAAGAAGGTTTGGCTGGCGCGCCTGGCGGTAGGGCGAATAGCCACGATTGTCGAGAAAGGGGATGAAACCGGTCTCCTCGCTTTTGCCGAAGAGCTGCGGCTCCCCCTGATCACCTACAGTCGCGAAGAACTCAACCGTGTTCGTTGTCCATCCCCTCCTTCCGCGCATGCTCTCGCTGCGGTCGGTGCCCATGGCGTCTGCGAACCGGCGGCGCTTTTGGCAGCAGAAGGCGGGCCTCTCCTCATCCCGAAACAGAAGTGTGGTCAGGTCACGGTCGCTGTGGCCCGACTCCTTGCCCCCACCCCTTGCGAAGACGACCAAACATGAACGGAAAACTTTACATTGTCGGCATCGGTCCCGGCGGCGCCGAACACATCACCCCGGCAGCCGCCAGGGTGATCGCCGTTGCGACGTTAATCGCCGGCTATCAGACCTACCTCGACTTTATCCCGCAACTTTTGGGTGGCAAGAAGCTCCTTTCCACCGGGATGATGCAGGAAGTTGAGCGGTGCCGCGCCGCCCTTGATGCCGCCCAGGCCGGCGAGATCGTCGCTCTGGTCTCTTCCGGCGACGCCGGCATCTACGGCATGGCCGGCCTGGCCCTGGAGATGCGCGAAGCCCTGAACCTTGATCTGGAGATCGAAGTTATCCCCGGTGTCTCGGCGGTGCAGGCAGCAGCGAGCCGTCTCGGGGCTCCACTCATGCACGACTTTGCCGTCATCTCCCTCTCCGATCTCCTCACCCCCTGGCCCCTGATCCGCACCCGCCTCAAGGCCGCAGCCGAGGCCGACTTTGTCGTCGCCCTTTACAATCCCAAGAGTCGCGGCCGCACCACTCAGCTCAGCGAAGCCTGCGCCATCTTCCGTGCCTGTCGCCCGGCGACCACCCCGGTCGGGATTGTCCGCAACGCCTGCCGTAATGATGAGTCACTGGTCATCACCGACCTTGCCGGTCTCGTTGACGCTGAGGTCGACATGCTCTCGCTGGTGATCATCGGCAATGCCTCGACCTTCATCGACCGCTTTGGCAAGATGGTGACGCCGCGCGGCTATGAAGTGCGCAGTGGAACAACTCCCCCCTTTGCCAAAGGGGGAAGTGAAAACCACAAAGCCCGCGCCCTCTTTGTCGGCGGCACCGGCTCGGATGTCGGCAAGAGCGTGGTCACCGCCGGCCTCTGCCGTCTCTTCAAACGGCGCGGCTACCATGTCGCCCCCTTCAAAGCGCAGAACATGGCGCTCAATTCGGCGGTGACGCCGGAAGGGGGGGAGATTGGCCGGGCGCAGGCGCTGCAGGCCGCGGCCTGCGGCATTGCCGCGCATACCGACATGAACCCGATCCTGCTCAAACCGAATTCCGCGACCGGCTCACAGGTGATCGTGGCCGGCAAGGCGCTAGGGAATATGTCGGTCAGCGAATATCATCGCTATAAACCCGAAGCCTTCGCGGCGGTCGAGGCTGCCTTTGCCCGACTGCAGGCGCAGTACGAGCTCGTCGTCCTTGAAGGGGCGGGGAGCATCGCCGAGATCAACCTCAAGGCGCACGACATTGTCAACCTCCGTGCCGCGCAGATGGCGGCCGCCCCGGTCCTCCTCGTCGCCGACATCGACCGCGGCGGCGTCTTTGCCGCGATCATCGGCACGATTGAACTCCTCCCCCCGGAGGAGCGCGCCAGCGTCGCCGGAATCATTATCAATCGCTTTCGCGGCGACGCCAGCCTCCTCACCCCGGGGATCACGGCGATTGAGGAACGCACCGGCATTCCCGTCCTCGGCGTCATCCCCTGGATTAAACTACAGCTGCCGGAAGAGGATTCGGTCGCTCTCGGCCGTAAACCGGTCGCGGCCCAATTGCACCACACTCTGCGCATCGGCGTGATCCGCTTGCCCCACATCTCCAATTACACCGACTTCGATCCCCTCGAAGGAAGCGCCGGGGTCGAACTCCTTTATATCAGCGAAGCAAGTCAGATGACCGGCCTCGATCTCCTTATCCTCCCCGGCAGCAAAAGTACCATCCCCGACCTTTCCTGGCTGCGGCAAAGCGGTATCACCCGGGCGATCCACGATTACCGTCAGGCCGGCGGCGAGATCATCGGCATCTGCGGCGGCTACCAGATGCTCGGCAGAACGGTCACTGATCCGGATGGTGTCGAGTCAGATCTCGACCTCTGCGAGGGGCTCGGTTTCCTCGATGTCACGACGATCCTCACCGGTGAGAAGCAAACCCATCAGGTCGCCGGCTGCGCGCTCGCAGGCGCAGAACAGCTCGGACTGGGGCAGGATGAGGTCGTCAGCGGCTACGAAATCCACATGGGGGAGACGACGATCGGGCCGCTGGCGCAGCCACTTTTGCGCTTGACCATGCGCTCCGGCTGCACGGTTGTCGTCAACGACGGTGCCATCAGCGCCGATGGCCGCGTCTGGGGGAGCTACCTGCACGGCCTCTTCGACAACGAATCGATCCGCCAACCGCTGCTGTCCCGCCTGCGGCAAAAGCGCGGTCTGGAAACGGTGGAGGACAAGGCCGCAACCGAGCTGGAGAGCGAACTCGATCGCCTCGCGGACCACTTACAAGCCCACCTCGACGTCGAGCGCATCCTCGCCCTCCTCGTCCCCCCCGGCGGCCAGGGATGACAACAGCCCTCCTTGCCGCCGCCTGGGGACTCGACCTCCTCCTCGGTGACCCACGTTCCCTGCCCCATCCGGTCGTGGCCATCGGCCGGCTGATCCGGCGCGCCGAAGATTTTTGGCCCAAGATACTAAAGAACCGCCGCAATGCCGGTATCGTCCTGACTCTTTCCGTACTGGCGTTGACAGCGGCCACCACCTGGGGCATCCTTTTTTTGACGGCGACCCTGGCGCCGTGGCTGACCGTGCTGACGACGATCTGGCTGAGCTACACCTGCCTGGCGACCCGCTCCCTGCACCGGGAGAGCGCCAAGGTGATCCGTGCGCTGGAAGCCGGCGACCTTCCCGGCGCACGGCTGGCCCTGTCGTGGATCGTCAGTCGCGACACCCGTGAGCTCGAGGAGGAAGCGATCCTCCGCGCCACCTGCGAAACTGTCGCCGAGAATACCTCAGACGGCATCGTTGCTCCTTTACTTTACCTCGCTCTCGGCGGACCGATTCTGGGGATGACCTATAAAGCCGCCAGCACCCTCGATTCGATGGTCGGCTACAAGAACGCTACCTATCTCCAGCTCGGCTGGGCATCGGCACGTCTCGATGATCTCCTCAACCTCATCCCGGCGCGATTGACCGTCGTCCTGATTGCCCTGTGTGCGCCGCTGGTCGGTCTCAGTGGCGCACAGGCTCTGCAGGCGGCCCGTAACGATGGGGGCAAGAGCAGCAGCCCCAACGCCGGCTACCCGATGGCGGCGATGGCCGGGGCGCTCGGGGTGACCTTCGGCGGCGTTGCCACCTACTTTGGCGAGCGCGTTGAAAAGCCGACCCTCGGCCGCGCCTGCCACCCCTTGACGCTGGCGGATTATCATCGAACCATCCGTCTGATGTACACTGTTTCCCTGACCGCCCTCCTCCTCTGCGGCGGGCTCCTGCTTTTGTCGAAAGGGTGATCATGTCCCGTTATCAGCACGGTGGCGGCATCCATCAAGCCGCCGCAGAACTGCAGCGACCCGTTGCCGAGCTCCTCGACTTTTCGGCGAGCATCAACCCGCTGGGGATGCCATCAGCCGTGCGCGCCGCTGCCGCAGCCGCCCTGAACGATGCCATCCACTACCCGGAGATTCACGCGGAATCGTTCCTCTCCGCCCTCGCCGCCTATCATCATCTCGATCCCCGCCATTTCCTTGCCGGCAACGGCTCAACCCCGCTCTTTACCCTCTTTGCCCGGACCCTGCGCCCCCGCCGCGCCCTGGTCGTCCGGCCCGCTTTCAGTGAATACCAGCGGGCTCTGGAGATCGCCGGGACCGAGATTGACGTCTTCGATCTCGATCCGGCAAAGGACTTCACCCTCGATCTCTGCCAACTCCTCCCGCAGGTCACGCCGGCAACCGATCTCCTCCTGATTGCTACCCCCGGCAATCCGAGCGGTGCCAAAATCGAAGCGACAACCATCCTGACCCTGGCCCATGCACTACGGGAACAGGCGATCGTTGCGGTTGACGAAGCCTTCATCGACTTCTGTCCCGACGCCTCCATCCTCACAGCGACCGCCAGTGAGCCAAACCTTTACGTCTTTCGCTCCATGACCAAGTTTTATGCCATCCCCGGTCTGCGCGTCGGCTATCTAGCCGGTCCGATCAACGGCATTTCCCGCTTGAAGGAAGAGACCGAACCTTGGGCGCTCTCCAACATCGCCATTGCCGCCGCCAAGGCAGCGCTGACCGCAACAGCCTACAAAGAAGAGAGTCTGCGGCTGATCCCGCAACTGCGCGAACAGCTCGCAGACGGTCTGCGCAACCTCGGTCTGCACGTCTACCCGTCAGCGGCCAATTATCTCCTCCTCCGCCTTGTGGCAGCACACGCCGATGAAATTGTTACAGCCCTCCGCCAGGAAGGAATCCTTCTCCGCTCCTGCAGCAATTTTTCGCCGCTCGATGCCCATTATCTGCGGGTGGCAGTACGGACGGGCGAGGAGAATCAGCGACTGATTAATGCGTTGACCGAACTTTTTAATCAAGGATGAGCGGATGACACTCTGGCCCCGCGACTATTCTCTGGAAGAACTCAATCGCCTCAATGCCGGCAACTTGCTGGGCCATCTCGGCATTGAATTTGTCGCTATCGACAGCGGCTCCCTGACCGCGCAGATGCCGGTCGATCACCGGACCACTCAGCCCTTCGGACTACTCCACGGCGGCGCCTCGGTCGCCCTCGCCGAATCGGTCGGCAGTTTTGCCGCCTTCCTCGCTTTACGCGACAGCAGCAGAACAACCGTCGGACTCGAAATCAACGCCAATCATCTGCGCCCGGTCACCGCCGGTTTCGTCTCCGGCGTCGCCCGCCCCCTTCATCTCGGCCGCAATACCCAGGTCTGGGATATCCGCATCAGCGATGATAAAGCGCGTCTGGTCTGTGTGGCCCGGCTCACGGTTGCGGTCGTCCCTCGCCCCAAAGAGCGCCACGAAGAGGATAAAAATTCCCGTCTGTAAATAATTTACATCCCTTGCACTAACTCTGTTTGTCTGTGGCGTACCTCTTCTTGATCGTTAATCTGTCCGATTATTGGGAAAAAACTGATCTTTACAAAATTTAATAAATTAATTGGTTGCATTTTCTTTTGAGCTTGCTATATTTTATAAAACAACGTTATCGCTATTTAACAGCAAGCCCACAGAGAGGAGAAAGACCATGTTGTTCATCATCGCATTGTTTGTCGTCCCCGCCATCGCCGCATTTTCCTTCCAACTCATTTGCTATGTGAATTACAAGGGCACCGCTGCACGGTCTTCTGCTCTAAAGTGGGGGCACCGTGAGGGACTGCAGAGTGCCTAGTCTTCCTTCTCGCCATAGACGCAATACGGGGGCCACACTAACTGTGTGACCCCCGTATTTTTTGAAAAATATCTGCCGCGAATTAAATTCGATTGCGGCGCAGTTGGTCGAGAGGATAAAAGGTTCCACGCCAGAAAATCCCTCCCTGATAAAGGTTGAGGATCATCGTTCGCAGCAAAATCCAGCAAAAGAGGCAGAGGCCAAGCGGAAAGCCCCAGGCGAAACGCCTGCGTTCGCCGTGCAATGTCGCCCCCCGCATCAATAAGGCGGTAAGTAGCAGGACGCTGAGCAGATTCAGCCCCCAGATCGTTCCCTCCGTCGCCAGCAGGGCAAGATAAGGCCAGAGGCCGAAGGTCAAGAGCACGGCAACCCCCCCCAGCACCATCCCCACCCGATAATCACAGCCGGCAAAAGTATTCTTCTCCAGACCCCGGATCGCTTCACCAAGGGACGCGTACCATTCGACCGCGAGAAACTCCGGCGCATAAGCGACATTCTGCCGAAAGCCGGCTCTTTTGATAATCTTGCCGAGCTTGAGGTCATCATCCGGACGGAGTGCAATCGTTTGGTGGCCGCCGACCGCACGATAAACGCTGCTACGGAGGAGATTAAAGGCGCCGATGCCGATATGGCAGGAACTGTTTGGCTCAGCGGCGCGCCAGGGCCGGGTAAAAATGCCGAAAAAGAAGATAAAGGCAAGGCCGAGAATCGGCAGCAGGGTGCCGGGCAGAGTCATCCGCGGAGTCAGCGCCAGATGATCGAGCCCCTCACTTTGCAGGCGGTTGACGGCGCGGCTCAAGACCGTCTCCTCCATGATAATATCGCCGTCGGTGAAGAGGAGGAGTTCCCCGGCGGCACGACAACTCCCCTGCCAAAGGGCATGATTCTTCCCCAACCATCCCGCCGGCAGAGTCTCAACCCGCTGCACTTTAAGTTGCGGGAAGTGGGCAGCCAACTCTGTCAGGATGACCGGCGTACGATCGTCGGAACGATCATCGACGACGATGAGCTCATAGGCGGGATAAGCGAGGCGGAGGAGAGAGGTGACGGCAGCGTGAAGATGACGTTCTTCGTTGCGCACGGCAACAACAATCGAGACCAGCGGCCAGGGACCGGGTCCGTCGCCTGGCGTTGCACGTAAGGGTCGCAGGCGGCGTTCCCCCCAAAGGAGTTCAACGGTAATGAGCAGGGTGCCCAGCAGGGTTACCAGGGCCAGGATCAAGAGTACTGTCATGACGACCTCCTTCCCTTGACAGGATAATCAGCAATGACCACATTGCCAAGGACAATGCGCCAACAACAAAAAAAAGCCGGAAACAAGGGGAGGCACCTTGATCCGGCGGAAAAATTCCTCTCTACTGGGGATAGAGAGTTATGTTGGTAGGAAAATTTCGTTCCTTGATGGGGTGACTTTACTTTGGCAGGGACGGAAAAAGTACGTGGCTCTCCGTATATTTTCCCGTCATTTTGAACGATCCGGTACTGTGTATTTGCGCAACAGGGATTTTGCTTTATCTTTTCTATACAACGAAAGGACACGATGATGGATCTCAACAAGCTGACCATTAAATCGCAGGAAGCTTTCCAGAGCGCGCAGGAATTAGCAGCGCGACGCGGCCACATCGAGGTCGATGGCGAGCACCTCCTTGCGGCCCTCCTTGAGCAGGAAGGGGGCCTGATTCCGCGTTTACTGCAAAAGCTGACCATTCCCGTCGAGAGCATGCTCCAGGCGGTGCGGGCGGAGCTGGATCGCCGACCATCGGTCTCCGGTCCCGGCGCCGAAGCCGGGAAGATCTACGTCACCCAGCGCCTCAACCAACTCCTGCTCAAGGCCGGCGATGAAGCCAAACGTCTCAAGGATGACTTTATCAGCGTCGAACACCTGCTTCTTGCCCTCGTTGACGAAGGGGGGAAGAGTGCGTCCGGGAAGATCTTCTCAACCTTCCGTCTCGACCGCAACCGTATCCTTGCTGCCCTCACCTCGATTCGCGGCAACCAGAGGGTGACGAGTCCCGAGCCGGAAGCGACCTATGAAGCGCTGGAAAAGTACGGACGCGATCTGGTGCAGGAAGCGCGCAAAGGGAAGCTCGATCCGGTCATCGGTCGCGACGGAGAGATCCGCCGGGTGGTGCGCATCCTGTCACGCAAGACCAAGAATAATCCGGTCCTGATCGGCGAAGCCGGGGTCGGCAAGACCGCCATTGCCGAAGGTCTGGCGCATCGCATCGTCCGCGGCGACGTCCCCGAGGGACTGAAGAACAAAACGATCTTCTCCCTCGATATGGGCGCCCTGATCGCCGGGGCCAAATATCGCGGCGAATTTGAGGAACGGCTCAAGGCGGTCCTCGCCGAAGTCAAGGAGAGCGAAGGGAAGATCATCCTCTTTATCGATGAACTCCACACCATCGTCGGCGCCGGCAAGAGCGAAGGAGCGATGGACGCCGGCAACATGCTCAAACCGATGCTGGCGCGTGGCGAGCTGCACTGTATCGGCGCTACCACCCTTGACGAATATCGCAAGTATATCGAGAAGGATCCTGCTCTGGAGCGGCGTTTCCAGCCGGTGCTGGTCGAACAGCCGACAGTGGAGGATACCATCTCGATCCTCCGCGGCCTCAAAGAGCGCTTCGAGGTCTTTCACGGTGTACGCATTCAGGACAACTCGCTGGTCGCCGCCGCCACCCTGTCGCACCGCTACATCACCGACCGCTTCCTCCCTGACAAAGCCATCGACCTCATCGACGAAGCCTGCGCGATGATCCGCACCGAGATCGATTCGCTGCCGACGGAACTCGACGAAGCGAGCCGCCGCGTCATGCAGCTGGAGATCGAGGAAGCCGCCCTGAAGAAGGAGAAGGATCGCGCCAGCAAGGAGCGGCTCGACATGCTGCGCAAGGAACTTGCGGAGCTCAAACATAGTGCCGACACCCTGCGGGCGCAGTGGGATGCCGAGAAGGAAGGGATCAAAAAACTGCAGGGCTTGCGGGAAACGATCGAACAGGTGCGCCAGGAGATTGTTATTGCCGAGCGCCAGTATGATCTTAATAAAGCGGCGGAACTTCAGCACGGTCGCTTACCGCAACTGGAAAAGGAGCTCAAGGAAGCAGAAGCTCACGCCGCCGAAAGCGGTGGCCCGCGCCTGTTGCGTGAAGAAGTCACCGAAGAAGAGATTGCCGAAATCGTTGCCCGCTGGACCGGGATTCCCGTTACCCGGCTGGTGGAGGGGGAGAAGGAGAAGCTGCTCAAGCTCGACACCATCCTCCATCAGCGCGTTGTCGGTCAGGATGAAGCGGTGCAGCTCGTCGCCGATGCGGTGATCCGCGCCCGCTCCGGCATCAAGGACCCGCGCCGGCCGATCGGCTCTTTTATCTTCCTCGGGCCGACCGGGGTCGGCAAGACCGAACTCGCCCGCACCCTTGCCGAGGCGCTCTTCGATACCGAGGAGAATATCATCCGCATCGACATGTCCGAGTATATGGAGAAGCACACCGTCAGTCGCCTGATCGGTGCACCGCCCGGCTATGTCGGCTATGAGGAAGGGGGGCAGCTCACCGAGGCAGTGCGGCGCAAACCGTACAGTGTCATCCTCTTTGACGAGATCGAGAAGGCCCATCCCGACATCTTCAATGTCCTGCTGCAAATCCTCGACGATGGCCGGGTCACCGATGCCCAGGGGCGGACCATCGATTGTAAAAATACGGTGATCATCATGACCAGCAACATTGGCAGCCCTTATCTCCTCGATGGCGTCAGTGCGCAGGGGGCGATCAAGGAGAGCGCCCGCAAGCAGGTCATGCAGGAGTTGCGGAGCGCCTTCCGTCCGGAGTTCCTCAACCGGGTCGACGACATCGTCCTCTTCAAGCCGCTCAGCAAGACAGAAATTACCCACATCATCGTCCTGCTCACTGATGATCTGCGCAAACGCCTGGCCTCCCGCCATATCGGTCTGGAATTGACCCCGGCCGCCTGTGACTTCATCGTCAGTGCCGCTTATGATCCGGTTTACGGCGCCCGCCCCCTCAAGCGCTACCTGCAGCACCAGTTGGAGACCAAGATCGGCCGCGCGATTATCGCCGGCGAGATAAGCGATGGCGACAAGATGATCATCGATGCCGATCCCGAGGGACTAAAAATAGCCGTCAATCCTTGATTTCTATAAATTTTGCTTGTCTAATCTTAATGTTTTAGTTGATTATTATTTTTCAGCAGAACTTATCAGAAAGCGGGATAAATGGCAGTGACGACAAAAAAGAAGTTCGGTGAAATCCTTGTTGAGGCCGGCGTCATCTCCGAGATAGCATTACGGCAGGCTCTCGACCGCCAACTGATAACCGGCTGGCGCCTCGGCAAGGTCCTCGAAGCGATGGGGGTCATTGCCGAGAAAGATATCGCCGTCGCGTTGAGCAAACAGTTCGGTTTTCGCACCGCCAAAGATTTTGCCGCGCATGTCTTTGCCGCTGAACTTCTCGACTTGATTCCGGAAAAACTGGTGAAGAAGGCTCAGGTCTTCCCGTTGAAACGGGAAGGGAGCTCTCTTTATCTGGCAATGGTCAATCCCCTCGACATCCCCGTGATTGATGACGTTTCCAGGATCGCACGGCTGCATATCATTCCAGTGGTGACGACCGCGAGCGAAATCGCCGCAGCTATCCGCCGCCATTATGACGAAAGAAGTGTCGCCATCAGGGGAGGGGTGATGGTCGGCCAGGAAATAGCAACGTTGCTGGTGATCGATGCTATCCCGGCCTCGCGGCTCAAGCTTGTCACCTTCTTGCAGGGGGCCGGTTTTCTCGTCGAACATGCCGGCAGCGAAGCGGAGGCGTGCGCCTTGATTCGCGACCATCTCCCCCACCTGGCTTTAGTCGATAGCGAATTTCCGGATCAGCTTAATCCACAAAAGCTGCTGCAAGACCTCGGCGATATCCCTCTGATTGCCATTGGCCCCAACCCGGTCAAAGAAGAAGTTGTTCTCCTCAACAGCGGCTTTGTCGATTTTATCCACAAACCATTTCATCAGGAGCGACTCCTTGCCCGCATCAACTCGGCACTGCAACTGATCTATGGTGAAGGCAAGGGATCAAGAAAAAGGATGAGCGCACAACTCGATTAATGCTGACAGATAGCCCAAAGAAAAGGGATCAACGCACGGGCGTTGATCCCTTTTCTTTGGGCTATGGCGTTACTGCATACTCTCTTCGCTAAGGGACGGCATCGGCAAAGAAGCTGCTCCGGACCGGAGAAAATTTAAAGGCATCGAGGAGCGACAGATCGGTCGGCTTCATCAGCAAGATGGCCAAAAAAGCAATAATCAACAGGGCCGCGGTCCAATTCATGAAAGCCGTCAGCCAGGCCCAATCCGGCTCCCGCCGCAACTCCCCTGCAACCGTCTCTTCCTCCTCTTCGGCGTTGCCGAGCCGGACCTTTCTTAACATCCGGCCGGCGGTTAAAAAGATCACCGCCGTCACCAAAAATTGCGGCATCGCCTCCAGCCCCAAATAACCGCTACCGTACATGGCGCCGTAAAAACCGAGGGCACAAAAACCGAGTACGGTTAAATATTGTCCAAGATTTCCCTTCATCACTTCACGGCTCCTGCACCATGCGCATTGCTGCTTCTCGCCGGTATGGTTATAAAGTTCATCTATAACTGAGCCGGGGAACGGCTGTCAACTCCGCAATGCCGGAAGCTGGCAAAGTCCGGCAAGGATCGCCAAAGCAAAGGTGATAACCCCGGCCAACAGGAGGACATATCCGAGGGGTGACCAGACAATGACCATGACCAGAGCTTTAAGGAGGAGGGTCATCGCCACCGCAGCAAGAAGGAGATGAAAAGAACGCCCGCAATCACTTGGCTGCACCGCAACCCGGGAGGCAAAGAGTCCCCAGAAGAGGAGGAAAACGCCTTGCGCCGGGGAGTGTGCCGACACATTGCCAAGCTGGGAGATTTGTGAACAGGTAAAGAGGCCAAAGGCGACCAGCACCACCGATTCGAGGTAGCGCTCCTGACGCCAGGCCTGCAAACCGGCGCCAATCTGGATCACCGCCGCAAGGAAGAGCGGAGCGAGCAATGTTTGAGCACTGGCAGCGACAGGGGAGAGAACAACGGCTTCGAGCAGTACGGCGAAGCCAAGCGCCAAGATCCCGGCGACTCGGGTCATCATCCAGGTTTCTTGTGATTTTGCCACGCTAAGGGTCGAGTTTCTGGCCATGATCGCCTCCTGATCAACGTCTTTGTATCCCACTTGATTCGACAGCAGCATATCCGATTTCATCCGAACTCGCCTGGCGTCCGCTTTCACAGATCTACTAGCAACGGCTATGCCAGCCTAAAGACAAACTATAACAACATAAGATTGTTGAAATTATTTTAAACCTCTACAGATAATTCTCTTGCCCCCTCTCTACCCTTTGCTGGTTTGCAAAAAAAAAGCCCCGATCTTTGCATCGGGGCGAATCGATCACTGGCGAGTCGGGCTTGTACTCCAAAACTCAGCTGTAATCTTCTTTTTTCAAACCGTATTTTTTAATCTTGCGGTAGATGGTCGCCATATTCATTCCGGCTTCACGGGCGGCCTCGTCAATATTCCCTCCCTTTTTTCGCAGCAGCATCTTGAGGTAATCGGTCTCAAAGGCGGTCATGGCGGCGGTATAATCGCTATCGAGCATCGCGGTGAGCTGCGATGCTCCGCCGGTAAAGGAGGGGGGCATCTCGATAAACTGTTCGAGTATCGGCAGGTCGATGAGGGCGTCTTCGCTGCCGATCGCCATACAGGCCTCAACGACATTGCGCAATTGGCGAATATTCCCCGGCCAGGGGAAGCTCTTGAGGGCTTCGCTCGCTTCCGGACTGAAGCCCTTGACGCTGGTGCCGAACTTTTTATTCTGTTCCTGAACAAAGTGCGCGGCGAGCAAAGGGATATCTGCGACCCGTTCGCGCAGCGGCGGCAGGCGCAGATTGAGGACGTTGAGGCGATAATATAGATCTTCGCGAAAGGTGCCGGTCCTTACATCCGCGCTCAAATCGGCGTTGGTAGCGGAGATGATGCGCACATCCACCTTGATCGGCTGCGTATCGCCAATGCGGAGAAACTCCTGCTCCTGGAGAAAACGGAGCAAAGTCTTCTGCACGTTGATCGGCAGATTCCCGACCTCATCCAAAAAGAGGGTGCCACCATCAGCGGCTTCCAAGAGTCCTTTGCGATTTTCCGCCGCACCGGTAAAGGCTCCCTTTTTATAGCCGAAAAGCTCACTCTCCAACAGGGATTCGGAGAGGGCACCGCAATTGATGGCGACAAAACGCTTGTCACGGCGCGGAGAGTTGTAGTGCAGGGCCTGGGCGACGAGTTCCTTGCCGGTACCGGATTCGCCGGTAATCAGCACCGAAGTGTCGCGCACCGCCACCTTCTCCATGCGCTCGATTAAAGTCTTCAAGGCCGGAGCGCTGCCGATCATCTTGTCAAAACGGAACTTGCCGACCAGCTCTTCGCGGAGTTGACGGTTCTCTTCGAGAAGTTTGGTCTGCTGCAGAGCATTACGCACCCGGTAAATGAGTTCTTCCGGCTCAAAGGGCTTGGTGAGCATATCGTAGGCGCCACGCCGCAAGGCCTGAATTGCGGTCTCGACCGTGGCGTAGGCGGTAATCATGATCACCGGGATGGCCGGCGCCTTGGCCTTGATCCGCTCCAGAACTTCAATTCCGTCCATCCCCGGCATCTTGATGTCGGAGATGACCAGGTCCCACTCTTCGGCCTTGAAACTTTCCACGGCCTCAAAAGAGCGGGTGAAAGCGCCGACCTTAAAGCCGTTATCTTTGAGGACCGCCGCCATCATTCGGCAGAGACCTTCTTCATTATCGATGAGCAGAATGCGATTCTTCACGATGGGTCATCCTCGGGGTCGAGCGGCAGCGTCACGACAAAGGTCGTTCCCTGACCGGGGTGGCTGTGCACCTTGATCCGGCCGTGGTGAAAATCGATGATCTGCCGGGTAATGGCGAGACCGAGTCCGGTCCCCCGTGCTTTCGTGGTGTAAAACGGTTCAAAGATCTGCTCCAGCTGCTCCGGCGCCATACCGACCCCGGAATCGCGGAATTCAATCTCGACACATTTATCGTCAAGCGCACGGGTGCTGACCGTCAGGACTCCCCCCTGCGGCATCGCTGCTCCGGCATTAAGGATAAGATTGATCGCCACCTGCCGCAACTGATCACCATCTGCGCGCAGCAGTGGCAAGCCGGTGGTAAAGTTCCTTTCGATCTGCACCTGATGCATGTCAGTATGGTTGGCGGCAAAGTTGAGAATCTCTGCCAGCAGCAGGTTTAAATCGATCGTCTCCAGCGCCGGTTGTGGCGTCCGGGCGTAACTGAGCAGGTTCTGGACAATCTTTTTACAGCGCTTGCTTTCCCGTTTGATCTCATGAATGTAGTTATAGTTCGGATCATCTTCGGGAATCTTCCCCTCCAGATAACTGGCATAACCGAGGATGACACCGAGGGGATTATTGATTTCATGCGCAACGCCGGAAGAAAGGACCCCCAGGGAGGCCATCTTCCCTTGCTGCGCCAGGGCGGTCTCCATCTCACGGTGACACTTGATCATTTCGGTCATGCGATTGAAAGTGGCGGCAAGTTCCCCCATTTCATCGTGACTCTTGACCCGGACCGGTTGATCGAAACGGCCGCGCTTGACCTGGCGGATCCCTTCGAGCATGCGCTGAATCGGCCGGGTGACGATCTTCGAAACAAAGATCACCAGCAAAATTGAAACCAGACAGGTGGCGGTGGTCAGTAGTAACATACTGACAAAAGTCCGAACCCGCAACGCGTTGGCGGCTTCGTAAAATTCATCTTCGTACGAACCGACAGCGACCACCCAATCCCAGGGAGCAAAGTAGACGTAACGGGCGATCTTCTGGCGCGGTGCCCGTTCCCCTTCATTTTGCCAGGGGTAACGGATCCACCCCTGCTTGTTGGCGCGCATCTCCCGTAAAAAAGCCTTCCCCTCGGCATCACGGGCATCAAGATGATTCTCCCCTTCACTCAAAGGGTGAATTGTAAAGATCCCGGCGCCATCGATGGCATAGATATAGCCGGTGCGCCCGACCTTCTTCTCTTTCAGGCGGGCCTTGAGGTCTTCGAAGGATTTTCGCTCAAAAGCGATATCTTCGGCCGTTTCATCGAGATAACCACTGGCGGCAATAATCCAGTCCCATTGCGGGAAGTAACGGTAGGCGGCAATCTTCATCCGCGCCTGCCGGTCACCGAGCTCCGCATTGCGCCAGGGATAAGTGATAAAGAGGACCTCCCCGGGTTGCGCCTTAAGTGCCGTCTCGATCATCTCCCGGATGAAGAAACGGCCGTTTTCATCCTGGGCAGCGAAGATATTCTCCCCCTGCTGCGCCACATGCGCCTGCAGAACCCCCTGGCTGTTGACCGCATAAAGATAGCCGCTCGGGCCGACACTGACTTTGAGTAGCGCTTTGCGGGCCTCTTCCTGAGCGGCCGCCAGCGGGACCCCGGAACGGCGATGTTGATCGTTCTGGCTCTCAGCAATCCCCCAGGCGATACTGGCAAGGGCCTTGAGATCCCGATTGAAACTCTCGCGCTTATCTTGACGATAGACCTGAAATTGCTGGTAATGAGCGCTGAGCAGATCGACGGTAAAGGCGGCCATGTGATCGAGATCAGCTTCACTGCTGCGGGTTATCCCCAAAGTCGCCTGACTGGCGCCGATGTAACCGACGACACTGCCGACGATGATGACCGGCAGCACCACCAGCGGCAAAACGACGACGAGGAGTTTACCGCGCAGCTTGAGATTGCGAAACCATTCAACCAGGTAGGGGATCTTCATCTTGACCCTTAACGGCTGACATCACGGGCAGTGCGACGTTTTGCCGCCAGCTCCTGCCGCAACCAGTCGTACCAGGAAGAAAGACCAACCCCGCTTTGGCAGGAGAGCTCAAAGATGCGGACCTGCGGATTCACCTGCCGGGCAAAAGCTTTACACTGCTCGATATCGAAGCGCAGGTAAGGGAGGAGGTCGATCTTGGTAAGGAGGAGAATGTCGGCGGCCTTGAACATATCCGGATACTTGAGGGGTTTATCCTCCCCTTCCGTCACCGAGAGGAGGGCAATCTTCGCATCTTCACCGAGGTCAAATGAAGCCGGGCAGACGAGGTTGCCGACATTTTCAATCATGAGGATATCAAGGGGGAGGCCTGCGAAGTTTTCCATGCCGTGCCCGACCATATGCGCATCAAGATGACAGCCGCTGCCGGTATTGATCTGCACGGCCGGCACCCCGGTGGCGGCGATCCGCTCGGCATCGTTGCTCGTCTGCTGGTCCCCTTCGAGGACGGCAAAATGCACTTCATGCTGCAAATCGCTGAGGGTCCGCTCAAGCAGAGTCGTTTTTCCGGAACCGGGTGAGCTGACCAGATTATAAACGAGCAGGCCTTTTTCCTGAAAGAAGCGACGATTCCCGGCGGCGAGGCGATTATTCTTGGCAAGGAGATCTTCCTCAATCCGGACGACCCGTCCCGGACTCAGTTCAGCGACGGGAGGGTGATGGTGATGATGATGGCCGCTCGGGCCACAACCGCAATCAGTACACATGCTCAGTCAACCTCCACTTCGACGACGCGCAGCTCCTCCCCCTGCAACCGTTCCAGAGAAAAGCCGCCGCAGGCGGGACAGGCAACGGTATAGGTGTCAAGGGCGCACTCGGCGTGACAGTCATAACACCGTCCACGACCGGGGATAAAGACGATCTCCAAACGACTCCCCTCAAGGAGGGTGCCGCGGCTGCAGGCTTCAAAACAGAACTCGACCGATTCCGGGACAACGCCGGCAAGAGCGCCGATCTCGACTTTGACCGAGCGCACCTGGGTGGCGCCGTTTTTCCGCGCGGCGCCTTCGGCAATCTCCACCAGATGTTGGGTCAAACCGAGTTCATGCATGTCAATCAGGTCCATTCTGTGTGAGAATAAAAGCTTATAGCATGCCTTTTACAACGGCGTAAAGGATTGGTCAGGGCCCATGGTCGAACTCTTTGACACGCATATTCATCTTGATCGCCTGCCAGGTGACGATCTGGCAAACGAAATCGAACAGGCGCGGCAACAGGGAATTTATTCCTTCCTGATTCCGGGGATCGCGCCAGCGAACTGGGATACCTTGACAAACCTCGCCGGGGAGCATGCCGGACTCTTCCTCGCCCCCGGCGTCCACCCTTTGGCAGCAGAATCCTGGTCGCCGCAGGTCGAGGAGCGGCTCGTCCAACTCCTTGCGCATCCGGCGGTGGTCGCCATCGGCGAGATCGGTCTTGACAGCAAGCTGCCCGTTCCCTTGGGGCTGCAGGAACAGGTCTGTCGCGCCCAACTGCGTCTTTCTGTCGCCGCCGGCCGGCCAGTCCTGCTCCATTGTCGCGGTCTCCTCACGCGCTGTTTAGAAATTTTCCAGGAAGAGCAGGGGCCACGCGTCGGCGGAATCCTCCATGCTTTTTCCGGTAGCGTCGAGGTGGCAAAGGTGGCGCTACGCTTGAATCTATCCCTCGGTTTCGGCGGCGGCATTACCTGGCCCGAGGCACGTCGCGCTCCGGAGGTGCTGCGCACCTTACCGGCAACCGCCTTTGTCCTCGAAAGCGATGCCCCGGATCAGAGCCCGGAACCGTACCGCCACGAGCGCAACCGGCCGCAGTGGCTGACCCTCACCGCCAGACGCTGTGCCGAACTGCGCCAGTGCTCGCTGGAGGAAGTTGCCGCGCAAACGACAACCAATGCCCGGCGGATACTGAATCTGCCATCCTCGTAAACCGGTCCTGTACTGAATTGAACGAATGGAAGTTTCTACGGATTGAGGTCATCTATGGACTGAAGGTTTTCGCACTTTGGGGGAAGGCGAAGAATGGAGGCAGGCTGGTCCCCAGGATTCTTGCCGGAGGGATCATTTATCGGGCAAGCGATTGCGAATGATCCGCATAAATAGGACACCGAGAATGGTAAGGCTCAGCCCGGCAAAGAGGAGGACGTAACCAAAGCTGTCCATGCGCCCCCAGTCGCCATAACTCTGCCCCTTCATCAAGACCATCAATGCGACGCCGCAAAAGATGCTGATCCCGCCAAGGATATAAAGGATCAAAGAAGCATAGATCAGGACATAACCGGTATTCTTCTTCATAGGAGACGCCGTCAAAAGTAAAGTGGGGCGCCGAATGCGGCGCCCCACTTTCTGTTTAGTTAGTGCCCTGATCCGGTCGCCAGGGCCAGAATCATCAGAATCAGGCAACCGAGGCCGGTGAATAAGGCGATGAAGCCGAAGCCTTTCAGCACAAAGTCATAAAAGACGCCGCTCGGTTTTTTTACAACGTATTTTTCGAGGGTGCCGTCTTCTTCGTAGCGCCGCCACTGGTCGCCACGCTCTTCGATAAACTCTTCTTTCGACATCTGACCATTAAAGATAACAAAGTCCATGGGGAACTTTTCCGGCCGCCCGTGCGTGTTGAAGAAGTGAACGGTGAAGATAAAGCCGGTGGCAAGGAGGGCTTCGTCGGAGTGGACAATCGTCGCGACATTGAAGGCCCAACCCGGCAGGACGACGCCGAAGATCTCGGGGAACCACAACATCAGACCGGAGCCGCCGATGGCAAACATACCCCAGAAGACCGCGATGAAGTCGAACTTTTCCCAGTAGGTCCAGCGTTCAAAGGTCGGTTTCGGACCCATGAAGAGGAACCATTTGACCATCCCGATCACATCTCTGACATCACGGAAGTTCGGACAAAGAGATTCCGGCCCGAAGAGGCGCTGCAGGAAGTTTCCCTTCACCTTCTTATCGATAAAGAGGAAGTTGATCGTCATGAGGATGGCGGTCAGGAAGTAGGCAAAGGTCAGAACCGCACAAGCCCGATGGATCAAGCCGGCATTGGCGGTACCGCCAAAGAACTCCATCATAAAACGCGCCCAGCCCTGGTCAGCAAACTTCAGCGGCAGACCGGTGAGGGAGAGACCGAGGAAACTGACGATGACGGTGAGGTGCATGACAATATGACGACCGGTAAAACGGCGATACTGCTTGTGCCCATCCGGAATAACATGGGCGATATGACCAGCGTGCAGCTCTGCCAGCTTTTCCCGGTTTTCGACAAAACCACGGAAGAGCCAGAGGAGGGTATGAATCCAGAAGACGGTGAAAGTTCCGAGGAGGAGCCCGGTCATCAGCACGAAGGTCCAGTACAGAACCGGATACTCGGCCGAATCGGTCATGTCGGCATGGGCATAATATTCGGTAAAGGGAACCGTTGCCTTGGGGTGACAGGCGCCACAGGTCTTGACCAGATTGGCCGGGTTGATGCTCGACCGGATATCCTGCGGCGGGAGAATCGAGTGCGAAGTATGGCAATCAGCGCAACCGGCCGCTTTTTCCGGAAAACCAAGGCGGTAGTTCTTGCCGTGATAACTGTCGAGATAGGTCTTGACCGCAATCTTGGTGATGCCATTGCGCTCCATCATCTCTTCATCGGCATGACACTTCAAGCAGACCTTGGTGTGAAATTCTTTCCCTTCTTTCGACGCTTCTTCGCCGATGGGCTGAATCTCGTGCAGGTTATGGCAGTCATTGCAAGCCGCGGAATCCGGATTGCCGTCTAAAACGGCCTTACCATGAAAGGAGGCCATATAAGTGTCGGCAAGATCATGGCAGTTGCTGCAAGTCGCAACGACCTTCGCTTTATCCCCTTGCCAGGGTTGATGCACGTGGATATCGGTGTGACATTCAAAACACTTGATGTCATTGAGCATGTGCACGCTGCTGTAGTGCTCGTTCGTCTCTTTTTTATGACAGCGGACACACTTGACATCGCCCGGCATCTGCTCGCCATCTTCATGGCGTTTCAGGTCGGTAATTTCGAGATGGCAACTGGTGCAGCCGTTCTGGCCATGGACCGATTGAGAAAAGGTCTTCATCGTCGCGACCTTGTCGTGACACTTGAGGCATTCCTCGGGGTTTAGGGCGACGCCATCTGCCAAAACTACACACGGTGCCAACAGCAGGAGCGCCAGTACCATCCATCGATAAATCCTCACAACCATAACGATTCCTCCCTTTTCTCTCCTGATGACTTCGACTACATGCGACAGATTAAACGCAGAACACTCAATCTAGCGGACACAATCTACAGATTGACCAACTTAATTTCAACAAAAAAGTTTAATAAAACATTGTTTTTGTTCGCATTGTCATATAATTGCAGAATTTTAATGTCGTCGACCAAAAAAAGGGTGCAGCCCTTTGGCAGCACCCTTAATCTTTCAACCGCAGCAATAGAATTTACTGAGCAGCTTGTCCGGCCAACTGCATCACCTGAGCGGTGAAGGGGTTGGCGAAAAGAATAATCATGCAGACAACGAAAACATAGATAGCGAGGGACTCGATCATGGCCAGACCGATCATCATCGTGGTCAGGATCTTGCCGCTGGCGCCAGGGTTACGGGCAACCCCTTCAACTGCGCTCTTGATTGCCAATCCCTGGCCGAGGCCGGTACCGAAAGAACCGATCGCCATGCCGAAACCGGCAGCAATCATACACCAAGCAAAAAACGTCATTGTACTACTCCTTCCAAAAATGGGGGTTAATTGTTCCTATACAGATAGGACCAAGGCGGAAAACAGTCAGCAAAGGTTAATGGGCATCTTCAAGAGCCCCGGCAATATAGATCATCGCCAGGAGGGAGAAGACAAAGGCCTGAATAAAGGCAACAAGCACCCCCATCAGCATCATCGGAATCGGCAGCAAAAAGGGGACCAGGGTAAAGAAGATCATCAAAACAATCTCATGGCCGTACATGTTGCCGAATAGACGCAGGGACAAGGAGAGCGGCCGCGCCAGATGCCCGATCATTTCAATAATGATCATCAGCGGTGCCAGCCAGATAATCGGGCCGGTAAAGTGCTTGATGTAGTGGGTGCCGTGCTCTTTTAGTCCAATGATATGGGTCATGAAGAAGACGATCAAAGCCAAGGCGACATTGGTATTGAGATTCGCGGTCGGCGGGAAGAAGCCCGGGATCAGACCGAGGAGGTTCGATGTCAGGATAAAGAGGGCGAAGGTGGCGATCAATGGGAAGTAAGCCTTGCCCTTGGGCCCCATCGTCTCTTCCACAAGATTTTCCAGACCGGAGACGACGACTTCCATGAAATTCTGCAGGCCGCCAGGGACCATCTTCAGCCCACGGGAAGCCGCAAAGGCCAGAGACATCAACAGGAAGAGGACGACCCATGTATATGTGACCGTCCGCAAACTGAGAGGATCGGCAATCAGGTTGTGCAGCTGCAACTGAGCAGAGAGCCAGTCGAGGAACATAAAAGGATGGATCATGAATCAACGCCTCCTTGATACGGTCAATCTCGCGATCGTGGTCCAGAAGAGACTGACAACCACCACCGAAAGACCTGCTGCCAGGGCCAGGGGGTTCACCCGCAACACGGCAACGCAGAAATAAAGCGCCGCTGCCACGGTGGCAAGACGGAGCAGATAACTCGATTGAAACCGGCGGGCAGAGCCGGAATCAAGCTGGACAAACATTTTGATCAAACTGAACTGCATCCAGTGGAAACTGAGGAGAGCCACCGCTCCGCCACACAAAACACCGAGAAAGACGCTCAGCGACTGCCAGAATAGACTTAAAAAGAGCAGAGCAGCAAAGACCATCAGATTCCGGCGGGCCAACTGCCAAGGCAACTCTTCATCACTTATTACGGTCACCTTCGCTGGAACTTTCCGCCTGCTGCCGCTTTAACTCACGATCAGTCAGAATGTAAACGTTACGAAATCCGGCCACGATACCGAAACAGAGGAAGACCAGGGTCATCCAGGGGGTGGTTCCGAGCCAGCGATCCAGATAGTAACCGATCGCCAGACCGATCAGCGTCGCCGCCACCATCGAGATGCCAAGTCCGGACAAGAACCCCATCGACTTGATGAGCTGGCGGCGCTGCTCTTTCATTCACTCAGGAACCCTTCTGACCAGCCGGTCTTTCGAGCCGCGTCTTAATATCACACCACCCATATCGTGTCAACCTACTTTACGGCGGAAAAACACGTGTTATCCTCTTGACCGCAGAAGGAAAGAACACCGATAATGCGAAAGATAAATCACTTATTACCCCAAACCAAGGGACGGATCGTTTTTATGTTGGACTCTACATTGCTACGTCGCTTAAAGTTGCGCTCCCGCTACTGGATCGTTGCCGTTGTCTTTGTTTCCCTCTTTGCTCTCTCCGCGTCCCTGTTGACGCCCTCGGATGCTTCGAGTCCGACTGCCGCCACAGAAAACTACGCCGCCAATCGCGCCAAGCTGATCAGTTATGTGCTGCGCAATCAATTGGCGCGCCATCATTACAGCAACAAAACTTTCGATGACGAGCTTTCCCGCGCCGCTTACAGCCTCTTTCTCAAACAACTCGATGCACAAAAGCGCTTTCTGCTGCAAGCCGACATCGACCAGCTCCAGCCCTACGCGCTACTGATTGATAACGAAATCAATCAGGGTGTCATTGAACTCCCGGCCATCGCCGCGCGGATCATGGATCAACGCGTCGTGCAAGTCCAGGACCTGGTGCATGCCCTCCTCAAAGAAGAGATCGACTTCACCAAAAGTGAAAAGATCGAAACCGACAACGCCAAGCTGAGCTACTGTCGCGACCTGCCGGAACTGCGCGAGCGCTGGCGAAAAATCATCAAGTATCAGCTTCTCAGTCGCTATATGACTCTCCTTGAGGACCAAAAGAGACTCGAAAGCGCCGGTAAGAAGATCGACAAAGAACTCATGGCTGAAGCTAAAGTCAAGGTTGGCAAGAGTCTTGACCAGTTCTTTACCCGGATGCTGGAACAGAAGGAGCAGGATCGCTTCGACAGTTACTTTTCCGCCATCACCGAAGCCTTTGACCCCCATACCAACTACCTGCCGCCGACGCAGAAAGAGGATTTCGACATCAGTATGCGCGGCTCCCTCGAAGGGATCGGCGCCACCCTCCGCGAAGAAGACGGCTACATTAAGGTGACACAGATTATCCCCGGCAGCGCCTCGTGGCGGCAGGGAGACTTACAAGCTGAAGACATCATCCTCAAGGTGGCCGAAGGGAAGGCCGAGCCCGTGGACATTACCGACATGCGCCTGCGCGATGCCGTCACCCTGATTCGCGGCAAGAAGGGGACCGAGGTCCGTTTGACCGCGAGAAAACCGGACGGCAGCAAGATCATCATACCGATCGTGCGCGACGTCGTGCAGATTGACGAAACCTTTGCCCGCGGCACAACCATCAAGGACGAAAAGAGCGGCAAGATTTACGGTTATATCCGCATCCCCTCTTTCTACCGCGACTTTCAGGAAAGCGGCAAGGGCGGCCGTAACGTCACGGACGATGTCCGCACCGAGATCGCCAAGCTTAAAGATAGCAATATCGACGGCCTGATTCTTGATGTGCGCAATAACGGCGGCGGCGCCCTTTCCGATGCCGTGTCGATTGCCGGGCTCTTCATCAATCCCGGACCGGTCGTCCAGGTGCGCAGCAGCAACGGCAAAACCCAGGTCCTTGATGACGACAGCAAGACCGTTTATAGTGGCCCCCTCGCCATCCTCGTCAATGAATTCAGCGCCTCAGCATCAGAGATTCTCGCCGGCGCTCTACAGGACTATCGCCGCGCCGTCATCATCGGCAGTGCCCACACCCACGGTAAAGGGACAGTGCAGGCGATGCTCGATCTCGATCGCGACATCAATCTGCGCAATATGGACCAGTTCCTCCCCCTTGGAGCGCTCAAAGTAACCATCCAGAAGTTTTATCGCGTCAGCGGCGGTTCGACCCAGTATCGCGGCATTGTCCCCGACATTATCCTCCCTGACCGCTTACAGTACCTCAAGAGCGGCGAGCGCTATCTCGACCACTCCCTTCCTTGGGACACGATTGAAGCGACTAACTATCGCCCCTGGCCGCAAGCGCTCCCGGATATGGAGTGGCTGCAAAGTCGCAGTCAGCAGCGCATTAAAACTGATCCGGCCTGGCAGACCATCAACAAGGACGCGGCCCGCGCCAAGGAGCGGAGCGAAAAGACCGTAGTCTCCTTGCAATTCACTGAATTACATCGCGACTGGCTGGAAGAGAAGAAGCTGGCAGAAGCGCAGCGGGCGGAAAGCGGCATGCCGAAACATGGCGAAAAGGGGAGCAAACGTGAGCCGCTGTTGACCGATGCCGACAAGCTCAAGCAACTCGCCAAGGATACCGAAAAGGATCCGGTCGCCAAGGAAGCAATGGCGGTCCTCACCGATATCACCACCCACCCTACGGCCGCGACCAAAAAGGCGATCAAGCTGATCAATTAGCACCGGCAGAGATGAGTTGACAGACGGCAAAGAGGTGTGATACCTGATTCTCAAATTTTCGGAGTCGTGAAGCGATGAACCAGCGTCCTTTCCATCAAGATCTGCAGACTGCAACCGCACGAGCTACCAGCGCGGCTGCCGCGGCAGTCGCAGTTCCATCCGCTGCCCGACGCTACGAGACCCGGTCATAACCCCCTTTTTCCGTCTCTCATAAGATATCAGGCCGCGGCAGACACGTCGCGGCCTTTCCTTTTTCAACGAGCCAAGATCCTTTAAGGAGAAGATTCATGCGTAACAACATTGTGCCGATCGGTGGCGGAGAGATGACTTACGAGATTCGCGCCATTGTCGACATTGCCGACAAACTCAAAAAGCTCGGACTCAAGACCAATATGGAGAATATCGGCGATCCCGTCGCCAAGGGGGAACAGATCCCCGCCTGGATGAAACAGATCGTCGCCGATCTCGCCATGGAGAATGCCTCCTACGGCTACTGCCCGACCCGCGGCGTCCTTGAGACCCGGGAGTATATCGCCGAACTGACTAACCAGCGCGGCAAGCTGCAGATCACACCCGAGGATATCCTCTTCTTCAACGGCCTCGGCGATGCCATTCAAAAGGTCTACGGCTGCCTGCGCCACGAATGTCGGGTGATTGTCCCCTCGCCGACCTATTCGACCCACTCGTCCGCCGAGGCCGCCCACGCCGGTCAACCGGCGGTGACCTACCGCCTCGCCGCCGAGAACCACTGGTATCCCGACCTTGAAGAGCTGCGCAACAAGGTCAAGTTCAACCCGGCGATCTCCGGCATTCTGTTGATCAATCCCGACAACCCCACCGGTGTCGTTTATCCGGAAGCGATCCTGCGCGAAATCGTTGCTATTGCCAAAGAATATGATCTCTTCATCATCAGCGACGAGATCTATCACAATATCACCTACAACGGCACTTCTACCCTGCCGATCTCCGACCTCATCGGCGATGTTCCTGCTATCGCCATGAAAGGGATCAGCAAAGAGTTCCCTTGGCCGGGCGGCCGCAGCGGCTGGATCGAGGTCTACAATGCCGACAAAGATCCGATCTTCGCCAAATATGTCGCTTCCATCCTCAACGCCAAACTCGTCGAGGTCTGCGCCACCACCCTGCCGCAGATGGCGGTCAAACCGATGATGACCCACCCGGAATATCCGGTTTATCTCGAAGAGCGCAAGAATCGATACCAGCGCGCCTCGAATATCGCTTACGACATCCTCAAGGATGTTTCCGGCCTCAAGGTCAATCGCACCAACGGTGCTTTCTATATGGCGGTTGCCTTTGATGACGCTGTGCTGACCAGCACCCAGAGCTTGCCGATTGCCAACGGGGAAGTCAAAACCCTCGTCGAAGGGCTGGTTAACACTCCCGGCTGCTCCCTCGACAAACGCTTTGTCTATTATCTCCTTGCTTCGACCGGCATATGCACTGTCCCGCTCACCTCCTTCTGCACCACCCAGCCGGGTTTCCGCATTACCCTTCTGGAGCGGGATGAAGCCGAGCTGACGCGCATCTTCCAGACGATTGCGGCGAGTGTGCAGGCGTATTTGAAGTCTTAGTCATTGCTGGATAAAAATTACAAAAACGCCGCTGAGAAATGGCTTCAGCGGCGTTTTTGTGCTTATGTTGAACCGTATCACGGGATTGAAAATTCAAGGTGGTAGCCGGCGCCGGCATCCTGGCGCAAAAGTTCGACCAAGGTGGGGAGAACGCTTTGCATTGTTGCGGGCAGAGTGTAGGGAGGATTGACGATAAAGAGGCCGCTACCGTGCATGCCGAAGCCGTCGCCGGAGGGCGATTGAACCGTGAGGGTGACGTGCAGCCAGCTCGGGAGATTGAGAGCCTTGAGACGATCGGGCAGCGCCTGCGCCTCGCTCCGCTGTAACTGCGGATACCACAGGGCGTAGGTGCCGGAAGCAAAGCGCTTCACTGCATCGCCAAGCAGCTTGACCACCCGCTCGTAATCGCGCTTCTCTTCGTAAGGAGGGTCGATGAGGACCAAGGCGCGCCGGGTCGGCGGCGGCAACAGTCCTTTCAAGCCGGTAAAGCCGTCGCTTCCCGCGATTTTCACCTGTTTTCCGGCCGCGCTAAAGGTGGCGCGCAGCAGTTCCTGATCGCGGGGATGGAGTTCAAAGAGCCACATCCGGTCGTCAGGCCGCAGCAACTGACCGGCCAGCCAGGGAGAGCCGGGATAGCGGCTCAGCTCCGGACCGGGGTTGCAGGCACGAATTTGCTGACAAAAGGCCGCAAGGGGCGCCGGGAGACCCTGCTGCTTCCACAGCCGGCCAATGCCGGCAGCGTATTCGGCATTCTGGGTGGCATACCCCTGATCGAGCTCATAAAAGCCGGCCCCGGCGTGGGTATCAATATAAGAAAAGGGCTTCTCTTTGCGCCGAAAATAGTTCAGCAGCTCCACCAGCACCAGGTGCTTGAGGAGATCGGCGTGGTTGCCGGCATGAAAAGCGTGGCGATAGCTGAGCATCAGAGATCCTTCAAAAATTTAAAAGCAGGTCAAACCGTGCCGAAATCGCCATAGCGATTTTGCAGGACAGCGGCGACCGCCATCCCTGCGGTCTCGGTGCGGAGAATCCGCTTTCCCAAAGAGACGGGAATAAAACCGGCCATCACCGCCGCGTCTGCTTCCGCCGCTGAAAATCCCCCTTCCGGCCCGACCAGCAGAGCACAGCTGGCCGGAACTTCCGGCGGCAGGACGCTATTAAGGGGGGTGCTCCCCTCTTCCCACAACATCAGCCGCAGCGACTCGGTTGTCGCTGTCAGCGCCGCCGCCAAAGGTTGCAGCTCCTCCAGAATGGGGAGGAGGGGACGGCGACTCTGGCGGGCCGCTTCCTGAATAATCCTTTGCCAACGGGCGGTCTTTTCCCCCCGCACCTGACTGCGCGCGGTGAGAACCGGCGTAAAGGCGCTGACTCCGAGCTCCACCCCTTTCTCCAGCAGCCATTCAAACTTCTCCCCCTTGGGCAGCCCCTGCAGCAGCCGCAAAGGGAGGAGCGACTCTCTTTCCTCCCAGCGCTCGAGTACGTCCGCCTGCGCTGTACTCCGGCTGAGCTGCCGCAGGATGCCCCGTACCAGGTGACCGCATCCGTCGAGAAGGAGGAGTTCATCCCCGATGCGCAGACGCAGGACGCTCAGATGGTGGAAGGCTTCATCGCTGATCACGACGCTCGACTCCTGCAGCGCCGCCGGGAGAACAAAGAGGCGATGCATCACGGCCGCCGGTAAAGGAGGCACGACCAGTCCTCATTGTGACGGATCTCCGGCGCTGCGAGTCCGTAGGCATTGAAAGCATTGATCACCATCGCCTCCTTCTCGATGAGTATCCCGGAAAGGACGAGCCGACCGCCGGGGGCCAGGCGGGCGAGCAGGGCGTCGGCGAGGCGGATATTCTCTTCCGCAAGGATATTGGCCAAAACCAGATCGAAGCTCCCTTCCAACTCTTCCAGGGGGGCAATGGTGAAGGAGATCTTTTCGTCAACCTGATTGAGGATGGCATTTTCAAAAGCAATTGCGCACGCATCCGCGTCGATGTCACAAGCGACGACCTCTTCAGCGCCGTAGGCAGCGGCGGCAATGGCGAGGATCCCGGAACCGGTGCCGACATCGAGGACGCGGCGCGGCGGCACGGCACTCTCAAAGGCGGCGGCGACCGCTTCGAGACAAAGGCGGGTGGTGCCGTGCGTGCCGGTGCCAAAGGCCATCCCCGGATCAATTTCGATGACAACATCGTCGGGCTGCGGCGTAAAGGCTTCCCAACTCGGCCGCACCACCAGGCGCCGGCTGATCCGGGTCGTCGGAAAGTGCTGCTTCCAGCCTTCCGCCCAATCTTCGTTCCGCACCACCGTAAAGCTCGGGGCTTGCGGTTGCCAGCCGGGAAAGGCCGGCGCCAGTTCACACATCCGCTGATGAATGGCGCTCAGCAAGGCGGCACTATCGTCCGGCTGCGGGAAGTAGGCACGCAGGGCCAGAGTTTCACTGACCATTTCCTCCGGATCCGGCGCGACAAAAGTGTCGAGTTCCCGGTTTTCCAGAGTCACCCCTTCACTCCCCATTTCCGCCAGGACAAACCCGACGGTTTCAGCAACCGTCGCCGGGACAGTCAATACAACTTCAATCCATTCATCCATAAAAAACTTCCTTTACACAAATAAATATTTTTTCTCTGAAGCGGTCCTTGACATCACTCTTTTTCCATTTTAATGTTAGTGAGAAATTTAATGAGTAAATATCATAAGTGGTATTTTTTCTACCAAAAAGGCCCCCATGGGAACACAAAAATATATCTTTCTGCTCTCGGACGCAACCGGTGAAACGATTGAACGGATGTGCACCGCCGCCCTGACCCAGTTTCAGGACAAGACGGTCACCATCCGGCGCATCGCCAATGTCCGCAGCAAGTCGCACCTGCTCGACATCCTCGACGAAGCGAGCCGACTCAATGCTCTGGTCGTTTATACTCTGGTCAATAATGAACTAGCGCAGATCGCCCATGACGAATGTACCAGTCGCGCCATCCCCTCTCTCGATTTGATGACCCCCCTGCTGCTGCGCATGTCCCGCTATCTCGGCCAGGCGCCGCAGCAGATGCCGGGACTGCTGCACGGGGTGGACGATGCTTATTACAAGCGAATCGAAGCGGTGGAGTTTACGGTCAAACATGACGACGGCCAGGAGACGCGCAATCTCCATAAAGCCGACATTGTTCTCGTCGGGGTGTCGCGCACCAGCAAGACCCCGCTCTCCATCTACCTTGCCCACCGCGGCTGGAAGGTGGCGAATGTACCGTTGGTTCCCGGCATCGACCCGCCGCCGGAACTCTTCAAGATCGATCAAGGGCGGGTGGCGGCCCTGATCATCGATGCGCACCGCCTTGTCGAACTCCGCGCCGCCCGACTGCGCACCCTCGGCCAGGACCCGCGCACCGCGTATGCCGACCTCGAAGAGATCGATACCGAGTTGCGGCAGGTCCGGGCTTTTTACCGTCGCCAACCCTGGGTCATGATCGATGTGACCGGTAAAGCGGTCGAAGAGACCGCCAACGAAGTTCTGGTGAAACTTGGACTTAAATAAGCAAGGACAGCGGTTATCCGCGCGTTACTGATTACCCCAAAACCTAACACAAAAGGAGAGATTTCATGAAAATTCTGGTTGTTGAAGATGAAAAAAAAGTCGCCAGCTTTATCAAGCGCGGCCTCGAAGAAGAAGGATTTAATGTCGACCTTGCTCATGACGGGGAAGAAGGGCTGTTTATGGCCGAGGCCAACCAGTACAGCTTGATCCTGATGGATTTGATGCTGCCGAAAAAGGATGGCCTGACCGTGCTGCGCGAATTGCGTGACAAAGGGGTCAGTACCCCGGTCCTTTGTCTGACTGCCAAGGACAGCATCGATGATGTCGTCTCCGGTTTCAACTCCGGCAGCGACGACTATCTGACCAAACCCTTTGCCTTTGCTGAACTCATCGCCCGGGTGCGCGCCTTGCTGCGGCGCGGCACCATGGATCGCGGTGCCGAACTCCGCTTTGCCGACCTGCGCCTCGATCCGGTCGCCCATAAAGTTTGGCGCGGTAGTGATGAGCTCGACCTCACCGCCAAAGAGTACGCCTTGATCGAATATTTCATGCGCAATCCCAATCAGGTTCTCACCCGCACAATGATCGCCGAGCGGGTCTGGGACTACACCTTCGATTCCTTTACCAATATTATCGATGTCTATGTCAATTACCTGCGTAAGAAGATCGATCGCGACTACGACAAAAAGCTGATTCAGACAGTACGGGGCATCGGCTACATGCTCAAGGAGGACTGATTGCCCCACCGCCCTTCGATTCGCTCCTCGATCCGGTACAAGTTAACCCTGTGGTTTGCCTTGATCCTGGCGATACTGATGCTCTCCAGCGAAATTTTCTGGGATCGCCATCTCGCCACCATTCTCGAAGGGAATACCGACAACCGCCTGGCGCGGACCGGTGAGATCCTCGCAGATCTGAGTCACAAAGAAGCATACGATGCGCCCGGCGTGGAAGACGCCCAATGTGAGGAGATCAAGAATTTTTTGCAGCGCCATAACTGGGGGGTCGCGATCCAGCAACGCAACCCGCACGGCGAACCGACCTGCATCACTGAGAACCTCGGCGATCTCCGCTTTCCCCTCAATCGCCGCGCCCTGCGGCAACTCAGTCAAGGGGAAACGTACTTCGAAACCTTTACCAGCGAGACCGGGGAGCGTTACCGGGTGATGACCATGCCCCTATATGATGACGGCGACCGCCGCCTGGTCGACGTGCTGCAGGTCGGTGAAAATCTGGAAGCGAACGACACCGCTCTGGCGCTGTTACTCTGGAAGCGCATCATCTACACACCGCTGCTGATCCTTATGTTGAGCGTGTGCGGCTGGTTTCTGGCCGGTCGCGCCCTCTTGCCATTACAACGGATTACCGATGATATCCGCAAAATTACTGTCGAAAACCTCAATCTGCGCCTCCCGGTCGGTAAAAAACCGAATGAACTGACCGAACTCAGTATCAGCTTCAACGAAACCCTCGAACGCCTCGCTAACTCTTTCAGCCGGATCAAACAATTTACCGGCGATGCATCCCATGAATTGCGGACCCCGCTGGCCATCCTCAAGGGGGAGACCGAAGTCTCCCTGCGCTGGGCCAAAGGAGAGGAGGAGTTGCGCCAGACTCTGGCTTCCAATCTTGAAGAGATCGAAAGAATGGAAAGGATCACCGAGGGACTCCTCCATCTTGCCAAGAGTGAATCCGGCGAATTTCACCTCAATCTCAGCGTCTTCTCTCTCAACGATCTGCTGCAGGATCTCTACATTCACAGCAAAACCCTCAGTGATCCGAAAAAGATCGAAACGATCCTGCAGTTGCAGGTCGATCATGAAGTCTTTATTCGCGCCGACCAGATGCACCTGCACCGCGCCCTCCTTAATTTTATCACCAATGCGATCAAATACACCCCGGAAGGAGGGCTGGTGACCATCGCTCTGGCGCTGAACGATGAACAGGAGGCGCGAATTCATGTCAGCGACACCGGCATGGGGATTCCCGCTGTACATCTCCCCCACATCTTTGAGCGCTTTTACCGGGTCGATGAAGCCCGCAACCGCAATATCGGCGGCACCGGACTCGGCCTCTCCATTGTCAAAGCGATTATCGACGCCCATCATGGTCGCATCCGCGTCCTCTCCACCCCCGGCCAGGGGAGTGAATTTATCGTTTACCTGCCGCTCGATCAGGCGACCACACCGGCTTCGGTGCCATCATGAAAAGGCGGACTGTACGGCTCAATTCGGCAAGCGCTGCTGTGCTATCGCACAGTGCATTCCCTCTAATGCTGTGATATTTTTCAACCATGCGCCTCCCCCTGAAATTCAAGATTATCCTCGCCCCGGCCACGGTCCTGCTCCTGCTGACCCTGCTCCTCGCTTTTCTTCAGTACACATATTGGGACATGTCGAAGAAGAATCAAACCTCGAGTCACCTTCGCGCCGCCTTTATTGCCCTGGTAGAAGCGGATATGGCGACCAAGCGCCTTTATGCCCTCGGCAGTACCTCCCACCCCGAAACGTCGGAGAGTGCCTTTGACGGCAAGATTCATGAAGAGTTGAGCCTCCTTTATGCGCGGCTGATCAGCTCGCTGCAAACGATCAAGGTCATGCTCCCCGCCGAAGAATCGTTGCTCGAAAATGGGGAAAAACTCAACCCGGAACGAAGCTTCTTTGGCGAAGATTATCGTAACGCCGTCATCGATCTGCGCAGCCGGCTCAATGCCCTCAGTGAAGAGATTCAACGCGAACGCGAGCGCATTCAGAACAAAAATAATGATGATATCAGCGAAATTGTTTACCGCACCACCACCATCGGCACAATTGTTCTGCTGGTGGCGATCCTCATCGGCGTCTTTATTGCTCTGACCTATGCGCGCCAGATCCTTTTCCGGATCAATCTGCTGAAAGAGAACGCCCGGCGCATAGCCGGCGGCGATCTCAACCCCCTCCCCTTTCCGGATAAAGCCCAGGATGAACTTGACGACCTGGCGATTTCGATCAACCGGATGACCGAACGGCTGATCCGCGTGGTCAGCACCGAAAAACTTTTGGAAGGGGCGGAGGAAGAGAGGCGCCGTATTGCCCGCGACCTGCACGATCAAACCCTCGCCGATCTATCCGCGGTGCAACGCGACCTGGAAGTGCTGCACTGCGGCAAATGTGCCGATGAGGCTCGGCGGGTCGGAGAAGATTTGCGGCGGGCGATGGCGAATCTGCGCGACGTCATGGAAGATCTCCATCCGCAGTCCCTCGATATCCTTGGCCTCGGGGCAGCCCTGGAATCGTTTCTCGATCGGACGATGTCGCGCGAAGGCTTGCCCGAATACCAGATCTACATTTCGCCGGCCAGTGAAGAACTCGTCCTTTCCCGGCATATTCAGCTCGCCATCTACCGTATTGCCCTGGAAGCGATTCACAACGTCATCCGCCATGCGCACGCCAGTCGCTATGAAGTCGTCATCGAACGCCGCGGCGAGGATTTCGTCCTCTCGGTCGAGGACAATGGCAACGGCTTCAATCTGGAGACCGCCCAGAACGGCGGACGCGGCCTGAACAACATGCGCGAGCGCGCCCGCACCATCAATGCCCGAATCAGCTGGAGTCCCTCCCGCTTCAGCAGCGGCACCCGTTTTGAACTTTCCTACAACACAACCTCCTGAAGGCGGTGAATATGGAACAGACCATCGACATCCTGATCGCGGAAGACAACCCTAAAGACTTCGAATTTCTCGAATCGATCTTCAAGTCCTATGCTGATCGCAATTGCCGTTTGCAGAGGGCACAGAACGGCCTGGTTGCCCTGGAGATGGCGCTGGAACGGGAAATTCCCCTGGTGGTCAGCGACATCCAGATGCCCGAGCTCAACGGCATCGACTTTGCCAAGGCGCTGTGGAGCCGCAATCCCAAGGCGCGCATCGTCCTGTGGAGCCAGCACAAAGATGAAATGTACGTCCGCGCCCTGGCGCGCATCGTCCCGGCCGAGACTGTCTACGGCTATATCCTCAAATCGAATCCGCGCGAGCGGATCGCCGCCGCCATCGCCACCGTCCTCTTTGACGACCAGTGCTGGATCGATCCCGAAGTCCGCAAGGTGCAGGGCCGCACCGGCCACAGCCAGACTGCCCTCTCCGATATCGAATACGAAGCTCTGGTCGACATCTCCCTCGGCCTCACCGACAACCTTATCGCCCAGCGCCGCTACCTGTCGCGGCGCGGCGTGCAGAGCCGCCTCAACTCCCTTTACGGCAAACTCGGTCTCGATCTCGATCAGTTCCAGAGCGACAAGGTCGGCGATGCCTTCAACCTGCGCAACCGTGCGGTCTCGGTCTCGATCCGCCGCGGCCTGATCAACGCCTTTGAACTGGAGAGTGAAGAGGTCGAACTGCAGAACTGGATCAAGCGTTACAAAGGGAGCCTGAAACAGTAAAATGGCGTCCTCGGCTCTCCCTTCCTGCCTTTGCTTTTTATCGCCCGTTTATGCTAAAAATGACGCTTTGGCGCCGGAGCGGCGCGATCCATCCTGAGGAGTCTCCATGTCTCTGCGTCTTTATAATACCTTGAGTGGCGGTAAAGAAGAGTTTGTGCCGTTGCGACCGGGACACGTCGGCATGTACGTCTGCGGCGTCACCGTCTATGACTATTGCCATGTCGGGCATGCCCGCGCCAACATCGTCTTTGACATCATCTACCGCTATCTGCAGTTTGCCGGCTTTGAGGTTATCTATGTCCGCAACTACACCGATGTCGACGACAAAATCATCAACCGCGCCAATGAACGCGGCATCGACAGCAACGCCCTTGCGGAAGAGTTTATCCGCGCTTTTGACGAGGATATGGCGGCTCTCGGCCTGAAGAAGCCGACGATCGAGCCAAAGGCGACGCTGCATATCGAACAGATCATCACCCTGGTACAACGCCTGATCGCCAACGACCGCGCCTATGCCAGCGGCGGCGACGTCTATTACGCGGTCGAGAGCTTTCCCGACTACCTCAAGCTCTCCAAGCGCAATATGGATGAGATGCGCGCCGGCGCCCGCATTGCGCCGGGCGAGTTGAAACGCCATCCCATGGATTTCGCTCTGTGGAAAGCCGCCAAAGCCGGCGAACCGGCCTGGGAATCCCCCTGGGGCCCGGGGCGCCCCGGTTGGCACATCGAATGTTCAGCGATGAGCATGCAGTATCTCGGCGAGACCTTCGACATTCACGGCGGCGGCAAGGATCTCGTCTTCCCGCACCACGAGAATGAAATCGCCCAGAGCGAAGGGGCGACGGGAAAACCCTTTGTCAAGTACTGGCTGCACAACGGCTTTGTCAACGTCAACCACGAGAAGATGAGTAAATCCCTCGGCAACTTCTTCACCATCCGTGACATCCTCAAGACTTACGATGCCGAAGTGCTGCGTTTCTTCATCCTCACTGCCCACTACCGCTCCCCCATCGACTTTTCCGATCAGAACCTCGACGAAGCGCGACTGGGCTTGAGCCGCTTTTATCAAGCCCTGGCCGCTGCTGACGCCTTTTTAGAGCAAGGACAGCCACAGACCAATCAACCGGAGCAGGAAGAGATTGCCGAGCTGAATGAGCGGGCGAAGAACCTCGAAGCCCGCTTCAAAGAAGCGATGGATGACGACTTCAACACCGCTTTGGTCATCGGTCACTTCTTCGATCTCGTTCGCGCCCTGAACCGGGTGACGGCGATCCCCGAACTCGCCAATGACAGCGCCGCCCTGGCCGCCGCTCAGTCCGCCCGCGACAAGATGGTCCAACTCGGCAACGTCCTCGGTCTCTTCAGCTCACCGCCGCAACTCTGGCTGGAGAAGCAGAAACATGCCGGCCTTGGCGAGACCGGACTGAGTGCCGAAAAGATTGAAGAATTGATCAGCGCCCGGCAAAGCGCTCGTGCCAACCGCGACTTTGCCCGCTCTGACCAGATTCGCGATGAACTCGCCGCCAAAGGGATTCTCCTTCTCGACAGCGCCCAGGGGACGACCTGGAAACGCAAATAAATTGATGCCAATGCGCTACCTCTCTTCGCAGCGAGGGATGACCCTCTTCACCGTCCTCTTGGCCGTCGTGGTCATCGGTTTGATGCTCAGCCTGACCGGGCAGACCTGGTCAAAGGTGATGCAGCGCGAACGGGAAGCTGAACTCCTCTTTCGCGGCGATCAGTACCGCCGGGCGATCGAAAGTTATTATGCAACCGGCCATGGCGGGGTGGGAATCTACCCCCGCAGCGTGGAGGATCTGCTCAAGGATCCCCGCTCCCTGCAGACCAAGCGGCATCTGCGCAAAGCCTACCTCGATCCCTTTACCAATGATGAGTTCGAGCTGATCGGAGCCGGTGGCGACGTCGGCGGCGAAACTGTAGCCGTCCAGAGCCTCGGCCGGATCAAAGGGGTGCGCAGCACCAGCACCCTCCCCCCCTTCCGCCAGGACGGTTTTCCGGAAGAATACGAAAACTTCAAAGGTGCTGCCAGCTACGACAAATGGGAATTCACCTACACCCCGAAGAGTACCCTCCCGTCGCAGACAGAGAAGCTTCTCTCCGTCCCCGACAAGCCTGTGAACCCATGACCTCTTTTCTAAAACTTCTCGTGACCCTTTTCACTCTTTGCTGCCTCAGCGCCTGTACGCTCCCTGCACCGGTCCCGGAAGTTCCGCCACCGACACCGCCCCGAGAGGAGCCGGCAGTGCCCCTGGAGCCGGTAATTCCCCTGGAACCGGCCCCGCCAGCACCGCCGATCCTCCCCCTCAACCCGGTCGAATGGGACACCGTCGAAGGCTGGCGCCTTGACGACCCCACCGCCGCGCTCGACGCCTTTCTCAAGGGGTGTGTCAGCATCAAAAAACGGCCGGACTGGAGCGCGGTCTGCGCTGACGCCGGCCAGGTCGCCGCCAACCGTGACGCCGTCCGGAGTTTTTTCGAGGAGCGTTTCATCCCGCATCAGGTGCGCAACCCCGACGGCAGCGACACCGGCCTGGTCACCGGCTATTACATCCCCAATATCAACGGCAGCCGGCAACGCAGCGACCGCTACCGCTACCCCCTCTACGCTGTCCCCGATGACCTGCTGATTGTCGATCTGCGCAGCGTCTATCCCGATCTCGCCAACTACCGTCTGCGCGGCCGCCTGGTCGGGCGCAGAGTCGTCCCCTACTACAGCCGCGCTGAACTCGATAGCAATCCAGCCCCCCTGGCCGGCAAAGAACTCTTCTGGATCGACGACCCGGTCGAACTCTTCTTCATGCATATACAAGGCTCAGGCCGCGTCCTTCTCGACGACGGCAGCGCGGTCATGGTCCACTTTGCCGACCAGAACGGCTACCCCTTCCGCTCCATCGGCAAACTCCTCATCGACCGGGGGGAGATGACCAAAAACCAGATGTCGATGCAGAACATCAAAGCCTGGGCGCAACAGCACCCTGACGAAACCGCGGCGCTGCTCAACGAAAACCCCAGCTACATCTTCTTCGAAACTCTCCCCGGCAGCCCGGATACCGCCCCCGGCGCCCTCGGCATCCCCCTGGCGGCCGAACGCAGCATCGCCGTCGATCCCCGCACTATCCCTTTGGGCGCGCCGGTCTTCCTCTCGACGACCCGCCCCAGCAGCAAGGAGCCGCTACAGCGCCTCGTCCTCGCCCATGACACTGGCGGCGCCATCCGTGGTCCGGTGCGCGCCGATTTCTTCTGGGGACAAGGGGAGGCGGCCGGAGCCTTGGCAGGACGGATGAAACAACAGGGAAAAATGTGGGTGCTGCTGCCGCGACTAGAGCCGAAAGAGCTCGCCCCGGCCCCGCAGTAGACGTTTAGCGTTTTTCATCGGCAACAAAATCGGCTTGCATTTCCTCCCCGCCCATGCTAATAAAGCCGTCTGTTAAAAAGAAGTCACGTCGGGATGTAGCGCAGTCTGGTAGCGCACTTGCTTCGGGAGCAAGGGGCCGGAGGTTCAAATCCTCTCATCCCGACCAGTAAATACGGTGGCTTACGGAATTATTCGTAAGCCACTTTTGTTTATTCAAATTTTTGTTGCCGTTTTGTTGCCCTTTTCCACCTTGCTTGCGTACAATATTCCTGCTAATCGCTTCCTCCCCGACCGATCAACGACCGATCAACGACCGTTCAACGACCGTTCAAAATTTCAACGCAGTTATAACAACCGGCAGCTCATCCAGCCTTGTCGTATAACGCGGCGTCCTCTTTTCCGCCTTCATCGCCCAGCGCTGATCCGTCCCTTCCGCCAGCAGTTTAATCGTCCCCCGCCCCATCAACAAAACGTCTTCATCCAGTTGATCAGTGTAGTAAGGGCGGACCAAGGCCGTCTGAATCGACCGACGGCGCTGGCTATTGTCGATGTCATGCCTTAAGTTACTCCTCCGGACCAAATCCAATCTTCCGCTTTTTTGTCTCCGGCGGCGTCATGAGTTGGCGAATGGCATCAAAAACCATGCTGAACCGGACATCGTATTTTTGCTCCAGCTCGTCCAGTCGCAAAGACAACTCCCTGTTGGAGGCGACCAACTCCCGCAGTTTGACAAATGCTCGCATGATCTGAATGTTGACATCAATGGCCCGATCACTATTCAGAACACTGGAGAGCATGGCGACGCCTTGCTCGGTAAAGACCTGCGGTAAATATTTGCGGTGTTGCCCTCGCCCGCCTTTTAAGATCACAAAATGTGATCTTAAAGCCTGGCACTCGGTGTATTCTTCAGCCATAAGTTGAAACATGAAATCGTCGGGGAATCTTTTGCTGTTACGTTTGACTGCTTGATTGAGAACTCTGATTTCAACCCCGTAAAGCTCCGCCAAGTCTTCGTCGAGCATGACCTTTTGTCCCCGTACCAACAAAATCGAACGTTCGATCAGCTCCTGGGGGATGCCGACATCTGTTGACATAATTGCCCTCCTTTATCACTGACAGTTCAAAAAAATTCCGGGGCGGAACCTCCCCCACGCTACTCCAGACCATACTTCTTCAACCAATTGCTCAGCGTCTGATAGTTCGGCAGACCGAGAATCTGTGCGGCTTTGCTCTTGTTTCCCCCCGCCTCACTCATCGCCCGCGCCAGATAATGTCGCGCAACATCTGCCATGACCTCCGGCAACTTGAAATCCTCCGTCAAGCCGCGATGGAGAATATGCTCCTCCGCCTGCAACTCCACGGAAAACAAGGCTTCACGAATATCGTCCGCCTGAATTGTGTCGCCGGCCGCCCAGACCGAGGCGCGGCGCAGAGTATTGATCAGCTCGCGCACATTCCCCGGCCAGGGGTGCGCCAAGAGAAGATTCCTGGCGCCGCTGGAAATTTTCTTCTGCAAGCGCGCATCGTCTTGCAACACATGCTCGACCAGTAAGCCGATATCCCCCTGCCGTTCGCGTAGCGGCGGAATAAAGAGGACCGCGACCGCCAGACGGTAGAAGAGGTCGGCACGGAAGCGCCCGGCAGCAGGGTAACGATTGACACAAAACCGCATCCGGTTTATCAAGATTCATGACCATCCCTCCCTCCTTACAATCAGCACTCTTCTATCTCGGCCAGGCCCTCGTGGTCAGCGCTGAGCAGTTGCTGCTCCTCTTCGGCCCTCTCCTGCTCATCGCTACGGCGATGCACTTTCTGGCGGTGACAATTCGCGCCCGCGCCGCCCGGCTCATGGGCGAAAAGGTTCACATCTGGCTGACCGCGCCGGGGACGGTGGTGCATGAACTCGGCCACGCTCTCTTCTGCGTCCTCTTCGGCCACACCATCCGCGACATCTCCCTCTTCCGCCCCCGCAAGGACGGCGTCCTCGGTTATGTCAAGCACAGCTGGAACAAGAAGAATCTTTACCAGAATATCGGCAACTTCTTTATCGGCACCGGTCCAATCTGGCTCGGTTCGGCGCTGATTGTCCTTATCTCTTTCGCCCTTTTCGGCGCTGAACTCTGGCGACCGCTGCGCGCCATGCAGATGGTGCCGACCGACTTTGTCACCTGGCGCGGCCAACTCCGTCTCGGCGGCGAGTTCTGGCAAGCCCTCCTCGCTCTTTTTCAGCAGATCCTCAATACCGGGCTTTACCACGACTGGCGCTTCTATCTCGGACTCTACCTCATCTTTTGCATCGGCAGCCATGTCACCCTCAGCCCCGCCGATCTGCAAGGCGCCGGCTCCGGATTTGTCACCCTAGCCCTCCTCGTCTTCATTTTCAACCTCGCCACCCTCTGGCTCGGCAACTTCGCCCTTGCCGCCTGTCTCAACATCGCTCAGCTCGGCGCGCTCCTCACCGTCCTCCTCCTCTTTGCCCTCACCCTCAATCTGGCGGTCGCCGGACTACTGATTTTGTTGACCAGCTTTTCACGCTGATTTCAGAATGCACTCCGCGCAAAGTGCCGGCGGGTGGCGTCCTGCAGCTTGCTGACCGCCTGCAGGGCTTCCTTGAGGAGTTCCCGTTCGGGCTTGGCCAGGGTCAGGGGATTGAGGTAGGAAGAGGGGTGCTGACCGGCATCGAACTGAGCCAGTTCATTGCGCAGCCGCAGATAACTCAGGGCTTCAAAGGCCGCGCGCACATGTTCGGCGGTTTCGTTATCGAAGACATTCAGCCCTTCCAGGCCGCTCAAGCGGTCGAGGGTGCGGGTCACCGGCAGCCGCCGCTCCAGAGCAAAGATGCGAATGCAATCGACAAGATAGATCAGCCCGCCTTGCTTGATCGAAATCTCCCCCTGATGCTCGCCGCTCTTCTCCAGAACAAAGCGCCCGAGGAGACTCAAGGGGACTTTGTGGCGGAGGTCGAGGGTCATCATCTGATACAAAAACCCCTCGAAGGCCTCGATCTCACTGGCAATCGCGACGCGCAGATCATGGGCGAGATCGACTTCACCATACAGGGGGAGAAAGTCGAAGAAGATGGATGAAGAGCGAATCTTCATCGGCTCGGGATCGTTGACCCAATCCTGAATTCGGCGCTTCCAGGTGCGGAGCGTGCCGCGCCAGGGCGGGTTACTCGCCATCACCCCCCCGTCACAGAGGGGATAGCCGACCGCCAGGAGATTCTCGGTCAGTGTTGCACCGAAGCGGGCAAAGAACTCTTCAGCCGCGCGGGCCATCGCTCCGGCCGGGAGATCTTCCCAGATCAAGCCGTGATCCTGATCCGGGGAAAGAAGCATCTCCCGCCGTCCCGCGCTCCCCATGACCAGCAACGACCACCGCACTGCCGGCGGTTCCACCCCCGTTGCCGCCAACTGTGCCAAGGTCAATTCGCAGGTGCGGCGCATAATGCCGTGATGGATATAGGTCAGGACTTCGAGGATCTCCGGCGTGCCGCGATTCTCGGCCAGAAAGGAACGGACCAAAGGGGGGAGGCTATTGCGAATCTGCGCCAGCCCGGCCAGGGTCGCTTCTTCCCGGACATTGCCCAGAAGGAGCATCGGCTCCTGACTGCGATAATGGAGGAGATCGCGCGGCGTGACGATGCCGGCCAACTCGCCATCGGCAACGACGAAGAGGGCTTTGAGGCGGCGGCTCTGCATCAAGGCCATCGCTTCAAACATATAGGCATCCGGCGGCAGGAGAGCGGGGACCGCCAACATCAGATCGGCAGCCGTGCATGGCCGCGGGTCTTGCTGCTCAACCAGAAAGTGGCGGACCAGCTCCCGTTCGCTGACCAATCCGACCGGACGGTTCTGCGCATCGACGACTGCCAGCAGGCCGATGCCGTGTGTGGTTAAAAGCGGCGCGATCTCCAGAGCCGGCAGCGTCATCGGCACGCTGAGCACCGGGGTGGTCATGATCTCGGAGAGGCGCTTCTTGAAGGGGTAGGCTTCGAGTTGCGCCGGTGCCCCCTGCGTCGGCGTAGTAACAATCTGGCTGTAAAGCTGGCGGATGCGGGACAGGACGATGCGGGTAAAGTAGGCGCCGACGCGGGGATGGCGGGCTGCCACCGCCTTCAGAGTCGCAGCGGGGATCAACCAGCACTCGGTGCGCAGCGCTGCCCGCGCCCCGCCGGTGTAAGTCTCGCCGCTGAAGATCGGGGTGCCGCCGAAGAACTCCCCCTCTTTACGGTAATCGACGACCATGTCGCCGCCGCCGGGAGAATGGACGACGATCTCGACCAGGCCGCTGCGAACGATATAAAGCCAGCCGGTCGGGGGATCCTTCTGGTGGAAGATAAAGGTCCCGGCCGGATAGACCTCGCTGCGGGCGGTGCGCGCCAGCTCGCTGAAACCCTCTTCCGAAAGACGGTCAAAGGGTTCGGTTTCGCGCAGATGTTTTTTCAGGGGCATAATCTGGCCTTTGCCGGAAGGAGGAAGTTCAATCGATCTTGGCGACGTTGACCCGCTCCGGCAGACGATGCAGCCGGCGCAGGATAATGTCGCTGTGATCGAGACAGGCTTCGCTTACTTTATCACTGGTCAGGCGCGACACGGCAATATTGATCAGCAGCGCCAGTGGAGTAATGACTAAAGCCGACGAGGTGGCACTGAGCAGCCCCCCTTCGGCAAAGAGGGGGATGCGGGCCATCCAGCCGACCATGGCGACCAGGGTCATGCTCAGCCCCCAGATCATCCCGGCCAGGGCACCGTAACGGTTGGAGCCGCTGTCCCAGATCGCCAGCACCAGCGCCGGGAAGATCGTCGCCCCGGCGACAGCAAAGGCCATGGCGACGATCTGGGCGATCAGCGCCGGCGGATTGAGAGCGATGACGACGACAAAGACGCAGACGACGACGGTAAAGACCCGGCCGATGACCAGCTGTTCCTTCTCCGAACAACCGGGATGGAGGACCGTGCTGTACCAGTCGTGCGCCACTGCCGAGGCGGCCGCCATCAGCAGGGCCGCCACCGTCGAAATCCCGGCGGCCAGTGCCCCGGCGGCGAGATAACCAAGGAAGATCGGACCGAGCTGCGCCTGCTCCGGAGCGGAAAGGATGATCATATCCGCCACCGACTGGCCGCCGAGGGGATTCCAGTAACGACCGATCACCGCGTAGACCGGCGACGCCCAGTACAACAGGCCGATAAAGAAGAGGCCCCAGACAACCGACGAACGGGCGACGTTTTCACTCTGCACGGTGTAGAAGCGGACGAGAATATGCGGCAGCCCGGCGGTGCCGACCATCAGGGTAAAGACCAGGGCGAGAAAGGAATAGATATCGCCGCCGCTCCCCCAGGGGAGGAAGAGTTGCCGCAGCCCGGCTAGCTCTTCGCCAAGGAGTTGGCCGCCGGCGCTCGGGCTGACCTTCCCCTCCATCAGCCCGGAAAGGATCGAACCGTATTCGAGCGGAGGGAAGAGGCCGCTGCCGCCGGCGTTGCGGATGAGGAACCACAACGGGACGGCAAAGGCGGTGATGAGGATGACGTACTGGAGCTGCTGATTGCGGGTGACGCCGGTCATCCCCGAGAAGAGGAGGTAGATCACCGTAATGCCGGCGGCAAAGAGGACACTGTGCTTGTAGTCGATGCCGAAGACCCAGCCGCAGACCAGTCCCATCCCCTTGAACTGCGCCACGGCGTAGGTGACCGCGATAATAATCGTGACGGTCGCCGTCACCAGCCGGACACCGTGCGAGTCGTAACGATCGCCGAGAAATTCAGCGATGGTAAATTTACCGAAGCGGCGCAGCGGCGCGGCAAAGAGGCAGAGGAGGAGGACATAGCCGCCGGTCCAGCCGAGGATATAGCCGAGGCCGAACCAGCCGCGCAGATAAAGGAGGCCGGCGACACCCATAAAGGAGGCCGCCGACATCCAGTCGGAAGCGATCGCCGCGCCGTTGCCGATCGGGCCGATCCCCCGCCCGGCCACCCAGTAGTCAGAGGGGGAGGTAGCCCGGCTGAACAGGCCGATGAGGAGATAAAGGACAAAAGTGCCGAGAACGATCAGCGCCGGGATCAGCTTGAAGCTGTAGCTGACACTGAAATCCTCCGGCCCGACAGCGGCAAAGAGGGTGGTCGGCAGCAGGAGCATGCTGGCGGTGAGGAGCTTAAACATCATCCCCTCCTTGCCCGGCCTCTGCATGCCACGGTCTTTCGATCTTGCGCAGGGCCCGCGCCAGCAACTCCGTATAAAGCTTGCACAGCAGGACAAAGGCGATCGTCCCCCCTTGCGCGATCAGCCAGTAATGGAGCGGGAAACCCCCGAAGATGCGCATCCGGGTCAGCCAGGAAGCGCCGAATCCCTGCGGATCGCCGAGGCCGCAGAGCCAGATAAAGAGGGGGAGGCCAAAGGCGATCAGGGCCCAGAGGAAAAGGACGATGCGGATGACGGCGACCTCTTGGCGCAGTCGCTCCCCTTGAGGACGAAACAGATTGATTGTGACCCGCTCGGACATGGCAACAGCCTTAAGAGGAAATGGGAAAAGTGTGCGCATCTTAAGGGAGGGGAGGTGCAAAATCAAGGCGATGTTCCGACGCCTTACCGATAATTTTCTTCTCAACAGGTATAAATTACCATATTTCATTTTCGATAAATAATCTTTACCAAAAATAAAAAGATCGTTGACATTTATTTTAAATAAATTGTATTTATCGTTGGTAAATAAAAATGCCGCCGCCACCTGGCCCGTTCGACAAGTCAACAGGACCCCCCGCATGGTTGATTACAATATCGGCGCCAAGATCAAAGAGTTACGCCGGGCAAAGAAGTTAACCCTTCAGGCGGTGGCCAATGAAACCGGCTTCTCCACCGCCCTGATCTCTCAGATTGAAAACAACAACATCTCCCCGCCGATCGCCACTCTTTCCCGAATCGCCGATTATTTTGGCGTCAAGATCGGGATTTTTTTTAGTGAAAACGAAGAGGAATGCCGCTTTGATCTCGTCCGCCGCCACGAACGGACGATTATTCCCCGGGTGGTGGCGCAGGACGGCACCAACCACGGCTACTTTTATGAATCGTTGTCCCGCCGCAAATACAACAAGAAGATGGAACCCTTCATCCTCACCCTCAACGAAAAGGTCATGGATACCAGTACCTACAGCCATGACGGCGAGGAGTTCCTCTTTATCATGCAGGGGACGGCCGAACTCCTCCTTGATGAGCAGCGCCTCGTCCTGAATGCCGGGGACGGGGTCTACTTCGATGCCAAACTCAAGCATCGCCTCCTTTCCAAAGACGGCGAAGAAGTGAAAGTCATGGCCGTGGTCATGCGCTGATTATTGTAGGGACGCTGCTTGCCGCGCCAAACAAGGGCGGAGCAAGCGCCGCCCCTACACAACAAAGGGAAACAACCCATGCTGGCCACACATCCATGACCAGATATCAGCATCAACCTTTACCCAAGGAGCTGTAAATGAACATTCACGAGTACCAGGCGAAAGCCATCCTGCGCAAATTCGGCGTCCCGGTCCCGGACGGTCACGTCTGCTACAACGGCGCCAGCGCCAGAGAGTGGGCCAAGCGCCTCGGCGAAGGGCCCTGGGTGGTCAAGGCGCAGATTCACGCCGGCGGCCGCGGCAAAGGGGGGGGTGTCAAGCTCGCCCGCAGCGCCGATGAAGTGCGCGATACCGCCCGGGCCATGCTCGGCATGACCCTGCGCACTCACCAGACCGGTCCGGAAGGGAAGGTCGTCACCCGCGTCCTCGTCGAGAACGGCTGCAACATCGCCAGCGAACTCTACGTCAGCTTGCTGGTCGATCGCGCCACCTCCAAAGTCACGGTCATGGCCTCGACTGAAGGGGGGATGGATATCGAAGAGGTCGCCGCCAAAACGCCGGAGAAGATCTTCAGCGAAGCGATCGATCCGCTGGTCGGCCTCACCGGCTTTCAATGCCGCAAGATCGCCTTCAATCTCGGCCTCACCGGCAAGCTCGTCAATAAAGCCGTCACGGTCCTGCAAGGACTCTACAACACCTTTATCGGCTGCGACTGTTCGATGCTGGAGATCAACCCCCTGGTGATCACCGCCGAAGGAAATCTCCTCGCCCTCGACGCCAAATTCGGCTTTGACGACAACGCCATCTTCCGCCACCTCCAGATCGGCGACATGCGCGATTACGATGAAGAAGATCCCAACGAGATCGAAGCGTCGCAGCACGACCTTTCCTACATCTCCCTGACCGGCAATATCGGCTGCCTGGTCAACGGCGCCGGCCTGGCGATGGCGACCATGGACATCATCAAGCATTACGGCGGCGATCCTGCCAACTTCCTCGATGTCGGGGGGGGAGCGACGATCGAGCGCGTCACCGAAGCTTTCAAGATCATCCTCTCCGACAGCAATGTCAAAGGGATCCTCGTCAACATCTTCGGCGGCATCATGAAGTGCGACATTATCGCCACCGGCGTCATCGAAGCCGCCAAGATCGTTTCGCTCCAGGTTCCGCTCGTCGTCCGGCTTGAGGGGACCAATGTCGAGATCGGCAAGAAGATGCTGGCCGAAAGCGGCCTGAATATCGTCGCTGCCGACGGTATGGCCGATGCGGCCAAGAAGATCGTGGCGGCGGTTGCTGCCGCCGAAGGGAGCATCCAATGAGTATCCTGATCGATAGAAACACCAAAGTTATCACCCAGGGGATTACCGGCGCCACCGGCCTCTTTCATGCCCAGGGCGCCCGGGACTACGGCACGCAGATGGTCGGCGGCGTTACCCCCGGCAAGGGAGGCAGCTCCATCGACGGTTTTCCGGTCTACGATACGGTCAAGGAAGCGATGGAGAAGACCGGCGCCACCGCCAGCGTTATCTATGTACCGCCCCCTTTTGCCGCGGATTCGATCATGGAAGCGGTCGATGCCGGCATCGATCTGATCTGCTGCATCACCGAGGGGATTCCGGTCCTCGATATGGTCAAGGTCAAGCACTACATGAAGGGGAAGAAGAGTCGCCTGATCGGTCCCAACTGCCCCGGCGTCATTACCCCCGGCCAGTGCAAGATCGGCATCATGCCCGGCTACATCCACAAACCCGGCAAAGTCGGCGTTGTTTCCCGCTCCGGCACCCTCACCTACGAAGCGGTCTGGCAGCTCACCTGCCTGGGACTCGGCCAGTCGACCTGCGTCGGCATCGGTGGCGACCCGGTCAACGGCACCAACCATCTCGATGTGTTGCGCCTCTTTGAAGCCGACCCGGACACCGAAGCGGTGATCATGATCGGCGAGATCGGCGGCACCTCCGAGGAGGAGGGGGCCTGGTTTGTCAAGGAACACATGACCAAACCGGTCGCCGCCTACATCGCCGGCGTCACCGCCCCCCCCGGCAAACGGATGGGGCATGCCGGCGCCATCATCTCCGGCGGCAAAGGGACCGCCACCGAGAAGGTGGCGATCCTCCGCGACTGCGGCATCAGTGTCGCCGACAGCCCGGCCGAGATGGCGCAGGCGCTGCTCAAGATTTACAAGCCGTAAGGATCTATTTCTGCTGTGAGATCGTTGCCGATGAAAAAAGAGAAGAAAAACCCTCGCAAGGACCACATCATCTCCACCCGGATCAGCGGTGACCAACTGCAGCGGCTGGAGATGAAGTCGCGCAGCAGCAACAAAAGTATTTCCGACTTGCTGCGCGAAGCACTGCAGGCCATCGCCCCGCCCGAGAAGAGCTACCCCAACAGCTAAAAGAGCGAAGGAAAAAATTATGAGCAATAAATTAGGAGCCCTCGAATATCACTCCATGGGGCGCAAAGGGAAGATTCAGGTTACCTCGACCAAACCGTGCCAGACCGCAGAAGACCTCTCCCTCGCCTATTCGCCCGGCGTTGCCGAGCCGTGCCTGGCGATCGAGCAAAATCCGGATGACGCCTACCTCTACACCGCCAAGGGGAATCTGGTGGCGGTCGTCGCCAACGGCACCGCCGTCCTCGGTCTCGGTAAT
>JAXMLA010000318.1:0-1315 GCA_034370465.1 Desulfuromonadales bacterium
TTCACCGAAACCATGAAGGGTTTCTTTTCTGCTCTGCAGCATCCGACGTCCCCTCTCTTGAGCGAACCCAGGACGGAAAAGGAAATTCCTGGAATCGAGCATGTCGATTTCTTTGCCAAACAGAAGCTGATCGTTCTTCGCAACCGCGGCCACATCGATGCGGAGAACATAGAGGAGTACATTGCCCATGACGGCTATTTAGGCCTTTACAAGGCATTGACGACGTTGACGCCGGAGAAGGTCATCGGCGAGGTGAAGCTTTCGGGGCTCCGGGGACGGGGCGGGGCGGGTTTCCCGACGGGAACGAAATGGGATGAAGCGAGAAAATACAAGATTTATCCCAAGTACGTCATCTGCAACGGCGACGAAGGCGACCCCGGGGCGTTCATGGATCGGAGCGTGATGGAATCGGACCCCCATGCCGTGCTGGAGGGGATGATCATCTGCGGTTACGCCACCGGTTCCAATCAGGGCTATGTATATGTGCGCGCCGAATATCCCCTGGCTTTGAAGATGCTGCGGACGGCGATTGAAAAGGCCTGGGAAAAGGGGTTCCTGGGGCGAAATATCATGGGTACGGGTTTTGACTTCGATATCGCAATTTATCCCGGCGCCGGCGCCTTCGTCTGCGGCGAGTCCACCGCCCTGATGTTTTCCGTCGAGGGGAAGCGGGGCATGCCCCGGCCCAAACCGCCCCGCTCCACGGAATCCGGGCTCTGGGGAAAACCCACCTGTCTCAACAACGTGGAGACCTTTGCCAACATCCCCCAGATCATTCTCAACGGCGGTGACTGGTTCCGCTCTATAGGCACACAGGACAGCACCGGGACCAAGGTGTTCTCCCTCACGGGGGCCGTAAAAAACGTCGGCCTCGTGGAAGTGCCCATGGGCACGGATTTAAGGACGATCATTTTTGACATCGGCGGCGGCATACGGGGAAACACCAAGTTCAAGGCCGTGCAACTGGGAGGCCCTTCGGGGGGATGTCTCACGGAAGATGAGCTCCATCTGCCCGTGACCTTTGATTCCCTGCAGGAGGCCGGCGCCATGATGGGCTCAGGAGGCATCGTCGTTATGGATGACTCCAACTGCATGGTCGATGTGGCCCGGTTTTTCACCCAGTTCTGCGTTGACGAATCCTGCGGAAAATGTGTGCCCTGCCGGGTCGGATTGAAGGTGATGCTCGGGACGCTCGAAAAGATCATTGTCGGCAAGGGAGAACCGGAGGATCTGAAGGCCCTTGAAAAACAGGCGAATCATATCCTGGCCACCTCCCACTGCGGCCTCGGTCAAGCGGCGCCGAACCCGGTTCTCA
>JAXMLA010000319.1:0-15491 GCA_034370465.1 Desulfuromonadales bacterium
ACCGGGTCTATGGAACTGGCTGAAAAAACAGGCGCAACCATCTACATTTCCGGCCATGAGGACCTGGGCCATGTCTATGGGGAAAAAATCCGGGATGGATTCAAACTTGACATCGGCAAGATCATGATAAAGGCGATTCACACACCGGGACACACATTGGGTCATATGAGCTTTGCGGTGTATGAAAAGGGGGTGGAGAAAGCCTATCTGGTTTTCACAGGTGACTGCCTGTTCATGGGGGATCTTGGTAGAACTGACTTCTATGGAGAAGAGAACCTGAAAAAAATGACAGAGCTGCAATATGAGAGTGTCTTTGAAAAGTTACTCACACTTGGTGATCATGTTCTTGTGTGTCCTGCCCATGGGTCAGGATCCGCATGCGGTGAATCGATGGATGAAAGACCTTATTCAGCCATCGGATATGAAAAGCTGACAAATAAACTACTTCAGTTCAAAACCAGGAAAGCGTTCATCAAGAGCTTTGCTAGAATGAGAATCAAACCAAGGTATTTTGAGCGGATGGAAGAACTCAATGTAAAAGGTGCCGGCTTTGTTGGCAATGAAGTTGTGCTTAATGTACTGACGGTTGATGAAGTCGCAGAAATGAAAGATGACATTCTTCTGATCGATGTCAGAACAAAAGAAGCTTTTATTGGCGGACATATCCCCGGATCGATTTTTTTGCACAAAGAGAACCTGACGGCTTTCCTGGGATCCATCTACTTACCGGATGACAAGATAGCTTTTGTGATAGACGGACAAGTAGGAGAAATGGAAGAGATCTACTGGTATTGCAGAAGAATAGGATTTGACAATATCGTCGGCTACTTGCCTGAGGGCATCGAAATGTGGATGAAAAAAGGCAACGAGGTCGGTCAGTTGGAGGCAATCTCTGCAAAAGAATACAAGGAGATGCCGAAGCGCAATGACTTTATCCTCCTGGACATACGAGATGACAATGAAGTGGAGACAGAAGATCCGGATAAGAATCTCATTCATATACCACTGAAGATTCTTTATAAGAGCCTCGACAGGCTGGACAAGAAGAAGACCATTTACGTTCTTTGCAGCTCAGGTAATCGGGCGACAACCGCTTCAGCATATCTTGAAGGGAAAGGATTTCATCCAGTCGTCATAACCGGTGGCGCGGGAATGTACAGAAATCTACGGAGTGAGTAGATGAAAACCGGGCGTGCAAAAAACTATCCTGTCGTTTGCGTCGGCGGTTCAGCGGGTGGCCTTGATGCCTATATTCGTTTATTAAAGAATCTGCCGGCCGATATGGGCGTTGCCATCGTCATCGTCAATCATCTGCGCAGCGTAGCCACCCTGCTCCACGAGATTCTCCCGCGCTACACGAAAATGCCGGTGGAACTGATCACGGAGCGATTGGACATCGAACCCAACCATGTGTTCGTCATCCCGGAAAAACGTGATTTGCACGTTCTTGATGGAGAATTTCGTCTCAAACCGATATCAAAGCCTTCGGGATGGCCCGACGTGATTACGGTTTTTATGCGTTCCCTGGCAAAGAACTGGGACGGCAAACTGATTGCTGTCATTGTCTCCGGCTTTGATGGCGACGGTGCCGCCGCCTTACACAGCATAAAAGAAGTCTGCGGTACGACCTTTGCGCAGAAGCCCGAGACCGCCAGCCAGCCCGATATGCCTGAGAGCGCAATAGCAAGCGGGAATATAGATTTTATCCTTTCTCCTGAGGACATCGCGAAAGAAATTGTCCGAATTACCCACGAAGAGTGAAGGGGAAAGAACTTTGGGAAACTTTGAATGTCGGCCGGGTGGTCTGGGATCATTGCTAAACGCTCATGGTGAGATAAGCTCTATGAAAGCTGGAAGCTACAAGACGACAATCCTGAACTTTCTTCTGATCTGGACGTGTGCGGCGGTGATATCCGGTTGCCGGTCCGACCCGGTGCCACCAGAGGGAGTTGTTGTCCCCCATGGCTATATGGCTCGACTGGAGCAGGTGCATGAGGGCGGGATGATCGGATTCGGACCCTTTATTGGTTATTATTTTCGACCGGAAGATCCCAATGATCTTGGTCAGTTAAAATTCGTCTGTTTCAACGAAAACCGTTTCTACAGTTCGGACATGCCCGATAACGCCAAACTCTATGAAGGAATGGCGGTGCGGACGACGCTGCCCCTGGCCGACATCGCTATCCCCACCGCGGAGAGGATTAATCCGGTCTTCTTTTCCGAGGCGCCCGCCATCTGGCGCGACTCGCGGCCGGAACCCAGGGATCACTTTGTCCATTTCCACTCCGCTTATAACGCGGCGGGACCGGTGCGGACCGGCTACTGGTTTCGCCATGTGGCGGTCGCCGATTTTACTTATGACATGGGGGGACGGGTCGGGAAGGAGAGCCCACTGTATCATCGCGTCCGTAAAGGGCCGGACAAGGACTTCGCCAGGATCATCGAGTTCGATCGGGGGCCGAAAAAGGACGATTGAGTCGCATCGGCGGTAGCATGCTCAAGGAGAAGGAGGATAAAGAGATGAAGATCAAAATGATTCGATATGTGGCGATCGTTGCGGTTTTGCTCCTCGGCCTCTATTGGTCGCTGGCTTCAGCCGCCGGTAAAGATTATCCCAATGCCGATTTTTTGGCGACTGGCGCATGGCTGAAGGCCCATAAGAACGACGCCTCTTTGGTCATCGTCGACGTTCGTGCCGACAAGGATGTTTCCGGCAAGCTGATTCCGGGCGCCATTAGCATGTCCTGGGAGCTCTTTCAGCAGAACGATACTGCCAATAACATGGGCGAAGTCTTCGTGGGGATCACCCGGGCCCAGCAGCTCCTCGGCGAGCACGGCATCGCCCGGAATGACACCGTGATCCTATATGATTCGGTGCAACGCGACGGCGGCGCCACCAGTTCCTATCTCTTCTGGGTCCTCGATCTTCTCGGTCACAAAAAGATGAAGGTGCTGGAACGCGGCATCGACGGTTGGATAAACGCCGGTGGCGAAACGGTCGCAATCCCCCGCAAGGCCGAGGCGGTCCTTTACCAGGCACCGGCGGACGAGATCGAGCTGCGTAAATGGGTGAAGGCCGATTACCTGCTGCCGCGGCTCGCTGATCCCTACTATCAGATTCTCGATGTCCGCTCCCGGGATGAATATCTGGGCGAAATGCCTAAACCCGCCCTGGATGGTACGGTGCTCAAGTTGGGACATGTGCCGTCCGCTTACAACAGTGACTACACTCTCAACTGGAACAACCCCGGGAGCAAGGCGATCAAGCCTTACGAAACGTTACAAAAACTCTACAGCGGCTTCGACCCCGGCCGGGCGGTGATTACTTACTGCCAATCGGGCCGCCGTGGCTCCTTCGGCTATTTCATCCTCCGGCTCATGGGCTTCGAGGACGTGAGGCTTTATGATTCCTCGTGGATGGAATGGGGGAATAAACGCTTTTACTACCCGGTTGAAACTGCGGAAAACGTGATCTCCGGTGCTGCCCTGCCGGGAACGACATCCCCCGCAACCTTGAAACCTCAAGGAAAGACGACCCCGAAAAGTGGCGCGGCCGCACCATCCGGTGGCGGCACCAAAAGCGGCTATGTCTCCTGCGGAGGGTAGAACTCATGGAAACCCGAAATAGACAGCCCATCCCTTATTGGCCCTGGATTCCGGCGGCGTTTGCCCTGTCGGGTATTGTCCTCTTTATCTTCGCGTCCTACGGCCCCCCGGCCTCGTCCAGCGGCTTCGTCAGTACCCTCAATGGCTTGTTTGCGTGGATGGCGCCGGAATACGCGGCGTCCAAGGCCCACTACCAGGCCATCCCCGGCCCTGGTTCGTGGCTCTTTACCTTTGTGCTGGGGATGGCCATCGGCGGCTTTATCGCCGGACGGACCTCTAAAGAGATCCCGGTGCGCGATATTCCCCCTATCTGGAAGGAGCGCTTCGGCGAGAGTCGGTTCAAACGCTACGCCACCACCTTTTTTGCCGGATTTTTGATCCTCTTCGCCTCGCGACTGGCCGGCGGCTGTACTCTCGGGCTCTTCATCTCCGGGTCGACGCAACTGGCGATCAGCGGTCTCTATTTCGGCGTTGTTATCTTTGTCGTGGCCATGTTCACGGCCCGGCTCCTTTACGGCAAGAGCGCAGGAAAGGAGGAGAACCGATGACAAATATCTGGCTGGGACTCTTTTCAGGGATTGCTTTCGGTTTTGTCATTCAGCGCATCGGTGCCACTGACGCCCATCGCATGGCTAGATCGCACCTGATGCTGGATGCGGACATCCCCCGGTTCATGCTCTTAACCGTGGCCTTGTCTGCCGTCGGCCTCTTTTGGCTTCAGGCGGTCGGCGTCGGGCGCATCTTGCCCCTGCCCACCAGCATCGTCGCCACCGGGCTGGCGGCAGTCCTCTTCGGTATCGGTTGGGGGTTGTGCGGGTACTGCCCCGGCACCATCTGGGCGGCTGCCGGCGAGGGGCGCATGGATGCACTCTTTGCCCTGCTCGGCGGACTGGCCGGCACGGCCCTTTTCGCCCAGTTGCACGAAACGCTGATCCCCCTTTTATACGATCCCACCAACGTGGGTCAGATCACCCTGACCGATCTGTTCGGGAATTATGGTGTCGCCGTCGTCGTCCTGGTCGTCGCTTTAGGCCTGTGTATCTGGGCGATCGGCAAGCTGTGGGGTTCAGATGATCACGAACGGGTCGATCTCTTCACGCGCCGCCCCGTTTCTGAGAAGTCGACGGAGGTATAGATGAACAATCCTGTGAAGCAATCATGAAAACTCTGATTCATTTTCCCTGCGCTCGCCGCGTGCTTGTAAACCCGCTGAAGTCCATGGCAGCGATCTTATTCTGCATGGCGCTGCTGGTGCCGGCGGCGGAGCTGTCGGCGGCGACGGTCGAATATGACCTTAATATTGCCCTACAGGAGATGAACTTCACCAGCCAGACTGTCAAGGCCATCACCGTCAATGGACAGCTGCCAGCGCCGACCCTGCGCTTCACCGAGGGTGACCACGCCGTGATTCGTGTCCACAACCAGATGGACGTGGAGACATCGATTCACTGGCATGGCATTCTCCTCCCCAATGCCATGGACGGTGTGCCCTTCGTGACGCAACAACCCATCGCGCCGGGTCAGACCTTCACCTACGAGTTTCATCTGCGGCAATCCGGCACTTACTGGTATCACAGCCATACCATGCTTCAGGAACAACAGGGTCTGTATGGGGCGCTGGTCATTATGCCAAAGGACGAGGGCAGCTTTGACAAGTTGCGCGAGCATGTTGTGGTGTTGTCCGACTGGACGGATGAAGACGCGAGTTCGGTACTGCATACCCTCAAGCGCGGCAGTGAATGGTATGCAATTCGGAAGGGCAGTGCTCAAAGTGTGTTGGGGGCGGCGCGCCTGGGGATGCTGGGGGCGTATTTTTCCCGGGAACTCCAGCGAATGCCCCCGATGGACCTTGCCGATGTCTACTATGATCAATTTCTCCTCAACGGCGCCGCAGAGCAGTCCCTCGCCGCCAAACCGGGCGAAAAGATCCGGCTCCGGATTATCGATGGTTCGGCCACCACTTTTTTCTATCTACAGTTTGCCGGCGGGCCGCTGCAGGTTATTGCCGCAGACGGACTGCCGGTGCAACCCTTTGACGAGCCGCGGTTGCTGATCGGTGTCGCCGAGACCTACGACGTGGTCGTCACCGTGCCGGAAAATGGCAGCTACGAGTTGCGCGCCACCGCCCATGATGGATCGGGTCAGGCTTCGTTGTGGATTGGCGACGGACCGCGGCACCCCTCGCCGGATATCCCGCACCCCAATCTTTACGCCACCATGGGTGGCCTGTCGCTCAAACGCGTCCTGGCGTTAACCCCGGGCGGCTCGATGGGCATGCCCGGCAAGGAAGTGCGCGCCGGCAAATTCGACCAACCGGGGATGAACGGCATGGACGACATGGACGACATGGACGACATGGACGACATGGACGACATGAAGGGGATGGATCACGGCGACATGGCAGAGGACACCGGTACAATGAATCATGCCGGGCATATGGGTGGAATGGCGCAGAAAACAATGCCGATGGATGCGGCCACCCCCGCGGCACCCAGAAGCACCTGGCCCGGTCTGGCTGAGGATGTAAGTTCGAAATTTCCGTTGGCTGTTGACGGTGTGAGTCCCGAACGTCCCGGACCGCCTTACGACAAGCTGCGCGCCTTGCAGCCTACCTCCTTCGATCCCCATAAACCCATCCGCGAAATTCGCCTCACCCTCGACGGCGACATGGAGCGCTACGTCTGGTTTCTGAATAACAAACCACTCTCCGAAACCGATCATATCGAAATAAAACGTGATGAGGTCGTACGCTTCATCATGATCAACCGCACCATGATGCATCACCCCATGCATCTGCACGGGCATTTCTTTCGCGTTCTCAATGCCCAGGGGGACTACTCGCCGCTCAAGCACACTGTGGATGTTCCCCCGATGACGACCACCGTCATCGAGTTTGCGGCGGAAGAGTTCGGCGACTGGTTTTTTCACTGCCACCTTCTTTATCACATGGAAAGCGGCATGGCGCGGCTGGTTCACTATCAGGACTTTATACCAGATCCGGCCACCGCCGCCGTCCGCTCGCACCTCTACCATGATCCGTTCCATCTTTATGGTCAGGTGGACCTACTGTCGCAGATGGCGCAGGGAACGCTGGTCTACGCTAACACCCGGCATATCTTCTCAGCCGAATGGCAGGCGGGCTGGCAGCGCGTGGACGACGTTGAGTGGGAGGTCACACCTGCCTACGACTACTACCTGAACCGCTTTGCCAGCATCTTTGCCGGGGCTGATTTCGCTGGGGTGGACGATCACTCCGAAAGACACGAAGGCATTTTCGGCCTGCGCTACCTGTTACCCCTCAATATCGGTTCGCGAGTGTGGGTGGACACCGCCGGTGAATTTCAGTTTGCCGTCGACAAGCACCTGGAACTCACGCCGCGACTGGCGATATTTGCAGAGACTGAATATGACACCGGGGAAAAGTGGGAAACCCGGGCGGGGAGCAGCTATCTGCTGTCCAGGAATTTTTCCTTGATCGGCCAATGGCATTCCCGCTTCGGCTGGGGCGGCGGTCTGCGCTGGCAGTTTTGAAGGCCCGGTAGTGTCTCACTTAAAAACTGTTGCCGGAGATATTCCCGGCTCGTTAGCCGCCCAAGTGGAGGTTGAATAAATGCGTAATCAACCAACGACAGTAAAAGATCAGCTCACGGATCCTGTCTGCGCCATGACGGTATCACCTGACGCAGAATACTCGTATTCCCATGCGGGAAATCAGTATTTTTTCTGTAGTGACCATTGCTTGCAGAAATTCAAGGAGCACCCGGAACAGTATCTGGAGAAGAAGATCGCCCCGCCTCTTGAAAAGAAATCCGGTGGAGGGATCTATACCTGTCCGATGCATCCGGAAATCCAGCAGGAAGGACCGGGCTCCTGTCCGAAATGCGGGATGGCGCTGGAGCCGCTCGGAGTTCTGGCGTCTGCAACAAAAACCGTTTACACCTGCCCCATGCATCCGGAAGTGATTCAGGACCATCCCGGCAGTTGCCCCAAGTGCGGCATGGCTCTGGAAGCAGTTACCTCCAGCGGTGAAGAAAAAAACGAAGAGCTGATCGATATGAGCCGGCGCTTCTGGGTCTGCACTGCGCTGACTCTGCCGGTCTTTTTCCTGGCCATGATTGCCGATATGATGCCCGCCTGGCTGCCGGAGTCGCTCTCCATGCAGACGGTTCAGTCGATTCAATGTGTGCTGGCGACCCCGGTAGTCCTCTGGGGCGGCTGGCCGTTCTTTGTGCGCGGCTGGCAATCGATCCGCACCTGGAATCTCAACATGTTCACCCTGATCGCCCTTGGTGTCTCGGTTGCCTGGAGCTACAGCATGGTGGCGCTTCTGGTTCCCGGTCTATTTCCGCCCGTCATGCAGATGCACGGCGGTCTGGTGGCCGTCTATTTTGAGGCCGCGGCAGTGATTACCACTCTGGTTCTGCTGGGGCAGGTTCTTGAATTGCGCGCGCGTTCACGAACCAACGCGGCTATCCGGATGCTGCTCGGCCTTGCCCCGAATACGGCCCGCATTGTCCGGGATGACGGCACGGAAGAGGATATCCCGCTGCAGCAGGTCCAGCCCGGCGATACCCTGCGGGTGCGGCCCGGCGATAAGGTGCCGGTCGATGGCACGGTCACCGACGGCGCCAGTAACATCGACGAATCCATGGTTACCGGTGAATCGATACCGGTAGCAAAGTCCAATGGCGATAAGCTGATCGGCGCGACCGTCAACGGCACCGGTAGTTTGCTGATGCGGGCGGAGAAGGTCGGTGCTGACACGCTTTTGGCCCAAATTATCGATATGGTGGCCAAAGCTCAGCGTACGCGGGCACCGATCCAGAAACTGGCCGATGTGGTGGCCGGTTATTTTGTTCCCGCTGTGGTGGGAATTGCCGTCCTTACCTTTATTGTCTGGTGGATGTGGGGACCGGAGCCGCGTCTGGCCCATGCCGTGATCAATGCCGTTGCGGTGCTGATCATCGCCTGTCCCTGCGCGCTCGGATTGGCAACCCCGATTGCCATCATGGTGGGGACCGGTCGCGGCGCAACCGCCGGAGTCCTGATCAAGAACGCCGAGGCGCTGGAGATCATGGAGAAAGTCGATACGCTTGTCGTGGACAAGACCGGGACACTGACGGTCGGTAAACCGAAACTGGTCACAGTTCATGCCGAAGCAGGTTTTACCGAAGATGAACTCTTGCGTTTGGCCGCCAGCCTCGAACGGGCCAGCGAACACCCCCTTGCGGAAGCCATTGTCCGCGGTGCTGAAGAAAAGGGCCTTACGCTGGTCAAAGCTGGCAATTTCCAGTCTGTGACCGGGAAAGGCGTCAGCGGAGAGGTTGCCGGACGTTCAGTGGCGGCAGGCAACGCAGCTTTGCTGGAAAGTCTGGGCATCAGCGCGGCAAAGCTTTCGCAACAGGCGGACAGGCAGCGCGCCGAAGGCCAGACCGTCATGCTGATTGTCATTGACGGCAAGGCCGCCGGTTTGATCGGGGTCGCCGACCCCATCAAGGAGTCTACCGCCGAAGCCATTCGCGACCTGCATGGCGAAGGTATCAAGATCGTGATGATGACCGGCGATAACCAGATCACCGCCAATGCCGTTGCTACCAACCTTGGGATCGACCAGGTTCATGCCGGGGTATTGCCGGAACAGAAGGCCGACCTGATCAAGCAGCTTCAGGCCGAGGGACATATCGTCGCCATGGCGGGTGACGGCATCAACGATGCTCCAGCGCTGGCACAGGCCGACGTCGGCATCGCCATGGGCACCGGTACCGATGTGGCGATAGAGAGCGCCAGCGTTACCCTGGTCAAGGGTGATTTGCGAGGTATCGTCAGAGCCAGACGATTAAGCCGGGCGACCATGCGCAATATCCGCCAGAACCTGTTCTTCGCCTTCTTTTACAACTCGGCCGGGGTGCCGATTGCCGCAGGTGTTCTATATCCATTTTTCGGGGTACTCCTGTCGCCGATGATCGCCGCCGCAGCCATGAGCTTCAGCTCCGTTTCCGTGATCACCAATTCGCTGCGGCTAAAGCGGGTGGAGTTATAAGCTGACACCTTGTAAGGAACAGCTTAACGTCGATGCTGACCTTCCTCAACTCATGAGGTCGCTTTGCTGGTCATTTTCCAGGCGCCTCGTCGCCACCAACCCCTAACCGCAGGAGGCTGAAATGAATGAAACCAAGTGGCCCTATCTCTTACCTCCACTTCCTTATGACGAAAATGCTCTGGATCCGGTCATTACAGCAAACACAATCGGATTTCATTACCGCAAGCATCACCAGGGCTATGTCGACAACCTGAACAAGCTGGTCGCAGGAACAGACTACGCCGAGCTGACTCTGGAGAAACTGGTTGCCGTTACGGCCGAACGGGAAGAAGCACTGCCGATTTTCAATAATGCGGCGCAAATCTGCAACCACACGTTTTATTGGCAAAGCATGAAAGCCAACGGGGGAGGGGAGCCACCTGCCGCCCTGAAAGAGATGATGGCGGCTTCTTTTGGCAGTGTCGATGGTTGCAAGAAGGAGTTGGCCGGAATGGCTGTTTCGCAATTCGGCAGTGGCTGGGCCTGGCTGGTTCTGTATGGTGACAAGCTCAAGGTCGTCAAGACGGCCAATGCCCAAACACCTTTGACGACCGGGATGAAGCCACTGTTGACCATTGACGTGTGGGAGCATGCTTATTATCTGGATTATCAGAATCGCCGTGCCGACTATGTCAATGCCGTGCTCGACAAGCTGATTAACTGGGAATTTGCCTTGCAAAACGCCACGAAAACGGGATTAAGCACTTAAGGGGGGGCGATGGATTTTTTTAGAATTGTTATAGCGATCCTTCTTCCCCCCCTGGGAGTTTTTCTTCAGGTGGGGATCGGCGGCGCCTTTTGGTTGAATATCCTTCTGACCCTTTTAGGATATATCCCAGGCATCGTCCACGCGGTCTGGATTATTGCTAAACGATAAAAAAAGCCGCCAACCCTGAGGATGGGTTGGCGGCTGGTTTATATTCATCATTTTTTATGACATCCGGTGCATTGGGTGGGTCCGGCCCCTTGTTGCTGATGACATTCCTTGCAGAGTTGATGCGCCTTGTCCTTTCCCAGGACAATCTTGGCCGGCGCTCCGGCAGGGTGACAACTGCTGCAAACATTGTTGGCGGCGTGCTGCTGGTGATTAAAGCTTACATTGCCGTTGGTGGCTTTATAGATCACCGTCGGGGGGGCGGCCGCGGGAGTGACTGCCGGTTTCGGAGCCGGAGGCGGCGGCACCGCAACCGCCGGCGCTGGTTGTGGTGTTGGCGGCGGTGCAACCGTGTTCGTCTCGGCTGGCACCGTCTTTACGGGTGCCGGCGGGGCGGGTTTGACTGAGGTTGCGGGGGGAGGAGTCGTCTCCGCAACGACCGGTGGCGGTAGGACCGGAGCGGCCGGTTCCTGCTGAGCGGCGACGACTGGCTCCGGTTTCGGTGCTGGCGGAGGGGCTGTTTCCTGTTGCTTGCAGCCTCCTGCTGTGATTACTACGGCGGCTAGAATTGACAGCCAAATTGTGCGTCTCATCGTCATTCTCCTTCGTGGAATAGATTGGGTATCTACCGGAATTCAGATTTTAACAGCACAAGCCGAAAAGTCCAGGGAGGCCGACCCCATCCGATTTCCTGCTGCGTGGATTTAGTACTTCATCTTCTTGGCTTGACCGGGGGGCATATTTCCCCGGTGATGACCATCGACGACGATGCAGCCGGCCAGAGTCGAAAGAAGAAAAGCGGTGAGGGCAAGAAGGGTAAGTGAACGGATCATGATAATTCTCCTGTGAAAGTGATGTAGATCTTTTAATGGTGTAGCTTGACTTTGAGGGGATGGACTTCCAGAACCGGGACCGGCTGAACCTTAACAATGCAGCCGGTTGCGAATAAGCTGACGAGCACAAGTAAAAACGTTGAGAAACATAAATGGCGCATGGGACCTCCTGATGATTCTATTCGAGCTGAACGACTATAGCATGGATCCCATTTGCAATTCTCTTTGCTTTCGGACCGCTTGACATTGTTGCCTTGAATGATAAATTTTTAATTAATGTTGTCAATTCGCACTGAAAGTTGGTGTCGGCAGCAGGGTGACTTAACGGACGATAACCAACCTTCGAGATAGCGATGATCGAGAAGAGACTGGGATTACGGCTGACTCCCTTCACTATTGCCTTGGCTTACACCCTGCTCGGTGGAATCTGGGTCTTCTTCTCCGACTATCTCCTGGCCGCCTTCCTGACCGATCCCGTCCATTTCCAGCGTAGTAAAATCATCAATGCCTGGGTCTTTATCGTCCTTTCGTCGCAGCTCCTTTATCTGTTGATGCGCCGGCGGGAAGGCGCCATTCAGCGCTCGCAGGACTCCCTGAATCGGGCCAACCGCTCCCTCAAAGTCTTCAGCGAATGCAACAAAGTGATCACCTGGTACAGCAAAGAGCAGGAGTTGCTGAAGGTCATCTGTCGCATCTTTGTCGAAGTCGGCGGCTATCGCCTCGCCTGGGTCGGTTTTGCCCGGCAGACGCCGGATAAGATTGTCGAGCCGGTGGCGTACTGGGGACATGATGATGGCTATCTCCAGCGCTTGCAGGTGAAATGGGATGACAGCCGGCATGGTCAGGGGCCGGCAGGAAACGCGATCCGCACCGGTAAGACGACAGTCGTGCAGAATATTAAGACTCAGCCGGAATTCCGCCCCTGGCGACAGGAAGCACTGCAAAACGGTTATGCCTCGGCGATTGCCCTCCCGTTGTGGAACGACCACGAGGTCTTTGGCGGATTGGTCATTCTTGCGGCGGAGGTTGATGCTTTCAATCAGGAAGAGATCAAACTCCTCGAAGAGTTAAGCGCCGATCTTTCTTACGCCATCAAGGGGATTCGCTTTCATGCCGAGCAAAAAGGGGTCAAGGAGGAGAATCGTTTGCTGGCGGCAGTGATTGAACAGGCGAGCGACGGGGTGCTGATCTTCGATGCCGCCGGAAAAACTCTTTATATTAATCCCGCTTTTGAAGCGACCTGTGGCATCACTGGCCAGGAGGTCATCGGCGCCAGTCTCTACAGCCTCGACTGCTGCAAGCTGAATAACAATTTCAAGCGGGCGATGGAAGAGACCATCAAGCTTGGTGCCGGTCGGAGCGGGCGCTTTGTGAACCAGCGCGCTGACGGCGGCCGTTATGAGGTTGACGTCAACATTGCGCCGGTGCAGCGCCTCTCGGATGCGGAGACCCGCTATGTCGCCATCATGCGGGAAGTCACCCACGAAGTGCAGCTGGAAAAACAGTTGCGCAGTGCCCAGAAAATGGAGGCGATCGCGACCCTGTCCGGAGGCATCGCCCACGATTTCAACAATATCCTTGCGGCCATCATCACCAATACCGAGATGACTCTGGATGATGTCGGTGAAGACAACCCGTTGCGCGAACATCTCCAGATCGTCCTGAAAGCCGGTCTCCGCGGCAAGGATCTGGTCAAGCAGATCCTGACCATCAGCCACCAGGCCGATCAGGAGCGTCAGCCGGTGCAGGTGGAGAAGGTGGTCAATGAATGTCTTTTGCTGCTGCGGGCGTCGCTGCCGACAACCATCGAAATCCGCAAGGTGATTGCTGACAACCTGGGACCGGTCCCGGCCGACCCCTCGCAGTTGCACCAGGTCATTCTCAACCTCTGCACCAATGCTGCCGATGCCATGCAGGATCAGGACGGCATCCTGGAGGTCCGGCTCACGGACGTCAAGATTTCTCCGAAGGAAGCACAGTTTTACCCGACTCTCCATCCGGGCAGCTATCTGAAGATGACGGTTAAAGACACCGGCCACGGTATGGAGCGGGCGGTGATGGACCGGATTTTTGATCCCTTTTATACGACCAAAGGGCGCGGCAAGGGGACCGGACTCGGTCTGTCGGTGGTACACGGCATTGTCAAGAGTCATGGCGGCACCCTGACGGTCGAGAGTGAGGTGGGGAAGGGGAGTGTTTTCGAGGTTTTCCTGCCGCGAATCTTCTGCGTCGAACCGCCTTTGCCGCTGCCGGTCGATCTGCCGGCCCGCGGTGGAAATGAACGCATTCTTCTGGTCGATGATGAAGAAGATATTGTCTTTGCCGGCAAGAAGATGCTGGAGCGCCTCGGTTATGATGTTGTCGCCGGCACGGACAGTTCGGAGATGCTCAAACTCTTTCGCGCCGATCCGGAGAGTTTCGATCTGGTGATCACCGATCAGACCATGCCTCATTTGACCGGGGAGATGCTGGCGCGCGAGATGCTGGCGCTGCGGGCCGATCTGCCGATCATCCTTTGTTCGGGGATGGGGGTTTCCGGTCATTCGCGGGTCTCTCTCGAGCGCGCCCGCGCCATCGGCATCCGCGAATTGGTCACCAAGCCCTTTGAAAGGGAGGAAATGACCCGCGTCATCCGGCGCTTGCTTGATTAAATGGATCCCTCACGAAAGAAACTTTTATGGCCAGAATCCTGATCATCGATGATGACGAGCTGATCTGCACGACTCTGACCCGGCTGGTGAGTGGTAAAGGTCACGATGCCAGTCGGGCTTTGACTCTGCTCGAGGGCCTGCGGCAAGCGACGGCGCAAGCCTGCGATGTCATCTTTCTTGATGTGCGCTTGCCCGATGGCAATGGTCTCGACCTTTTACCGAAGATCGAAGCTCTGCCGCTGGCTCCCGAGGTGATCATCATGACCGGCTTCGGCGACCCTAACGGCGCCGAGCTGGCGATCAAGAGCGGTGCCTGGGATTATATTGAAAAGAATTCATCGGTGAAGGATATCGTCCTGTCGCTGGAGCGTGCCCTGCAATACCGTCAGGAAAAGTTGGCGGTTGCCGGCAGGCAGAGTGTTGCTGCTCTGCAACGCGAGAAGATTGTCGGTCACAGTCCAAAATTGCAGACCTGTCTCGATCAGGTCGCCCAGGCGGCCGGCAGCGAGGTGAATGTCTGTCTCTTCGGCGAAACCGGCACCGGTAAAGAGCTCTTTGCCCGCGCTATTCACGAAAACAGCCAGCGCCGCCGCGGAAATTTCGTCGTCGTCGATTGTACGGCCCTGCCGGAGACCCTGGTAGAGAGTCTCCTCTTCGGCCATGAAAAGGGCTCCTTTACCGGCGCCGACAAAGCCCGTGACGGCTTGGTGCTGCAGGCACACTGCGGCACGCTCTTTCTCGATGAAGTCGGCGAACTGCCACTGACTCTGCAGAAGACATTTTTACGGGTTCTCCAGGAGCGGCGTTTTCGTCCGCTCGGAGGAGCGCGGGAGTTGGTCAGCGATTTTCGCTTGGTGGCCGCGACCAATCGCCAGCTGGAAAAGATGGTGGAGAGTGGCCAGTTTCGTGCCGATCTCCTTTTTCGGCTCAAATCGTATTGTATCGAACTGCCGGCGCTACGTGAGCGACACGAGGATGTTCAGCAACTGGCGCGTTTTTATGCTGATCGCTTTAGTTTACGTTATGGTCTGGCGCCGAAAGGGTTTTCCCCGGAATTTCTTGAAACGCTGACCGGCTATCCCTGGCCCGGTAATGTCCGTGAACTGGTCAACTGCATGGAGCAGACCCTCGCTGCGGCGCAGGCCGAACCGACCCTCTTCCCGAAGCATCTCCCCCTCAATATCCGTATACAGGTCACGCGGGCAACTGTGGCACAGACCGGTCATTCCCACCCCCATGCGGAGAAGAGCCCGGTTTATGCTCTGCCCAAGCTGCACGACTATCGGGAAGCGATCTACAATGATGCCGAAAAGAGCTATCTGCACGATCTTTTTAGCTGTTCCGAACGGAGCATCAGCCATGCCTGTCAACTCTCCGGCCTCTCTCCCTCCCGCCTTTACGCCCTGATGAAGAAGCACGAGATCTCCCGCATCGACTAACCATCCGCA
>JAXMLA010000320.1:0-1694 GCA_034370465.1 Desulfuromonadales bacterium
TTTCCAGTATCGTTTTATACCTTTCCCCGCTGGCCTTCAGCTCCTTCTTTACCTGCAAGTGTTCATGCTGCAGGGCATCCCATTCCTTAATCTGCCGGCAAAGTTCAGGCAATTCCTGCACCGCTTCATCCTTGCCCTTTCCTCCCTCTTCCATTGTTGTCAAACCTCAGCGAACAATGCCCTACCGGATCACAGGGGCCTGGCGATGAATTAAGGAATCATCAAGTCGGCATGAACCGTGAACCCTTTAACCTTGAACCGTGAACCTGCGTTGCGACAGGAGTTTTCACCTTTTTTTCTTCCACTTCTCGATGAGGGCGGGCGGCAGCTTATAATTTGTCGATCCCTCATATTTTATCCCCTGCCAGCCGTACTCCGGCACCGGCCATACACACTGGAGCTTGCCGTTTTGCCACTGGGTGCCCACGGAGGTAATATAGCCCGGTCCCCAGGTTACGTCATGGTCCTTGCTGAACACGAGCCTTCCCGCAACGCCGGTAAAATCGGACTTCTCCATTTCCGTGACCACCCGGTCGGGATCGAGGACCTTCGCCCGTTCCAGGGCGCCAACCAGGAGATTGATCCCGTCATAGGCGCCCACGGCGGTATAATGGGGGAAATCTCCATAATTTTTAGTGAACTTATCGTGAAAGGGAATTGTTTTGGGGGTAATTTTTACCCTGGCCAGGGCGTTGGCGGTCAGCTCATAATTGCCCAGCCCGCCCGTGGCCTTCCAGAAACCCGCCTTCTGGGCCTCGGCGTTGATTCCTACCGAGGCGGCGGGAATCTTGAGTTCGCCCCACTGCTTGGCATAGACAATCCCCACCGCCCCGGCAAAGGCGGTAAAGATTATATGTGCGCCCGAACCTCTGATGGCCGTAAGCTCGGCCGTAACATCCGTCGCCTTGAAGGATGGTCGCCAGATTCCCGCCAATTCCATCCCCATGCCCGGCAGAACGGTCTTGGCCGCCTCGACCACAGGATCAGCCCAGACGGCCTTTTCGGCGATAACCGCGACTTTCGGTTCCGCAATCCCCAGTTGCTTGGTCACCACATCGCCCACCATTCCCACCAGGACGAAAATGATCTGTCCCAGGTAATTGGAATTTACCGGGGTAACCCGGAACCAGTATTTATAGCGGTCATAATTGCCCGTCACCCGGGCACACAGCTCGGGATGGGCGGCCCCGATGCCGATGAATATCTTTTTGTAGTCCATTGCCACATCCTGCATGGCAAAGACTGCCTCGGTCCGGAACCCTCCGATCAGAAAATCCACCTTGTCATAGGTGATCGCCCGTTCCACGGCGTTCGCCGCGTCGGGAACGCTCTGTTCTTCGTTGCTGTCGATCTTTAACACCTTTACGGTGTATTTTTTCGTTCCTACGGAGATTCCCCCCCGGGCATTGATTTCCGCCTCCGCAAGCTTTGCCCCATGCCACATGTGCTCGCCAGGGGTGAAGGCCATTGGTCCAATGATCCCGATTTTTATTTCCCCGCTCTGCGCTACGGCCAAACCACTAAAGATAGTCATAAAAGTGACTATCAGGACCAAAACAAGAAACCATCCCGATATCCTTTTCATTTCTTACCTCCCTGGATACTGCTTTCGTGAATGTTTGAGGAAGAAAACGGCCGAGGCGGTAGAACTGCAGGAACGCGTCAGGCGAGACTATTTATCATAGGTCAGGCGT
>JAXMLA010000321.1:0-5017 GCA_034370465.1 Desulfuromonadales bacterium
TGTTACCACACTTCATTGCGACTTCCATTCCAACGAAATAACTACTTGTAATTTATGAGTTATTTGCATTCATGCGATCCAGGCACTCCGGCGCAGGTCAATCTTTTGACCCGCAGCGAAAGGAGAAATGAGGCGGGTGTAACCCGAAATCCGCGGCAACAACCAGGAATCACAGTGAATTGGCAGAGGAAGGGGAGAAACAGGGCGAGCGCGGGGGGAAAAATCGAGTCAACGGAATATTGACTCTTCAGCATCCAAAGGAGGGCCGCGACGACGGTCGCGGCCCGGGAGCAAAAGGAGCTACGGGAGATCGAGCCCTTTCTTCTTGATCTTCTCAAGGAGGGTGGTGCGATTGAGATGGAGGAGGCGGGCGGCGTCCTTTTTGTTGCCGGAAGTCAGCTCTAAAGCCTTGCGGATAAGCTTGTCTTCGAGTTCATGAATGACGGCATCAAAGTCGATGCCCTCCGGACCGATCTCGAAGACATCCGTCATTGTCGAGTCGAGAGGGGACGCCATAACAGGACGGGACGGGGCGTATTTAGCGGGGAGCTCACTCACTCCAATCGTCCGGCCACCGTAAATGACCACCAGCCGCTGCACGAGATTCTCCAGCTCGCGGACATTCCCCGGCCAAGGGTAAGTGCGCAGGGTGGCCAGGGCTTCCGGCGTAAAGCCTTGCAGTCGGGCGGTGCGGTTGCGGTTGAAGATCTGAACGAATTTATCGAGGAGCAGAGGAATATCTCCGGGGCGTTCACGCAGCGGCGGCAGAGTCAGAGGGATAACACTCAGCCGATAATAAAGATCCTCACGGAAGCGGCCGGCTGCAACCTCGGCCTCAAGGTCACAATGGGTGGCGGCGATGATCCGGACATCGACCGGCACCGGCTCCAATCCCCCGACCGGTACAAAGGTCCGGTCCTGAATCACCCGCAGTAACTTGGCTTGAAGATTTGGCTGCATATCGCCAATTTCATCGAGAAAGAGGGTGCCGCCATCGGCATACTGAATGTGCCCGACCTTGGTGAGCAGGGCACCGGTAAAGGCGCCCTTGCGGTAACCGAAGAGCTCACTTTCGAGCAGGTCTTCCGGGATCGCGGCGCAGTTGATCGGCACAAAGTTTTTCAGGCTGCGGTGACTGTGGGCATGCAGGGCCCGGGCAACCAGTTCCTTGCCGGTCCCACTCTCGCCTTGAATCAACACCGTGCTGATATCATCCGCCAATTTATCGACCAGCTCGAAGATCTCCTTCATCTGCGGGGATTTGCCGATGATTCCATAAAAGCCGTCGGATTTACGAACCTTGGCGCCGCGCTTCTCCTGATGAATCAGGAGGTCATAAAAATAGAGGGCCCGGGCGGTGACGATCACCGCTTCTGTAAAATTATAGGGGGAGTTGATATAGCTGAAAGCCCCGGCGCGCAGAACCTGGGCAATTTCCTCCTGATCACCCAAAGGGACGACCGGCAGCACCAGGACCTGACTGTGATGAGAAAGGAGAAATTGATGGAAGGGCAGGCTTTTGTAAAGAGGGACGTCGCGGCCGATGATCAGCACACAAACCCCGCCTTCCGCAAGGATTTCAGCGGCTTCGCCAGGGCTGCCGACAGCATGGACAACGCAGTCAATCTCCTTGCGCAACCGTCCTGCCAACTCTTCACGGGGGGCTGCAGCGGGCTCAATGAGGAGGACACTGCGCATACTTTCAGACATCCTGATCACTCCCTTCCTTTGTCGATACTTCCGGCAGGCTCACCCCTTGGAGTTGCTCGGCCAATCCTTTTGCGTGTTCACTTAACTCGGTGCCGCTTGCGTTCTTCTTGAGACTTTCCTCCAGCCTGCTTAGCAGCGCTTCCATATTTCGATAGCGTTCACGGTAATTCTGCCGGGTCTGCTCGGCAAGGTTGATGAGGTTAGAGACTTCGTTGAACCGGCTCTGCGGCTGCGGTAACGGAGAAAAATCGCCCTGGCCCATGGCATCGAAGCGGCTCTCCATTCGCAAAAAATGCATATTTAAACGATGGAAAATATAAAGGGAGAGGAATATGACCAGCACAACGATCAGCGTCGCGTTGATGAGATTGATCCTGATCATCAGTGCGCTGAAAATCTCCCCGGTATGGGTGATTTTCAAATGGGAAGAGAAGAGATATTTCTCCAGTTGCTGACGGGCCTGCCAATAAAGGACCGCGACCGAGAGACTGGCCGGGCCGATGACGCAGAGAGCAAAGAGGAGAATAAACTTGCCCTGAAACTCTTTTTTTATAAAAAACTGCCGTCGCCGCGGGTCTTTTTTCCACGATAACATCGTCATCCTCCTATTTATTGTGACATTGCAGGCAAAGGGCGCTCCCTTTGTTGCTCATGGCGAGCATGATCAACTCATGGGAGTAGGGATTATGACAGGAACTGCAACCGACCTTGCCATCGACGAGAATAATCAGCGGCGAAAGGCTGTCGACCGGATGCAATTTATTGCTGTATTGGGCTGCCTCCCGGTAATTCATACCGATCGGATGGTCCATGTTGCGCCCGGTGAAGGTCAAGGTTGCTTCCCCGGCGAGGCGGACGTTCATCGCCTTGCCGACCGCGCCATCATGACAACTGATGCATTCGAGGGAGACCGGGTCAAGAATGCTGTTGATCTCCTCATGGCTCGGGGTCAGGGCATTCTTTGCATGAACAATCTCGGCAATCCGATGCTGCGAACCGGGTTGCTCAAGTTCATCGTGACAAAGGGCGCAAAAGAGTCGCCCGGAGACCCCGCCACCCCGCAGCAGCGCCCGGTTGACCCCCCAATTTTCGAGATGCGGATCATGGCAAGTGGCACAAGTCATCCGCCCCTGCCAATCGAGAGGAAATCCTGCCGGCATCGACATGCTCGGCACCATCTGACTGGGATGGGAATTCTTCCCCGGGATTTCATGGCAATAGTTACAAACATAATCGATATCGTAGTTGAAACGGAGCTCTTCCCCGGCCCGTTGCGGGACCTTAAAATGACAGGTTTCGCATTGTTCCGCAAAATCATGGGGATTGCGCGATGACGAGGCGACCCAAAGGGCGCTTCCCCCCCAGACAGACAAGCCGATAATCACCAGTAACAGACATTTTCGGTTCATTCATCCACCCTCCGATCATGGCAATTGCCGAGTTGAGCACGGAGATGAGCAATCTGCTGCTGGAGTCTCCGGGAATCTGGGCTCTCGCCATTTTTCTGCTGCCTAATGATCTGGTTGAGTTCCTGTTCAACGTCCTGCAACGCGGTGTAACGATGACGCAAAGACGCAACCAATCGATTCAAGGCCGAGACCATCGATTTTATCTGGTCGCTGTCACGAGTTCTCGCCACATGCTGCAGGTCACCGGCATCGATGCAGCGCAAGGTATGTTCAAAGCGATAGATCGGACCGGCAATTTTGTGAGAAATGAAGAGATTGATCGCCAAAGAGAAGAGAAATATCAGCAGCGATTGAACAAGGAAGGTCACCTGCAGAGCACGCGGCAGCGCCTCTTCCACCCTGGTCAGGGTGGTCAGTGCTTCGGAGTAGCTGTCGCCGAGACCATGCCTGAAATAGAGATAGATCAAGAGACTGGTAACGGCAAAACCAGCGAGCATCACCAGGCAAAATTTGATCTGGAACCACAACGTAAAATCGTTACTAACCGCCTTTGTCCCTTGCATAGAGGCTCCGTTTCTGGCGTTTTTCGGGACGGCCCGACCTGCCAAGGTTTGGCACAGCTTTAATTATTGAGATTCTCGATACGTCCGGCATAAATCTTATCAAAAATTTCATGAGTATCTCGGAATGCCTGAAGAATTTTCGGATCAAAGTGTTCGGGGATCGTCCGGTTGTCACCATGAAGAATGATATGACAAGTCGTTTCATGGTCGTATCCGGACTTGTAGGGACGATTACTGCGCAAAGCATCGTACTGATCTGCGAGCATGACGATTCTCCCCTCCATCGGAGTTTCATCTGCCACCAATCCGTTCGGATATCCTGTGCCATCCCAGCGCTCATGGTGGTTGAGGGCGATGATCTCGGCCATCTGGATCACGGGGTGCGCCGAGCCCGCCAGCATCCTGGCGCCGATCCGGGAATGCTGCTTGATGGTGGCAAACTCCTCGGGAGTCAACGCCCCCGGCTTGAGGAGAATGCCATCAGGAATCGCCACCTTGCCGATGTCATGCAGGGAACTGGCCAGGGTGATCCTTTCGATGAACTCGGGAGACATGCCGATCGTCTTGGCGATGAGCCCGGCAAAGTGACCGATGCGCAGATTGTGCATGCCGGTATCGGTGTCGCGATATTCGGCAACGACGGTCAGGCGGTGGATAATTTCGCTATTTAAATTCTGCAACTCGGCGGTCTTCTTTTGCACATCCGCTTCCAGTGACAGCTTGTAATTCTTTTCGATGGTTTGCATCTCGCAATACATCTTTGCCTTGTTCAGGGAATGGGTCAGATAATCGAGATTGAGCGGTTTCATAATAAAATCGAAGGCGCCGCTCTTGATGGCACTCACGGCCACGTCGACCTCCGAATAAGCGGTCATGATCAACACCGGGATGCCCGGAAAGCGCTCATCGATCTTTTTCGCCAGAGCGAGGCCATCCATGCCGGGCATGCGAATGTCGGTCAGGACGATGTCGATCTCCATATTATTGAGGTAATCCAGGGCATCAATGGCGTTATCGGCAGTGACCACCCTGAATTCACTGGTACTGAAATGCAAAAGGAGCATTTCCAATAATTGTCGTTCATCATCGACGAAGAGCACGGTTAATCTTTTTGGGGAAATTGTTTCTTCCATCATCTCTGCACCTCTCTATCTGGATTCCTGCTGCCACCCATCCTCCGACAATTTACTGCGTCGACCCGACCTGAAATTTCAGGCTTTAAGGTGTATCGAGTAAGTTGCGGACCCTCTGTAATAACGTTTCCGGACTGTACGGCTTCTCTATAATCAAGACATGCCTTCCCAGCACCCCTTTGATCTCTTGTGCTTGTGGCAG
>JAXMLA010000322.1:0-35034 GCA_034370465.1 Desulfuromonadales bacterium
TTGCGACTACGAATGGAGCCCCGGTAATCTGCGGGCGGTCCCGCCGACCTTTGCTGACAAAGATCTGACCCGCCTCTTTATCGAACAGGTCGACCGGATCAACAAAGTCGAAGGGGTGATGCTCCTCGGCTCCTGCTACCGCATCGACACCGTCGATCAGGCCCTGATCAAGGAGAAGAAGCGCTTTAACCGTAAGGTCTTTGTTCACCCGCCGACGGCTATCGATCGCCGCGGCATGCTCGACATCTATCTCGACAAGATGCCGAACCTTTCTGCCGACATCGATCGCGAAGAGTTAGCCCTCGCCAGCGAAGGGTATGTCGGCTGGGATATCGAAAGCCTGTGCAAGCGCGCCACCATCAATGCGATCAAGACCGATGCCCCCCTGGTGACGATGGAGCACTTCCGCCGCTCTCTCAAGGAGGTCCGGCAGTTCCTCACCCCGGATATGACCGCCAAATACTACGAGATCCGTGAGACCGACTGCCCGCACCATTACGAGTTCTGATTGAACGCCTCACCTCCGGGAGGGATCTCTCCCCCCTTCCGGTCGGAATCAATCCCCATGGGCCTTCCCCCGCACCAGCTCTTTGCCGAAATCTACGAAATTCACGGCCACCGCTGTCCGATGAGCACCCTCGGCGGCCGCCTCGGCTTTGCGGCACGCCAGCTGTTTTTCGGCCGACCACCGCTGCTGGCAACCTACTTCATCGCTACCTGTGCCGCCGACGGCATCAGCGTCATGACCGGTTGTAGCCAAGCTGCGGGAACACTACGGATCGTTGCCCGGGAACGTCACGCCCTCTGGTTGCAGAATAATGACGGATGCGGACTCTTTGCTGAATTGAGCCCACAAGCCCTGCAGCTCGCCGGCACCTATCGCACCCTCGACCTCGCCTTTCTAAAAGAAGAAGCGCGCCTCGCCACGACAGAACGGCAGCAGCGACTGACGTCCAAGGAGCTCTTTCTCGAAGAGTTGCTGCAAAAGCTCTGGATCCTGCCGGATGAAGAGTTGATGTCCTTCGCAACGGCGTTGCCCGCCGATCTTGCTGACGGCCCGGGGCTGAACTGATGACGAGCGGGCTTTTGCAGCAGATGCTGGCGGTGATCGTCGATGAAATCACCCAGATGTGGTGGTTCTTTCTCCTTTCGATCCTGCTCGTCGGCATCATCAAGGGCTATCGCCTCGATATGCGCATCCGCAACTCGGTCAACCGGCACGGCATGACCGGCGTGGTCCTGGCGGTGCTGGTCGGACTGGTCTCCCCCCTCTGCGCTTGCGGCATCCTCCCCATCATCATTTCCCTGGCGATGATGGGGACCCCCCTCGCCCCCATTTTAGCCCTGCTGGCAACCTCGCCGACCATGTCGCCGGACGCCTTTCTCCTCACCTGGCAGGGACTGGGACCCGATTGGGCCTGGCTCAAACTCGGCGGTGCCACCCTCCTCGGTCTCGGCGTCGGCAGCATGACCCTGCTTTTGCAACGACAGGGATTTCTGACCGGGAACCTGCTGCGCTTCGCCCCCAGTTATCACGATGACGGCACCCTCGCCAGCGCCTACGAGATCGGGCGGGAGCACAATATCCCGGTCAAGACGATGACAATCCAGCCGCGGGAGAAGCGCTGGCGTTTCATCCTCGACCGCACCCTCGATGCCGGACTCTTTACCGGCAAATATCTCCTCCTCGCCATCGTCCTCGAAGCGATCATCGTCACCACCCTGCCGATGCACTGGATTGTCGGCCTGGTCGGACAAAAGTCCTTTACATCAGTCGTCGTCGCTGCCCTCGTCGGTATCCCCCTCCCTTTGAGTCAGATTCCGGTGATTCCGATACTGGCCGGCTTGTTGCAAAAAGGGATGGATCACAGCGCCGCTTTGACCCTGCTTCTGGCCGGACCGGTCACCAGTTTGCCGGCGATCATTGCACTCTCCGGTCTCTTTAAACTGCGGGTTATGATCTTTTTCCTCCTGAGCGCTCTGGCGATCGCAATCACCCTCGGTGGCTTGAGCCTCTTTTTTTTACCGATGTCAACATAAAATAGATTTTACCGACAAAGTCAGATAAACTTTCGACAGGCATGAGAACTGGCAGACAACTTCCTGTCAATGTTAGTATGGCTTATTTTTTGCACAAATTAATCGGGCCCGGCAGAAAACAAGCAAGGGACAGCTTGACTACAGCCGGAAAGCAGCTATATCCTACAACTAACCAACTTTTCTTTCTTGGCTTTCCATTGCGATCAAACTTGCAAAGACGTAATTACCGGTGAAAAGGAGACATCTTATGGGCAAAAAACTATGGTGCGTATGTGTATTGGCGACGGCACTGAGCCTCGGAGCAACCCTGGCGACGGCAAAAGACTTTGTCGACATCTCAACTGCTGCGGGGGTAGCGGACGACGGCCTCGGCAAAGGGGTTGCTTTTGCGGATATCAACAACGACGGACTCATTGACCTTTATGTCTCCAACAAAGGCGGCGCCAACAAACTCTACCTCAACAAAGGGAATGGCAAATTTGAAGACATCACCGCCAAAGCCGGCAAAGGGATCGACCATCCCGGCTTCTCGATGGGGAGCGTCTTCGGCGACTTCGACAATGACGGCTACGCCGACCTTTACCTGGCAAATGGCGGTCAGTACGAAGTCGAATCGAACCGCCTCTTCCGTAACAATGGCGACAACACCTTCACCGACGTCACCGAAAAGGCCGGCGTCGGCCTGAAATCCTTTACCTACGGTGCCTCCTTTGTCGATTACGACAATGACGGCTGGCTCGATATCTACTGCGCCAACTACGGGGTCGGCAAGAAGAATGTCCTGTACCGCAACAACGGTAACGGCACCTTCACTGATGTCACTGACATGGCCGGTGTCGACGACCGTTCCTGGAGCTGGATGGGAGTCTGGGCCGACGTCAACGGCGACAACTTCCCGGATCTTTATGTCGTCAACGGCCGCTATCCGGTCGGCGAGCCGAACAAACTCTACATCAACAACAAGAACGGCACCTTTACCGAACAAGCCAAAACCCGTGGCGTCGATGATCCGAACTGGGGGCTCGGTGCTTCCTTTGCTGATATCGACAACGACGGCGACCTCGATCTCTTCGTTTCCAACTATGTCGGCCCCAACAATCTCTACATCAATGACGGCAAAGGGAACTTCACCCAATCGAGCAGCCAGATCAAGGGCTCGCACGACGGTTGGGGCAAAGGTCCGACCTTCGGCGACATCGACCACGATGGCGACCTCGACCTTTACGAAGGGGACTGCAAACTCGCCAACCAGCTTTATATCAATGACGGCAAAGGGAACTTCACCAACCAGGTCGACAAACAGCCGGTGCTGAAGTGCGAAACCGTCCGCACCAAAGGGACCGCCTTTGCCGATATCGACAATGATGGCGACCTTGATCTTTACGTCATTAACTGGGGTGCTCCGAACAAACTTTACAAAAATACCCAGGACGACAAGAACTGGCTAAAAGTGAAGTTGACCGGCACCGTCTCCAACCGTGACGCTTACGGCACCAAAGTGAAAATCTTCGAAAACGGCAAGAACACCCTCCTCTCTCTGCGCGAGACCCGTTCTTCGACCGGTTTCTGCGCCCAGGAGCCGAAGGTTGCCCATTTTGGTCTGAATGCCGCCAAGAAATATGATGTTGTCGCGGTCTTCCCGAGCGGCATCGAAGCCAAGGTCTCCGGGGTCAAGACCGGTCAGACCATTGAAATCATTGAGCCGGCCCTGCAGAAACCGAACATGCTGACCGAACTCGTCAAATAATCTCCGCCGCTTTACTGAGAAAAAGAGGGCTGTGCCATGCACAGCCCTCTTTTTTTATTGGAACAAATCCTGCTTATTACGGTGACACCGCTGCCATTGCATTGAACCGTAGGAGCTGGCTCCCGCCTGCGATAATCGCGATCTGGAGATCGCTCCTACAATATCCATCGACAGGTGAATCAACTTCATGGTGAAAAGAATATTCCCTTTCCTCCTCTGCGCCCTCCTCTGCGCCTGTTCCCTGTCACCGCCTGACAATGCGTCTCTACCCCGACTTTCCGGAAAAGTCTCGCTGCACAGTCAGGGAGTCAGTGACATTGAAATCTCCGCCTGGCCGGCGAGCGTGACCGATCTGAGCGGAAAAGCGCCTTATTGCACAAACTCGACCGCCGATGATGGAACCTTTGCCCTTCCCCTGCCGGCTGGAGAGTATTACCTCCTCGCCAAAGGGAAGGGGCTCTTCTCTTTCTACGGTCGCAATCCGGTAACGATCCCGCCGCAAGGGCTGGCCGACCTCAAGATCGGCCTTGTCCCCCTGCCCGATGCACCGCACCTTGCAACGGCCAGCATTGAAGAAGGGGTAAGCGGGATCATTGTCCATGACGGCGCCCCGTTGAGCGGCGCGGTGGTATACGCCTACACCGACCTGAGCAGCAACCTCAAAGGGATGGGCTACACCGTCTCCTCCCCGAGCGACGAAGAGGGGCGCTACGAGCTCCCCCTGCCGGCCGGCACCTACTATCTGCTGGCGCGCATGCGCCAGGGGGGGGGGATGGCGATGGGACCGCTGCGTTCCGGTGATTATATCGGCTATGCAGCCGAGAATCCGGTGCGGGTCACGAGCGGTCGAGTTGCCCTCCTTTCGATTCCGGTCCTCGAAGTCCCGGAAAAGATCGACCTGCTCAGCAGCTCCCTCTTCGGGCAGACCTCCCTGCGCGGCCAGATTCTCGACCAAGCCGGGCAACCGGTCGCCGGGGTGCGGGCGGTCCTGTACAGTGACCCCCAGATGTTCAACCGGCCCGGCTATGTGTCGCAGCCGACGGACGCGCAGGGAGTCTTTGTCCTCTCCTTCCCGCACGGCGGCACCTATTATCTCGCCGCCCGCCAGCAACTCGGCGGCGCGCCTGCCCCCGGCGAACTCTACGGCACTTATGACGGCACCCCTGATCATTCCCTCAAGATTGAAACCGGCGAACAGAAAGAGAATATCATCGTCAAGGTGGAGGAGATGTGGTAAAGCGCCGGATCTTCTGGCTCCTTGCCCTCCTTTGTGCCGGCTGCGTACGCCCAGATCTGCCGCCGGCGCCGCTCGCCCTGCACAACGCCGAGATCCTCACCGATACCACCTGGAGCGGCCGGATCGTTATCGACGGTCAGGTCAAGGTCTTCAAAGGGGCGACCCTGACCATTGCCCCCGGCAGTGACATCGCTTTTGTCCGGCGCGACGACGACAAGGACGGCCTCGGGGATGGGACGCTCATCGTCGAGGGGAGCTTACGCGCCCACGGCACCGCGGCCCAGCCGATCCGCTTTCGTAGCGCCGCCACGGAACCACAGCCGGGAGACTGGCTGGAGATCCGCGTCGACTTCTCGAAAGAGGCGCAGCTGCGCTACTGCGAAATTCGCGATTCAGCCCACGCCCTGCACGCCCACTTTACCAGGGCGATCGTCGAGGATAGCCATATCCACCACAATATCGACGGTTCACGTCTCGGCCAGGGGAACTTCATCTTCCGCCGCAACCTCATCGAAAACAATGAAGGCAAGGGGATCAACTTCCGTAACGCCACCATCGACATCACCGCCAATATCATCCGCCACAACAGCGCCGGCATCTTCCTCTTCGAGACCGACCGCCCTCCGACCATCGCCGCTAATAATATCTACGCCAATACCGACAATCTCCGCCTCGGCGACTTCTTTCACCGCGACCTGGAAATTGGCAGCAACTGGTGGGGGAGCGCTCTTCCCGAAGTGGTAGCCGGCGGCATTTACGACCAGAAGAAGGATGCCAGCCTCGGCCGCGCTCACGTCGGCATCGCCACCGCCTGGCTTGAGAACTGCGGCCCTGCCGACCCCGTGCAGCTGCGGCAGCACTGGAGCGTGGCGACCAACGGCTTTGTCGATGCAGCGCCGCAGGTTCTCGATACAGACATCCTGGTCGCCAGCTGGGACGGAACGGTACAGCGCATCAACCGGGAAGGGAAAGTCCGGTGGAGCCGCACCGGGAATGAAGTCATCGACGCCCCCCTTCTGGTGGCGGGGGAGCGCCTCTACGGCCAGAATTGGGGGCGCGAAATCTTTGCGCTCTCGGCGGAGAATGGCGTACGCCTCTGGTCCTTTACCTACCCTCCCTCAGCCGCTGACGACCACCGTCAGGGCGGCCTCCTCCTTGCGTCAGGACAACTCCTCGTCCCTGCCTGGAACGGCACCCTCTACGCCCTCGACCCGCAGAGCGGCACAGAACTCTGGTCCTTTGCGACCGGGGCGCCGCTGCGGGCCACTCCTCTTGTGGAGCAGGGCCGGATCTTTCTGTCCGGCGGCGACGGCACCCTGTGGTGCCTCGATCTGCAGGGCCGGCTCCTCTGGGAGCGGCAAGGCCCGGCACCGCTGTTGAATCCGCCGGTCAAGGCTGGCGCGGGGATCATCATTCTCGACCGCGCCGGCACCCTCAGCGCCCTGGGTGCCGACGGCACAATCCTCTGGCAGCAGGCGCTGGAGGAGACCTGTTTCTACGCCGCGCCGATCTCTACGGAAGAGGGGCTCTTTGTTGCCACCGCCGCCGGCGCCCTGTGGAAGATCGATCCCGCCAGCGGCGCCATCATCTGGCACAAAGACGGTTTCGGACCGATCTACGCCACTCCTCTTGCCCTGCAAAAACGCCTGATTGTCGGCGACAACAACGGTTCTCTGTGGGTCATCGGCGCGATCAGCGGCAACATCCTTTCCCGCCGCGACTTTCCCGGTGCCATCCAGGGCGGACCGACAGCCTTTGCGGACGGCATTGCCCTCGGCAGCCGCGATCAGCAACTCCACTATCTCACCCTTCAAGAATTGATCGAACCATGACCGAAAGTTTACGCGCGCCGGCACGGATCAGCGCCGGGCTCTTTGCCTTGTGCATGGCCACCCTCCTTTACGAACTGGCCCTGACCCGCATCTTCTCGGTCCTCATGTGGTATCACTTCGCGTCAATGGCGATCTCTCTGGCCCTCTTCGGCATGGGTGTCGCCGCCCTCACTGTCTACCTCAAGCCGAACTGGTTCCCGGTGGAGCGGACCGAAGCGATCTGCGCCCGCTTTGCCCTCCTCTTCGGCCTCGCGGTGGCGCTCTTCTTCGTCCTCTTCGTCCTTTTCCGGCTGCAGCCGCAGTTCGGCTTCAAGATCCTCTCCTTCTTTCACCAACCCTTTTATCAACCCTTTCAGCAGGGTTTTTACGATCGCGGCCTCCCCTTGGGACTCCTGCCGGTCCTGGCCATCCTTTATCTCCTCACCTCCCTCCCCTTCTTCTTCAGCGGTATCACCATCACCCTGGTCCTGTCCCGCTGGCTGGGGGATATCAACCGCCTTTACTTCTGGGATCTCGCCGGCGCCGGCGTCGGCTGCCTGCTCGTCATCTTCCTCCTCAAGGTCCTCGGCGGCATCACCACCCTGCTGGCAATCGCCGGCATCGGTCTGATCGCCGCACTCCTCTTTCTGCCGCCGAATACTCCCCGCCGCCAGCGCACTCTCCTGGTTGCCCTCATTCTCGGCCTGAGCCTGGCCGGCGCCGCGAATCTGGTCTACGACTACGCAGAAATCCGCTTTGTCCGCGGCCGCTTTGAGCCGAGCCTGCTCTGGAGCAAGTGGAACTCCTTTTCGCGGGTGGCGGTCTACCCGACCCAGAGCCAGGAGATGGATCAATCCTGGGGGTTGTCGCGCACCTATCAGGGGCCGGTGCCGGAACAACTCGGCATGGTCGTCGACGATACCGGTTATACCACCATGTATCGCTGGGAAGGGGAGAAGACCCTCGGCTTCTTCCGCGCCAACGTCCTCGCCCTCCCCTACAGCCTGAAGACCAAGCCGAGTGCGCTGATCATCGGCCCCGGCGGCGGCAAGGATGTCCTCACCGCTCTGGCGATGGAGGCGACACCGATTACGGCAGTCGAGCTCAACAACCTGATTGTCGAAGCGGTCAATGACCGGTTCGGCACCTTTACCGGCGAACTTTACCGCCGCCCCGGCATCACGGTCGCGGTCGACGAAGGACGCAGCTTCATCCGCCGCTCCCCGGAGCGCTACGATATCATTCAGGCCTCGGCGGTCTTCGGGCGCATGGCACCGGCCGCCGGCGCCTTTACCCTGTCGGAGAATACCCTCTACACCCTCGAAGGCTTCCGCGATTACTGGGAGCATCTCAGCGATGACGGAATCCTGACAATCTCCCGCTTTATCTTTGAGCGGGAGATGCTGCGGATTGTCTCTCTCGGCGTCGCCCTCCTCAACGCCGAAGGGATCAGCGACCCGGCAGCCCACATCGCCGTGATCAAGGAGCGGGGGATGGCAAACTTCATGCTCAAACGCTCCCCCTTTACCGCGGAGGAGTTACAATCGCTGCGGCAGCGCGCCGCTGACCTCGAATTCGAGATTGTATTCCTCCCCGACCAGCCTGATCGTGACAACCCCTTTGCCAAGCTGATCAATGCCAGGGGGAGCGCCGCCTTCCACGCCGCCTTCCCCTACGACATCACCGCGACGACCGATGACCGCCCCTTCTTCTACTACATGTTCAAGACGCCGGATTTCCTGCGTCTCTTTACCTTTCCGGAGCAGAGTCAGTTTGAGGATCGCGCCGTTTTGACCCTGCGCAACCTGCTGGTCGTCGTCTCCGGTTTTGTTGCCCTCTTCATCCTCGGCCCCTTGCTTCTCCTCAAGGGTGCGGCCCTGCGCCGCCAGGGGAGTTTGCGCCGCATCGCCTACTTTGCCTGCCTCGGCCTCGGCTTCATGCTCATCGAGATCGGTCTGATGCGGCGCTTTGTCCTCTTTCTCGGACCGCCGATCTATGCCCTGGCAATCGTCCTCTTCTCCCTCCTGATCTTCTCCGGCCTCGGCAGCCTCCTCGCTGACAAGGTTCAGCGCGGCGGAGAGCGCCGCGCCCTGCTGATCGCCCTCTTGGCACTCCTTTTGCTCTCCAATCTCTACATCTTCGGACTCGGGCCGCTCCTGGCCGGGCTGTTGACGATGAGTGAGTTCTGGCGTTGCGCCCTGACCGCCCTCCTCCTCGCCCCCCTCGGGCTGCTGATGGGGATGCCGATGCCGCTCGGGCTGCGCCTCCTCCATGACGACGCCAGCCTCGTCCCCTGGAGCTGGGGGATCAACAACGCCACCAGCGTCCTCGGCGCCATCGTCGCGGTGATCCTGGCGATGAATTTCGGCTTCACCATTACCCTGCTCTGCGGCGAAGCCATCTATGCCCTGGCCCTGCTGCTGATCTTCACTCTGCCGACAACGGAACGACCATGAAACGAAGAGCTCTGCGCCGCTTATCACTCCTGCTCCTTGCCCTCACCCTCCTCGCCGGCGTCAGCGCCTGCAAGAAAGGGGAGGAGAGCGGCCTTGCCGGGACGGTCCTCTTTCAGGATCAGCCCTTGAGCGGCGCCCAGATCGAGATCTATCTCAAGGAGGAGCAGGATCGCGCCACCCTCCCCTTTGCCACCACCAGCAGCGATGCGGCCGGCCGTTATCGCATCGCCCTGCCGACCGGCCGCTACTACCTGATTGCCAAGAAGAAGGTGGAAGGGAGCGGCGGACCGACGCGGATGCTGATGGCGGCGGCTCCCCTCAATCCCCTCGATCTGCCGGGAGGGAGCAAGGAGGTCGCCCCCTTCAATCTGCGCGAGATGGGGCGCGATGGCGCCCTGGTGGCCGAAGCCGGCACCGGCGTCAAGGGGCGGATCGTCCATGACAATCAGCCGGTCGGCAACGCCTTTGTCTACGTCTACAGCGAAAAATCGGCCGGGCTGATCGGCCCCTCCTACGGCGAAGCAGTGCGCAGCGCCGCCGACGGCACCTTTGCCATCCCCCTGCCGGCGGGAAATTTTTACCTTGCCGCCCGCAAGCGCGCCGATGGCGCCCGCTCCGGCGATGTCGCCGTCGGCGATCTCAACGGCCGCTGGCATGGGAATCCCGTCACCCTCCAGCATGGCGAGACCATCGATCTCGGCGACTTCAAGGTCAGCATCGTCGAAGCGGAGAGCCGCAAGGAGCGTTGGCAGCAGGGGAAGTTTGCACCGACCGACACCACCTTGCGCGGCCGCATGGTCGATCAGGACGGCAAAGCCGTCCGCGGCGTTTATGCCTTTGCTTATCTTGACAGCCGCATGGTCGGCAAGCCGGTCTACATCTCGGCCGCCACCGGCGATGACGGCCGCTTCGAGCTGCGGCTGAGTGACGGCGGCACCTACTACATCGGCGCCCGCAGCACCTTTGGCGGCCCGCTGGAACCGGGAGAGTGGGTCGGTACCTACGATGCCCGCCCCAACCACATGGTCGCGGTCAAAAAGGGCGAAGTCCTGGATCTCGACAAGATCGTCGTGCGGGAGGTCTGGTGAAAAAGCTGCTCGTCCTCTGCCTCCTCCTGCTGGGCGCCGCCCCGGCCCTGGCTCTCACCCTCAGCCGCGATACCACCTGGCAGGGGGAGCGGAAAATAGGGGAGGAGGTGCGCGTCGAGTCCGGGGCGACCCTGACCATCCGGCCGGGGAGCAGGATCACCTTCCACGGCGGCCACCTCGAAGTCGCCGGCCGGCTGGTCGCCGAGGATGTCGACTTTAGCGGGAGCGGCTGGGGGGGAATCCTCCTCAAGGGGTGCGACAGCACCACGATCATCCGCAACTGCCGCATCACAGGGGCGAAGACCGGCCTCTTTATCGGCGGCGGCGCGCCGCGGATCGAAGGGACGACCCTGGAAAATAACGAGGTCGGCATCGAGCTCAAACAGCAAAGTAGCGCCGCCATCAGCCTTTGCCGGATCAGCGGCAACCGCAAGGTCGGACTCTTCATCAAGGATGAATCGTCGCCGCACGTCAGCGGCTGCACGATCAGCAAAAATGGCAAATACGGCGTCTATATCTATCGCGCGCAGCCGGCCGCCTTTACCGGCAACACCCTGAGCGAGAATGATACCGCCCTGATGATCAGCAACGCCGGCAGTGATCCGCGCATCCAGGGGAATATTTTCAGCCAGAACAAGATCGCCATCCTCGTCGACCGGGCGGCCCGGCCCCTGCTGACCGGGAACCTTTTACGCGACAATCAGACCGGGGTGCGCCTTTACCGCCGCGCCGATGCCGCCATCGACGGTAACCGTTTCGAGAAAAATAATGAGGCCCTGAGCATCGCCTACTCTTCTTATCCGCGCATCCACTACAACGATTTCGTCGCCAACCGCCGCGCCATTACCCTTGAATTCCAGTCCTCCCGCTGGGAAAAGAGCAACGGCAGTACGGTGCGCGAAAGTGAAGCCGAAAGCCGCGGCGCTTTCGGCCAGGGCAGCGGCCACGCCGCCGATGCCGAAGCCCGGCGCCGTCCTGATGCTGAACTGGACGGCACGATCGATGCCCGCCACAACTGGTGGGGGGAGCAAGAGAGTCGCGAACTGAACCGGATTGGAACCAGCGGCAACCCGACCTTTATTGATGACGGCCGCGATGCTCCGACCTTTGTCGATGGCGGCAAAGAGTGGCCCCTCGACCGGGTCAACTTTACGCCGTGGCAGAGTGCGCCTAACCGCCGCGCCCGGGAGTCTTTATGAACCGTACCTTCCTGATTATCCTCCTCCTGCTGGGCAGCGTCGCCACCTCCGCCGCCAGCGGCGTCAAAGGCCGGGCAGCCTGGCGCGGTGAAGTCGACGCCGGGGTGACGATCCGCGCTTATCGCTCCATCGCCGACATCGGCACTGAGAAGGTTATCGCCACCTCCGCGCCGACCGCACTCGACGGCACCTACCGCCTCGATCTCCCCCCGGGCAGCTACTACCTCACCGCCCGCAACTACGACGGCAAGCCGGAAGCCGGCAAACTCTTCTGCTATTACAGCGGCGCGCCGGTGACGGTGCGGGCGAACGCTTATACCAATGTCGGCTTCAACCTCATCCGCATCCCCAAAGAAGCCCCGCCGGAAACGACGGCAACGAGCGGGATCAAAGGGAGTATCACCTTTCAGGGGGCGCCCCTCGAACGCGCCTATCTTTATATCTACAAAGATGCGGGCGACGGCTTCAAAGGACCGGGCTACTTTATCCAGCCGGTGGAGAAGGGGAGCTTTCGCCTGCGCCTGCCGCCGGGAGAGTACTGGATCCTCGCCCGCAAGCGCGCCAAAGGCGGCTCCTTCGGTCCGATCGAGCCCGGCGATTATTTCAACTTTTACTACGGCAATCCGGTGCGCATCGCGGCCGGGCAGACCCGGGAGATCCAGATCGAAACGATCACTCGTCTGGCGATGCTCGAAGAAGAACTCCCTCCCCTGCGCGGTATCAAAGGGATCGTCCTGGCGCCGGGAAAAAAACCGGCCGACCGGGTACATGTCTTTGCCTACCGCGATGCGGCGATGACCGGAACGCCCGACTTCTTCTCGGCTCCGACCGGGCCGGACGGCCGTTTCGAGCTCCCCCTGACCGGCGATGGGCCTTTCTACCTGCTGGCGAGAGAGAACTTCGGCGGCCCGGCGATCGCCGGTGAACTCTACGGCAAATTCAACGGCAAGGAAGGGGCGGCGCTTAAACTCGACCCGCAAAACCAGGTTCGCGAGGTGATCATCCATGTTGAAAAAAAAGCTCTTTAGTCTCGTCTTGACCCTTATTCTCGCCGTCCCGGCATGGGCGGCCCCGATCAAGAGCAACACCACCTGGTCAGGGGCTGTTACCCTCAAGGAGATGGTCACGGTTGCCGCGGGAGTGACGCTGACCCTGGCGCCGGGGACGATTGTGCGGGCGACCAGTGCCGAGGCCGGCATTGCCGTCTCCGGCACGATCAAAGTCAACGGCAGTGCCGCGGCTCCGATCGTCCTGGCCGGCGTCAAGGGGTGGAAAGGGATCATGCTCAACGAGACCGGCGCAGCACCGCATCGCGTCACCCATGCGCGCTTCAGCGACGCCGAGAACGGCATCAGCATCATGGCCGGGCAGATCGAGATCCGCAACAGCGAATTCCGCAACTGCGACACCGGCGTGAAACTGGTGCGGGAAGGGAAGCTCCTCCTCGAAGACTCCTTCTTTGAAAAGAATAGTATCGGCGTTGCCAACGAGATGAAATCGGTAGTGACGATCCGGCGCAACCGCTTTATCAGCCAGAGCAAGTCGGCGATCATCGCTTCGCACGGCAGCAGCGGCGCCATCGAGAAGAATACCTTTGAAAAGAACGAACAGGCGATCGGCCTGATGCAGACCTATCCGGGGAGACTGTCGCAAAACCGCTTCCTCGCCAACAAGGTGGGGATCTACTGCAACCAGACCCAGAACTCCCCGGAGATCGTCGACAGCACCTTTGAGGGGAACGAGATCGCTGTCGTCAACTTCTCCTTTGCCTACCCGGTCATCGAAAACAGCACCTTTATCAATAACGGCACCGCCATCCGCAACGACCAGTTCGGCTCGCCGAAAGTCACCCGCAACCTGCTGCGCGGCAATAAACTTGCCATCTACAACTATCGCAAATCGAATCCGGTCATCGAATATAATCTTATCGACGCCAACGACAAGGCCCTGTACTGCGATTTCTCTTCGTATCCAGTGGTCAAGAACAACAACTTCACCGGCAACAAGATGGGGGTGGAACTCGGCATCTACCAAAGTGCCGACTGGGAGAAACGCTCCGGATCGAAAACCATCGTGCAGAAAGAAGCCGAAGCGCGCAACAGCAAGAATCCCCTCCTCGCCAACGCGCCGACGACCTTCAAGGACTTCGTCGATGTCAGCGGCAACTGGTGGGGGAATGACACCAAAGCCCTGGTCGCCAATCCTCAGGGGAACCACCCTTTCTTCTATGATCGTAAAGATAAGGCCAGGGTCACCTACGACGGCTTTGGACCGGACAGTTACCTCCTCGACGAGATCCGCTATCACCCCTGGCTGAACGCCGCGGTCGCGCCGATCGGGCCGGAGAAGAAGAAATGAAGAATTTTTTTCTCCTCCTGGGAGTTCTGCTCCTGAGCGCGGTGCCGGCGGCAGCCGCGACGATCGAGGGACGGATCGTCCGCGGCGATTCAGCGCAGGCCGGGATGATCGTCACCGCGCATAAAGTTGTCGATCCCGGAGCGCCGGTGCTCGGCCGGGCGACCAGCGACAGCGACGGAGTGTACCGGCTGGACCTGCCGGAAGGCCGCTACGCCCTCTTTGCCCGCCACCCCGAAGCGGCACTCTTCGCCTTCTTCGGCCGCAACCCGGTCGAAGTTCACGGCGACCACCCCCTGTGGGCGGGGATGCAAACCGTGCCGGTTGTTGCGGCGACGATCGCTCCCTACGACGATCCCTACGCTGCCGCCCTCAGCGGTACGATCCTTCTCGACGGCCAGCCCCTGGCCGGCGCGATCGTCACCCTTTACCTCGATACCGCGGACGATCTCAAGGGGCAGGGTTACCGCATGTCCCTGCCGACCGGCCGCGACGGCAGCTTCTTCTTTGACGGCCTGCCGGCAGCCGATTACCACCTCGTCGCCCGCCGCCATGCCGACGGCAGCCGCGTCGGACCGATGCGGGACAACGATGAACACGCGCTTTACCCCGGCAACCCCCTTCGCCTCGCTGCCGGCAAGACGACACAAGTGACGATGACGGCGGTGCGCAAGATCCGGGAGAGCGGGAAAGACGCCCCCTTCAGCCGGCAGCAGGGGCTGCAGCTGCAAGGAATCATCGTCGACCCGGTGGGGAAGCCGCAAGCCGGTCTTCATCTCTTTGCTTATCGCGACAAGGTCATCGGCCACAAACGTCCCGAGGCCCTTTCTCCGCCGACCGGTGCGGACGGGGCCTTCCATATTGCCTTTCCGGGGCCGGGAATCTATTATATCGGAGCACGGGAAAAGTACGGCGACTCGCCGGCGCCAGGAGAACTCTTCGGCATGTACGAAGCAAGTGCCGACCACGGCCTGCAGATTGATGAAACCACCCCCCATCCACCGGTCCGCATTGTCGTCGAACCGGTGAATCTTCAATAACCCGCAAGGAGTCGACGCATGGAAAAGAAGGAACAGAAACTGGAAATTCAAATCGACGAAGCCACTGCCCAGGGGACCTACGCCAACCTCGGGATTATCAATCATAGCGACAGCGAATTCACCTTTGACTTTGTTTATATCCAGCCGCAGTCACCGCAGGGGAAAGTCCGCTCGCGCATCATTACCTCGCCGCGCCATGCCAAGCGCCTGCTCATCGCCCTGGAAGAGAATGTCCGGCGCTTTGAAGCGAATTTCGGGACGATCGACCTCGGCCCGGTCGCCAGCGATCCGGCGCATATTCAGTAAGCCGACAGTGAAGATGAGCGGCGGGCGAGGAGGACCGAGACGGTTGAAACTGGCACTCTTTGGCGTCCTCCTGCTTCTGACCGGCGCCTGTCGCCTTGCCCCGCCGCCCCTCCCGGCGCCCCTGGAACTGAGCGATACCGTGATCAGCGACGCCGTCACCTGGAGTGGCGAGGTACGCATTCGCGGCACGGTGACGGTCAAAAAGACCGGGGCATTGACCATCCTCCCCGGCAGCACCATCCGCTTTGAGCGGATCGATCATGATGGCGATGGCATCGGCGATGCCGAAATCTATGTCGAAGGGACGCTCCTGGCGCATGGGACGGCACAAGCGCCGATCCTCTTCACCAGCGCCGCTGCGCAGCCGCGGCCGGCGGACTGGAAGTTCATCTATCTCGATTATGCACGCAAAGCAGAACTCCGACACATCATCGCCGAATATGCCTACAGCGGCGTGCAGATCCATTTCTGCAAGGCAACGGTTCTCGATTCGGAGTTCCGCTACAACGTCGACGGCGTGCGCTTTTCGACGGTCAATATCGAGGTCGCCCGCAACCGCATCCACCACAACACCCACGGCATCCGCTATGAGGAACGGCGTGGGTCGGGGAGCGTTCACCACAATGAGATCGTCGATAACGACATCGGTATCTTTGTCGTCACCCGCAGTGACGACCGAACCCTTTTTCGCGACAACAACATTGTCAGCCGCCAGTACAACGTCAAACTCGGGCTCGCCCAACCCGGCGATGTCACCTTTGCGCACAACTGGTGGGGGACGAAGGAAGCCGCGGCGATCCGGGCCGCGATTTACGACCATGATGCCGATGCCGCCCTGGGAAAGGTGCGGACGCCCGATCCCCTGCCGGCGCCGCTCGACCTGATGTTACCGGCAAAGAAGTAAAGGAGCTTAACCATGAAAATTTTCCGTTTACGCCGCACCCTCGCCCTGCTGAGCGGCATTGCCTTGCTCGCCATCACGGCTGGAGCCCCCGCCCTCGCCTGCGTCGGCAAGACCCTGCACATCGCCACTGCCGGCTCGGTGCAGCAGGACATTCTCGCCAATGCCCTGGCGTTGCTGATCAGTGAACGGACCGGCACCACCACCAAGGTTGACCGTTTCAGCGACGCTCAGGCCGCCCACGACGCCATCGGCAAGGCCGACCTCGACATCGTCGTCGCCTACACCGCTCAGGCGCGCAGCGACATCCTCAAGAAGCCGGCGATCGCCGAGAATCAGGCGCTTTACGAAGCGGTGCGGGAGGAGTACAACCAGAATCTCAATCTCGTCTGGCTCACCCCCTTCGGCTTCAGCGACGCCAAACTCGGCCAGGCCGCCCCGGTGGCGCGCAAGGACACCCTGAAAAAATTTCCCGCCCTCGCCCGCCTGATCAACAAGCTCGGTGATATCATCAATGATGCCACCATGGCCAAACTCGAAGGACAGGTCAAAGGGGGGAAGACCGCCGCCGAAGTGGCGCGCGCCTTCCTTAAAGAGAGCAAGCTGATCTGATCAGCGTCAGGGGAGGTCGTATGGATCGCCGCGAATTTATCCGTTCCAGTCTGCAACTCGCCATCACTGCCGCCGCCATCGGCGGCACCCCCTGGCTCGATCTTGCCGCTCTGGCGGCCCCCGCGCCCCTGACCCCGCCCTTGGCGATGCGCAAGGGGAAGGATATTCCCGCCACTGTTCGCGCCGCCGTCCTAGCTCTCGGCGGCATGGGCGCCTTTGTCAAGGCCGGAGAAGTGGTGGTGGTCAAGCCGAATATCGGCTGGGACCGCACCGTTGAACTCGCCGCCAATACCCACCCCCTGGTTGTCCGCACCGTTGTCGAGCTCTGCCTCGAAGCCGGCGCCAAAAAAGTTCTGGTCTTTGACCGCACCTGCAACGATCCGCGCCGCTGCTATGTCGAGAGCGGCATTGCCGGCGCGGTCGAAGGGCTCAAGTCGGCCAAAGTCAGCATGGAACAGATCGACCGCCGCGCCTTTATTGACGTCGATATCAAAGGGGGGATCGATCAGCAGCGCTGGTCCTTTTACCAGCCCGCCCTGAACGCCGACCGCTTCATCAACCTGCCGATCGCCAAACATCACAGCATCTCCACCGTCACCGTCGGCATGAAGAACATCATGGGGGTGATCGGCGGCAATCGCGGCACCATGCATCGCAACATCGCCGAAGCGTTGGCCGACATCAACACCATCATCCGCTCTGATCTCACCATCGTCGATGCCACCCGTATCCTGGTCGCCAACGGCCCGCAGGGGGGGCGACTGGAGGATGTCAAGATCCTCGACACCATTATCGCCTCACCCGATATTGTCGCCGCCGATGCCTACAGCGCCACCCTCTTCGGCCTGCAGCCGCGCGATATCTCCTCGATTGTCGCCGGCGCCAAACGCGGCCTCGGCACCCTCGATCTGCAGAAAGTCCGGATGGTTTGAGTGCCGTGAATCGTTGGCGCCGCCTGCGCCGGGCCGTACAGCTACTCTGCCTGCTCGGCTTCCTCGCCCTCTTTGTCGCCACCGAGTACCGCGGGGTGGACCGCCTCCCCTGGCCGGTCTCCCTCCTCTTTCGGATTGACCCGCTGGCGCTCCTCGCCGACCTACTTGCTCCCGGTGCGCCACACCTGAACCTCCTCTGGCCGGCCCTCGTCGTCCTCCTCTTAACCGCCGTTGCCGGCCGCTTCTTCTGCGGCTGGATCTGCCCGCTCGGCACGACCCTCGACGCCTGCGGCGCCGTTATCGGCCAGGGGAAAACGATTGTCAAGCCGGGGTGGCGACAGATCAAGTACCTCCTGCTGATTTTTCTCAGCGTCGCCGCCCTCCTCGGGGTGCAGCTCTTCGGTCTCTTTGACCCGCTGGCGATCTTCCTGCGCACCCTGACCTTTGCCCTGTATCCGACTTACAACCTCGGCGCCAATGCCCTCTTTGACGCGGCCTGGCAGCACCCGGTGCCGGTGGTCTCGCCAGCGATTAATCAGCTCTTCCCCTTCTGGCGCGACCACCTGATGGCCTTCCGCCCCCCCTTCTTCACCCTCGGCCTCTTCACCCTGCTGATCTTTCTCGGCATCCTCGCCCTGGAGCGGGTCGAGCGCCGCTTCTGGTGCAAGAACCTTTGCCCCCTGGGCGGGCTCCTCGGCCTCTGTTCCCGCTATGCCCTGCTGCGCCGCACCCCGTCACGCCTCTGCAGCGATTGTGCGCTCTGCGCCAGCGCCTGCCGGATGGCGGCGGTGGGGACGGAAGCAGTACGCAAGTCAGAATGTATCCGCTGCTTCGATTGCGGCGATTACTGCCCATCGCGGCGGGTCACCTTCAGCTGGTCGCCGCAGCCGCGCCCCGAGGTCGGTACCGATCTCACCCGGCGCGGCGTCCTCGTCGCCGCTGCCGGCGGACTCCTCATCGCGCCGTCGATCCGCATTGAACCGGATGCCCGCCTGCACAACTCGACGCTGCTGCGGCCCCCCGGCGCCGTCGACGAAGAAGAGTTCCTGCGCCGCTGCATCCGCTGCGGCGAGTGCATGAAGGTCTGCATCGGCAGCGCCCTCCACCCCGCCTTCCTCCAGGCCGGGGTCACCGGCCTCTGGACGCCTCTGCTCATGGCCCGCCTCGGCTACTGCGAATACAACTGCACCCTCTGCGGCCAGGTCTGTCCGACCGGGGCGATCAAGGAGCTCAGCCTTGAGGTCAAGCGCAAGACGGTCATCGGCCTGGCGGTCTTCGACAAGAACCTCTGCCTCCCCTACGCCCGCGGCGAAGAGTGTCTGGTCTGCGAAGAGCACTGCCCGACCGGCAAGAAAGCGATCATCTTCGACGAACGCGACGTCACCTACGGCGGTGTCACCAAACGGCTCAAACAGCCGGTGGTGGTGAAGAAGCTGTGTATCGGCTGCGGGATCTGTGAAACCAAGTGCCCGGTCGAAGGGGTCAGTGCCATCCGGGTGATCCACGAAGGGGAGAGCCGCCGCCAGCGCGATGCCTCGGCCGGATTGGACGGTTACTGATGCGACGGACGTTCTTGCTGACGGTGGCAATGATTCTCGTCAGCACCGCCCTCGCCTCGGGCGGCGAAGTCCTCCGCATCGACGATTTCGAGCAGGGGCTCAGTCCGCGCTGGGAAGAGAAGTCTTTTCGTGGCCAGACCAGCTATCAGGTCGTGACCGAGGGGACGGGCAAGGTGCTGCAGGCGCGGAGTCAGGGGGCAGCCTCCGGCCTCATCTTCAAAAAAGAGTACCGCTTGCAGGACTATCCCTTCCTCAGCTGGCGCTGGAAGGTCAAGGGGATCATCCCGGGCGGCGATGAAAGGTCGAAGAGCGGTGACGACTATGCCGCCCGCGTTTACGTGATCTTTCCCCACTGGTTCTTCCCGAAAACCAGAACGATCAGCTACGTCTGGGGGAACAGACTCGCCAAAGGGGCGGCGCTACCGAGCCCTTATACCGGCAATGCGATGATGGTGGCGGTGGAGAGCGGTACAGAGAAAGTCGGAGAATGGCAAACGGTGCGACGCAACGTGCTGGAGGATTACCGGAAACTCTTCGGTGCAGAGCCGCCGGCGGTCGGGGCGATCGCGATCATGACCGATACCGACAACACCGGCGCCAGCGCCGAGGCGTGGTACGACGATCTGCAGCTTGAGAAGCCGTAAGAACCGGTTACAGCCAGTTCGACAGCATCACGCCGATTCCGAGGGTGTCGACGCGGTGGTCGTAGTCGATAAGACTCTCGCCGTAGCCGGAGAAGTATTGCAGGTAGCCGCGCAGCTGGTTATGGAGCGGAAAGTTGTAATCGAGCTGCACCGCACCGTGATTGTTGGCGTCAAAGCGCAGGTTGTTACGGAGCATGATGCCGAGGCTCTGGCTGCGCCAATTCTTGAGCGCATAGAATTCAAAGTTGCCGAGATACTTCTCGATCTCGGGATTGTCATCGTCACTGCGCGACTCGGGGAGACGCCACCACGGTTTGACGGCGAAATAGAGATCTTCGTGCTGAAACATGAAGAGGCCGTAGATCCGGTTCCAGCTGCGGGAGACTTCGCCCCACTGGCCGTTGGACTGATGCACCATCCCGAACTGTGCCCCCTTGAAATGAAGGGAGCCGAGGGGGCGATCGCTGGCAAAGTCGAACCAGGCCTCGGGTTCGTGGTTGGTTTCCCGAAAGGGGGAGGAGCGTTTGGCGTTAAAGGCCTGCCAGAAGCTGCGATTGGTGTAGCCGACCCAGAGATCACCGGTCCTGCCGATCAGATCGGAAATCAGCAGGGTCTTGAGGCTGAACTGGAACTTGAGTTCCACCGGGCTGATACTGATATCCTCTTCGGGAAACTGGACTTCAAAGGGGGCGGTCTGCGGAGGGGTAAAGTAGTAGCTGCCCACCAGGTAATTCGGCTTGTGCGCAACCAGCGACAGCGGACGCAGCGACTGCTTCTTGTCGAACCGCCGCTTCTCTTCGATGAGCTCACCGGCCGGTGCGGCCAGCGTCTCCTTCGTCTCCAGGACGGGATCAGCAGCGCCTGCGAACACAGGAGGCGTCAAGAGGAGCAGGACGAGACCGATCTTCAGGTTGTCACGGATCACCGGATCTCCTTTCCTGGTGCTGAACTAACTTAGTCGCACTTCATCCCGCCGTCGATCCAGTCGGTGACCTCCGCCTTCCAGAGCTCCATCCCTCCTTTGACCAGATCAGTCTCGGCCTTGTTGCCCGGGAGCTTGCCGCTGTTAGCCGTCGCCCCTTCGATCCCCCACAGGACGCGCGGATCTTCGAAGAGGTGCTTCTTCATCTCTCTGGCCAGCAGCGCCTGACTCTTGAATTCGGCATGCTTCACCGTCTTGATCGTTTCACAGGTTTCACGGGCATCCATCCCCGACTCATAAAGATCTGGCTGGGCAAACCACTCCTCGGGATGCTCAAAACCGCTCACCGCCTGCCGATGGCAGCTCTTGCAGGACTCGGGAGAGGGAGACCCCGGACCCCGATTGGAACGATACAGAGATCGATCATGACCTTCATTTTGTTTCCCCCGGCTATACGCCGATAATCTTGACCAGAACGCGCTTTCTGCGCTTCCCGTCAAATTCGCCGTAAAAGATCTGCTCCCACGGCCCGAGATCCAGTTTACCACCGGTGACCGCCACCACCACTTCGCGCCCCATGATCGTCCGTTTCAGGTGGGCATCGCCATTGTCTTCGCCGCCGTTATGGCGATAGCGGGAATGGGGCTTCTCCGGGGCGAGCCCTTCCAGCCACTCTTCAAAATCGGCGTGCAGGCCCGACTCATCGTCATTGATAAAGACACTGGCGGTGATATGCATTGCATTGCAGAGGAGGAGCCCCTCGCCAATACCGCTTTCGCGCAGGCATTCTTCAACGCTGGCGGTAATATTGCGAAATTCCCGGCGCTGCCGGGTCTCGAACCACAGTTCCTTCCGGTAGGTTTTCATTCTGCCGCACTCGCCGTCTCCAGCGCCCGCGCCAGCTGATCCGGGCACGAGGTGTCGCCCTGACAGGCGATCCCCTTGAGGCGGCGCACCGCTTCGTCGACCGCCATCCCCTTGACCAGGGCGCCCACTGCCGTGGTATTCCCGGCGCAGCCGCCGATGAAGTCAACGCCGGCGATCAGCCCGTCCTCGATCTCGATATCGATCTGTTTGGCGCAAGTGCCGATGGGTTTGTAACTGACTCGCATGCGATGTCCTCGTTATAAAGATGGTGTCGTGGTCGGATATGATACAACAGCGCCCCCCTTAATCTCAAGGGAGGCGCGATGAGTCGGGAGCGCCGCGGTCTGTTTTATAACCGGCACACGGATGACACGGATTTGACGGATAACAGCGGATCAAACTAATCCAGTCTCCTGGTGTTTACCTTCCCAAAGCCTTTAATCTGCCCTGATCCGTCGTATCCGTACAATCCGTGTGAAACGTTCAGCCTATAAGGACTACGGCTTGATATAAGCATTCAGGCCGATGGTGATCGGCTTGCCGTCGACTTCGGCGGTGGTGACGGCATTGCCACGGGTGCTGGCGACGACCAGTGTTTTGCCGGAGGAGGAGGGGGTCGGTTTTTCCAGATCGATTTCGATGCAGAGCTTGTTCCCTTTGATTTCCACGGTCATGGCCATGAGGTTTGATACCTTTTTGGTTTTCTGCCTGTCGGGCAAAGTTTTTTTGTAAAGGGGGGGATTTTTAGGTGAGGAAGATGGGAGAGCCAGATTTACTGAGCCGATTGCTTATTGAATTTGCGTATACTGTTTGCCCCGGAGTTCCCATCTTATCATCTTGGCAGCCTGACATTCTATTCACATACCAAAAACCAGCTTCAGTGCATGTTGCACCCTGAGTAACTGCAAAGGGTTTAGCACGCCAAGCTTGCGAACCAGACGGACCTCAGCAAGACAGCGGACTTGAAAAAGGTCAATGGCAGAAGGCTTGGACAACCCGTTGCCTGCGTCCGGTTCCAGACAGAGCATCCAGGGGACAGAACGGTAGCGCTCCTTCAGATCCGTCAGCGGGGCAATAACCTTGAGCGGCAGGGCACCAATAGCGTCATCATTCACAATGACACAGGGACGGGTTTTACGGATTTCCGCGCCGAGCGTCGGGTCGAGATTAACCAGCCAGATCTCGCCCCGTTTCATGCAAACTCCTCACCATCAAGAGCGGATAAGGCCGTAAGTTCAGCATCCCCGCGGTATTCATCTGCCATTTCCGCAACAATCAGCTTCAGCCGCTCACGCCGCTGGTCCGCAAGAAAGCGCTCCATGGCCATTTTATACAATTCGGAACGGGAAACCTTTAACTCTGCAGAAAAACTGTCTGCCTCGCTGGCTAGCGCATGGGGAATAGAAATTGTTACACGGTCAACAGAACGGTCAGTGTTAAGCATCTGGCGACACCTCCAAAGTAATTACATTTATCATACTATCAGTGTGAAAATAAATGTGCAAGGATGGGAATATTGACAGGTTTGACATGGAAAGAACGGCAGAAGCAGAAAGGGTGGTCAAACTAAAACCGGGCAGCGTCCTGCATTTTCCCCGGCATCGTCGCGGACGGCCAGTTCCAGCAAGGCGTTGGCCAGGCGTTCCGCGCCCAGCTCGGCCAATCTCTCTTTTCGGTCAGCGTTCATCGTTTGCATCCTGATCAAAGTCGGTTAGGTGAGCACCGTTTACATATACTGTCCCCGGAATTCCTAAAATCCGTGTGAAAAAAGCCTTTCGCCGACACAGACTACGGCTTGATATAAGCGTTCAAGCCGATGGTGATCGGCTTGCCGTCAACCTCGGCGGTGGTGACGACATTGCCGCGGGTGCTGGCGACGACCAGGGTCTTTCCGGAGGTGGAGGGGGGTCGGTTTTTCCAGATCGATTTCGATGCAGAGCTTGTTCCCTTTGATTTCAACGGTCATGGCCATGCGGTTTTCTCCTATTGTTGTGGGGTTGCTTGAAATTACTGAGGGATGAAAGGCCGGCGGGTCGCGTCCCGCCAGACGCCTTCCTTTTTGTCCAGGCGGCAACAAAAAGGAAGCAAAAAATGCCTCTCTCCTGCGTAGGGCATTTCTGTCTCCCGTCTTCTTCTCATCAACTCACGATCGACGCATTGACCGGCGCGGCTTTCTCGGCACGGAGGGCGGGGCCCGATTCTTATGCGGGCCCCAAAAGCGACGAAAGCCAGCTGCCACTCATCATCAACCCTTGGCAATTGACATCCCCCAGGGGGCCGAATACATAGGCCCCCGCCTTCCGGCGTTAAGCAGATCACCCTAGTTCTTTTCTCCAACGATCGTTGACAGCTCGGAAAACCGGCAACAGAGATGCCGAGCGCAGCGCCATAAGGCACTTTCTTTGGTGACTTTCTTTAGGCCAGTAAAGAAAGCCACCCGGCTGCCGGCCGGGACCGGCGACTTTTATTCGACAGGTGCCGTCCCGCCTAAGAATTCACAAAATAAACCTTACTTGTGCCGCACTCCGCACACTCGCGAAAAAAACTCTGCCCCTCCTTACGGATGCGCTCATTATGGCCATCCTTGCCACAGCTGATCTTGAGCGGAGTATTTCCCTCGCAGGCGGCACATTTAAAATAGTAGCCAAACTTGCCATAGGCTATCGCCAACTTCTCACTTTGGCACTTTTTGCAGAAAGGTTTGCTCGATCCACTCTCAGCATTCGGCGTATAGGTCGGTGGCTCTGGCATCGCCACGACCGTCGAGGGTGTGGCAGGCAATGACGCCTTCGCCTTTTTCAGTCCAAACTTGGCAGCATAATCGATGGTGCCAGGGCGATGCAGTCGCACCAGCTTTTCGCCGAACTCCCGCAAGGTGTCAGTGCCGATAATCTTGGTCATACTGACAACCGACATCTTATCCATCTCCTTCTCAACGGTTGAGAGGAAAGCATCCGCCTTGACCACGGTGGAGAGATCGAAGGGAGCGGTGGACGGTTTGATAAGTTTTGAGGTTGGAGCAACCAAAATGTAGTTGCGACAATTGGTGGGGATAGCGAAACCGAGCCGGCTTGGCGCAAGTTTTCTGTCGTCGATGGCCTGCTGCAACGCCAGGATGTGCCGCTGGTTTTGCTCAAAGGGGGATTCGATGGCCTGATAGGTCTTACCATCCCAAACAAGAAACTCCCCCTCTTCGCTAATCTTCACGCCGTAGTAATAGTTCTTCGACTCCAGGACAAAAATATCCAGAACGCGGTTGATCAACAGATGATCGATTTGTGCGACCCGGCCGCGATGTTCTATGCGAAGATCGTGGATCACCACCCAGTTCTGCGAGTCTTTGTATTTGAAGTCGAGATAATAGGCGGAGTTCTGCTCGTTGCGTTCGCCGGAGACCAGGCATTTCATTTCTCGCTCAATCAAAAAGCGCTGCTTGGCGGTCGGGCTAAGGGTGAGGAGTCGATTTAATTCCTGAATGTCGGACTGGCGTCCATCTTTGTTTTTGAGAATCACGTTCCCTCCAGTTTATTTCGACCTCGTTTGCCGGTAAGCTGAAATCATCCGGTCAATTTCGTTCATGCATTCGGCACGGTAAACATCCCAAACGGAATCCGCATCGATACGAAAACCGTCGCTGTCTTCGTCAATGGATCCCGGCGTTAATCCATACGCGGCATCGTTGTCCTTTAATTCTATGTCACAAAGCGAACAATTCATTTCTTCCATTTCCTGCATTACCCCCCTCTCCTGTTATCCTCAAACATCTCCACCGGCATCATATGCCGCAATCGCCAGACCATCTTGATCGGCCGCTCACTCTCGTAACTCACCATATCCACCGGACCCAGATAGGTAAAGGGCACCGTGACATTGTTTCGCTTCTTCTGATCACGGGCAAAGACCAGGATCGTATAGCCCCGCTCCTGATGGTGAATCAGGTTCTGCCCGTCAGTGTGATGCTGCGCGGTATTCGCCTGTGACTCCCAGTGCATAAGCTCCCGGCTGATAGGGTAATCGGCATACATGGTGCTCGGCGAAAACTCCTTTTCGGTCTTCTGAAAAGTGACGAGCAGCACATAGGTCTTGACGTCGGCAAAGTGGAATGAACCCACGCCGGTCTGCCCGGCGCTCTCCAGATTTGCTCGGCCAAAGACCGCCTGAATCTCCTTGCCGCCGTAGTGGGCGTGCAGCTCCAGCGGGCAAGCAAAGGGGAGCTGCGGAATCAGGCCGCTGACATCAGTCGTATCCTGCGACCAGACAAGAATTTCATCCAAGTCGGCCAAAATCGACGGATTGCGGGCCAGACGGCGGAAGGCATCCTCCAGCGAGGTGATGCCAAGGTTGCTCCCTTTGTCTCCCCATATCCGGTAGTAGACTGACATGACGGAGCCCCCCGCTATCGTCAGCGCCTCGTCAATAGCACCTTGGGCAATTTTGGCAAGGACCGCGCGCAACAGGGCAATTTCCCGCGGGCCGTTGATGAAGGCGGCACGCACCAGAGCTTTGCTCAACCGCGCCAGATCCGGATCCGTGGGGATGGGGCCTAACTGTGCCTTGGCTTTCCATTCCGACCACGTCTCCTTCACCAAGAGTTGTTCCGGATCATAATCGTGGTAACGAATGAAATTGCCGAAGGTCAACTCCTGACCGCTCTCAACGCTGAAGGTCTGCAAGCGGTCTGGCACCTGGACATTTAACTTACCGAGATTCTCCCGGATATTCTCCAGCACGTACTGCCGGGAGAGGCGGTCAAGTTGAATGGAGCAGCCGGCCGGAAGGTGGGGAAAATCCTGCTCCACTTCCTTGTCGATGGAGAAGCGGTGCCGGGGGAGGAGCGCTTTCAGTTTGCTATCGACCCGGTAGCGGCGATGGGTCTGGCCGACAAAGTCGAGGACGGTGAGGCAATCCTTGCCCGGTGCATGGCGCAAGCCGCGCCCGAGCTGCTGGAGGAAGACGGTCAAACTCTCGGTGGGGCGGAGAAAGAGGACGGTGTTGACTTCCGGTACATCGACCCCTTCACTGAGCTTATCGACGGTAAAGAGGAAGGTAAGCCGTCCGTCTTTGAGCTCGGCCAGCAGCTGCCGACAACGATCATTGTCAACGCCGGAGACAAAGGCGCCGGCGGGGACACCGAGATTAGTGAGTGTTTCCGCCATGAACTGAGCATGTTTGATGGTAACGCAGAAACCGATCCCCTTGAGGGTGCGAAGATCAGGCTCATAACGGTGGAGGGCGGTGATGATGGCATCGACGCGCTGCCGGGCTTTGACATGATCGAGCACATAGACGTTTTCCAGGGCCGCGGCATCATATTTACCGTTGCGCCAGAACTGCTCGCCGTTGATGGCGATCGGGTCGGCGACGCCGAAATAGTGAAAGGGGCAGAGGAGCTTTTCTTCCAAGGCTTCGGGGAGGCGAATCTCGGCTGCGAAACGATTGCCGAAATCGGCGGCGACGTTGTCACCATCCATTCGCTCCGGGGTGGCGGTGAGGCCGAGGAGAATCTGCGGGGTAAAGTGGTCGAAGAGTGGCCGATAACTGTTGGCGGTGCCGTGGTGGGCTTCGTCAACGACGATGTAATCGTAGAAACCGCTGCCGACCTGCTCCCAGAGACGGCGGCTGGTCAGCATACCGACAGAACAGAAGAGGTGCTCCAGGCGCGTGGCCTGAAATTGGCCGACCAGCAGTTCACCGAAATTCTGATCGCGCAGGACGTTGGCAAAGGTGGCTTGGGCTTGCTGGAGAATCTCTTGTCGATGGGCGACAAAGAGAAGCTTGGCCTGTTTCTGCTTCTGCTCGTAAAAGCGTTTGAAATCGAAGGCGGCGACCACTGTCTTGCCGGTGCCGGTGGCGGCAATCACCAGGTTGCGCCAGCGGTCGTGGCTGCTCCGCTCGCGCTCCAGTGCCTCCAAGATGCGTTCCTGAAAGTTGTGAGGACGGAGATCAAAGAAGACGGCCGGGCCGTTTGACCGGGGATTGCGCGCCCGATCAATGGCGTTACGAAAGAGGATCGGATCTTCGGCATCAAAGGGGATGAATTCCCGGCTGTTCCAGTAGGTCTCGAATTCGACGGAGAACTTTTCGAGAATGTGCCTCATATCCTGCGCCGTCACCTTGAGGTTCCATTCCAGACCGCTGGTAATGGCGGCATGGGACATGTTGGCGGAGCCGATGTAGGCGGTGGCAAAGCCGCTGTTGCGTTTGAAGTGGTAGGCCTTGGCATGCAGGCGGGTGCGCTCGATGTCGTAGGAGACGCGCACCTCGACATTCGGCAGGCGCGCCAGCCACTCCACCGCCGGGGCATCGGAGGCCCCCATGTAGGAGGTGGTGATCAACCGCACCGGCACATTACGATCGCGCAGATCCTCAAAGGCCGGCAGCAGCAGGCGCAGGCCCGACCATTTGATGAAGGAAACGAGGATATCCACCCCATCGGCGGAGCGCATCTCTTCGAGGAGTTCATGACCGAGCTGTGGTTCCTGAGGTGAACCGGTGAAGAGAGAACTTTCGGTCAGCGAGGTGTGGGGGCGAGGAATGCCCGACCTGCCATAATGTGGCGGGGTGATTTCGAGGAGGATCGGCTTGGGGTCCTGAATCAGGCGATGCTTTTCAAGATGACCTCGGCCCGGTTCGCTGGCGACTTGCCCGAGAATGAGATTGCAGAGGGCGAGGCGTCTCTCCGGATCAGATTCTTCACGGAGTGCCTGTTCCAGCACCTTGGCGACAAAGGATGCATAGCGAGCCGGCTGTTCTTCCGGGTCGATTTTGCCAAAGACGGTGCGTAATTCCGGCCGCAACGCCAGAGCATCTCTGAGGTATTCATCGATGAGGGATTCATAAATTCCGTACCCGTTATTTTTCATGATCGTCCGAGATGTCGGGAGAAAATTCTGACTGTCCAAAAACAAAACGCCGCCGACCAGCATCTAAAGCTGATCAAGGCGGCGCCATCGCTGCTGCATTCGATTTTAAACATTCTCGCCCTCTCTCTCAACTGCCTACACAACATTACAAGGTGTCATTTTGTACCGTATTCACGACAGGAAGGCAATGATCAGAACCCAGAATTTCGCTTTCTGCCAGACGTTGCGCCGTTGCGCCGTTGCGTGAAACCGATCTTGATCCTTCAGACCCCAAATCGCCTCAGGCAACGCCACGGCGACGCAACGTAAACCTCAGGAAATTTTCTTCCGTCCCTTCCCCGCCTTCAGATCAAAGTCCATCTGCTCAGGCACATGCCCCGCCGCCGGCGGCAAAAAGTGCTCCCCGGTCACCACGCTCTTGCCAGTCTTCCCCTCCAACTCGACCCGCGCTTTTCGAGCAATTCCGCCGCCGGCTTTACCGGCCACCTTGTTTTCGGCCATGCCGGTGGCGACCATCGTTTCGGCGATCTGTCGGGTGGAGAGTTCGGCCAGGGCGGTAAAGATCAGCTCCGCCTCACTCATGTGATCGCGCAGATTCTCACTCTTCAAACTCTTGAGCGCCTTGTGTTCCTGGACCTTGAGCCCGGACCATTCACGATGAATTATATTGGTGAGGATGGCGAATTCCGACTCCTTGCTGATCTCATGTTCTTTCCAGTAATCGGTCAGCTTGTTGCGGGTCTCCTGCCCCATCATCCGCTGTTGAATCCACTTTTCGCTGCGCCCGTGCTGCTGCCAGTACTCCCGAGCCCGGTCCAGAGAACGCGCCGGATCGGACATATCCTGCATCCGCTCATAACCAACTTTTGCCAGCCAGAGCTTGATCGGCTCCGCCTTGGGACTGGGAACAGACTGAATCAGCCGTAGCAGGGTTTCGACAGTGGCAACATCAGTGAGGTACTTCTTCCCGTCGGCAGCTTCCAGTTTCAGTCGGTGACAATTTGTCACCGACTCGCTTCCCTCCTTGCCGAGCCGTTCCTTCAGTTTGTTCCAGTACTTTCGAGCTGTCTGGAAGTCGGGTTGCTGAAGCAAGGCCTGGACGATATCCACGACCGAGAAATACCAGATCTCCGCCTTCTCGTCGTAAATCCTGCGGATTTTGTACTCTTCGAAAATTGCCAGCTTGTTGATCATAATTCCCCCATGTGGCGAGCTTTAAAGGACAAGGACGTCTCCCTGCCGCTATTGCTTATGACTGTTCTTGTAGTAGCGGATATTGTGCAGACGGTTTTCCTGGACATAGCGATCGAGTTCAGCTTCCGTGACGATGCCGTGATCGAGGAAGAATCTTCCCAGCGGCACACCATAACGGCGCTGCCGGCCTAAAATGACCAGGCAGCGGTAATCATTGAGCAAGCCGAGCCGTACCGCAGCCTGGCCGAAGGGTTCACTCGGGTTTTTTCTCTTGAGAATGTCGCGGATCTCCCGGTGGGTGAGGTAGTGAAGATCGAGAGCAATCTCCCCGAGGCGGGGGCGGTGGCGATATTGCCAGACAATCGCCTGGATCAAGGTCTCCCAGGAGATGAGCTGCCGGCAGAAGAGATATTCCCCCAGTCGCAGGGACCGACCCGGGAGGGCGCTGCCGGTATAGAAGTACTCCTTCCCCGGTTTCGGCTGCGACGGCGCTGCTTGCCGGCTGAAGCCGCTGCGGCTCTCCCTGGCGGGAGCTGCCGGCGGACGGACGCTGACCGGACGGGGGGCAGATTTGATCCGCAGGATAAAGTACTTGTCCTGAAATTCTGACTTGAGGATGCCGTAGGCGTGATTAATCTGCTTGAACTTCTCTTCGAGGGTACGACAGCTCTCGCCGAGGAGCTCGGAGCGGTCGGGATGGAGAAGCATCGCCTTCTTGCGGTACTCCTTTTTGATATCGACCATCCCGAGGCGATAGAAAGAGGGACCGGAGGCTTTAAAGGTCATATCTGCAAAGAGCAGCTGAATCGCCTGCTGCAGTTCGGCCGGCATGGGCTCAGTCATGGGCTTATCCGTGAGCATCTTTGCTGATGATCGGTACCTTTTTCAGATAGACCATCCCCTGAAAGAGGGCGACGAGATCGCCGCTTTCGTCGATGACGTTGACGGTGTAGGTGGCGAGTTTGGAATTGCGGCTCTGCTCTTCGGCTTCGGCGTAAAGGGTGCCGCTGAGCGCGGCTTTGACAAAGGAGACGCTGGTGTTGATCCCCATCGCCATCGGGCCGTAGGAATTGGAGGCCACGGCAAAGACAAAATCGGCGAGGGTAAAGATGGCGCCGCCATGCACGGTCTTGGCGCCGTTGAGGTGGTACGGGGCAATCGCCATCTTCGCCCGCGCCCTCCCCGGCTCGACCTCAAGGAGTTCGATGCCAACGTGGCGGGCAAAGTGGTCGTGTTCGCTAAAGAAGGTCTTGATCTCGTGCATGCGTATCCTCCGGGGATCAGGTCTGGGGAGGGGGAGAGGCTTCTTCAGCGCGCTGCCAGGGCCAGCGCCCTTCGACTTCCAGCTGCAGGGCCATGCTGAGGAAAGTGCGGATCAGGACGATCAGACCGAGGATCAGGACATTTTCCAGGGTCGGGGCGACGACGACGGTGCGGATAATGTCGCCGGCAATGAGGAATTCAAGTCCTAACAGAATCGCCCGGCCCAGATCCTGTCGAAAAATTGTGTAGGGTTGACCCGGACCGCGATGCCGGCGGAGCAGGAAGCGGCCGGTGGCGAGGATCGCGCCGCTGGCGATCACCAGAACCCCGACAATATCCACCGCCGCTCCGATATTACCCATCAGCTCATTGTAGTTTGCCATCGCACCCCCGATGAAGTCAGGTCTTCCGCTTATTCGGCGAGTTTCTTTTTGAGCAGTTCGTTGACGGCAGTCGGGTTCGCCTGCCCCTTGCTCGCCTTCATCACCTGGCCGACAAAGAAACCGAAGATCTTTTCGTTGCCGCTTTTGTAGTCAGCGACCTGGGCGGGATTGGCGGCGATGATCGCCGCGATAAACCCTTCAATGGCGCCGCTGTCCGAGACCTGACGCAGGCCTTCGCTGTCGATAATCGCGTCGGCTTCGCTGCCGCTTTCCCACATCTTCTCGAAGACGATCTTCGCCTGCTTGCCGGAAATGGTGCCATCGTCGATCCGCTGGAGCATGCCGACGAGGAGGGCCGGCGTCACCTGGCAGGCGGTGATGCTGATCCCGGCGCTATTAAGATTGCGGCTGAGATCGCCGAGGATCCAGTTGGCCGCCGCCTTGGGCGGGGCGCCGGCAACGACGCAGGCGTCAAAGTAATGAGCGATCTCCTGCTCGGCGATGAGGATCTCGGCATCGCGCGCCGGCAGGCCAAGCTCAGTGGTGAAGCGCTCCAGCTTGGCCATCGGCAGTTCGGGGAGGGCAGCACGGACTTCTTCGACCCGCTGCCGCGAGATCTCGATCGGGACGAGGTCGGGATCGGGGAAGTAGCGGTAGTCGTGCGCTTCCTCCTTGCCGCGCATCGAGCGGGTGATACCGCTCTCGGCGTCATAAAGGCGGGTCTCCTGCACCACCTGGCCGCCGTCTTCGATCAGCTCGGCCTGGCGCTCGACCTCGTACTCGATCGCCTGCTTGATGAAGCGGAAGGAGTTGATGTTCTTGATCTCGGCACGGGTGCCGTACTCCTTTTGTCCTCAGGGGCGGATCGAGACGTTGGCGTCGCAGCGGAAGGAACCCTCCTCAAGGTTGCCGTCACAGACTCCGAGGTAGATGACGATCTGGCGCAACTGCTTGAGGTAGGCGATCGCTTCGTCGGCGCTGCGCATGTCCGGCTCGGAGACGACTTCGAGGAGCGGCGTGCAGGCACGGTTGAGATCGACATAACTGTCGCGCCCGGCTGCGGCGCCTTCGCCGTGCAGGAGCTTGCCGGCATCCTCTTCCATGTGAATACGGGTGATGCCGAGGCGCTTGCTCCCCTTGTCTGTCTCGATATCGAGCCAGCCGCCGATGCAGATCGGCTCTTCAAACTGGGAGATCTGGTAGCCCTTGGGGAGGTCGGGGTAGAAGTAGTTTTTGCGGGCGAAGATCGAGCGTTCGGCAATGGAACAGTTGGTCGCGAGGCCGGCCATGATCGCAAATTCGACGACCTTTTCGTTCAACACCGGCAGGGCGCCGGGGAGACCGATGCAGACCGGACAGGTCTGGGTATTCGGTTCACTGCCGAAGCGGGTCGAGCAGCCGCAGAAGATCTTGGTCTGGGTCTGGAGCTGGACATGGACTTCCAGACCGATGACGACTTCATATTTGGAGGACATAAGCGTTTCCTTTATGAAACATGCGCGAAAACTATAACATGGCCTGACGCTGGTGCCACTTCGTCGCCTGCTCATAGGCATAAGCGGCTTGGAGCAGGGTCGCTTCGGCAAAGGGCCGGCCGATGATCTGCAGGCCGATCGGCAGACCGCCGGCCGAGAATCCGCAGGGGAGACTGAGAGCGCAGGTCCCGGCCAGGTTGACCGGGATGGTAAAGATGTCGGAGAGGTACATCTGCAGCGGATCGGCCATTTTCTCGCCGAGGCGGAAAGCCGGAGTCGGTGCCACCGGCGAGAGGAGGACATCGACCTGATCGAGGGCGGCGATGATATCCTGACGGATCAGGGTGCGGGCCTTCTGCGCCTTGAGGTAGTAAGCGTCGTAATAACCGGCGGAAAGGGCGTAGGTGCCGAGCATGATGCGCCGCTTGACCTCGGCGCCGAAACCGGCGGCGCGGCTGCGGCAGTACAGGGCGTTGAGCCCCTCCCCGTCATCGACACGCAGACCGTAACGGATGCCATCGTAACGGGCGAGATTGCTCGACGCCTCGGCGGTGGCGATCAGGTAATAGCAGGCAACGGCGTACTCGGTATAGGGCAGGGAGATCTCGACAAACTCGGCGCCGAGACCGGCAAGGACGCGCTGCGCCTCCTCCAGTGCCGCCTTGACTTCGGGGTCGAGACCGGCACCAAAATACTCGCGGGGGAGGCCGATGCGCAACCCCTTGACGCCGCTTTCCAGCCGGGCAAGATAGTCGGGGACCGGGGTATTGACCGAGGTCGAATCAAGGGGGTCATAACCGGCAATCGCCTGGGTGAGGATCGCGCAGTCGCGCACGTCGCGGGTCAGCGGCCCGACCTGGTCAAGGGACGAAGCATAAGCGATCACACCGTAACGGGAGACGCGGCCGTAGGTCGGTTTGAGACCGACGACGCCGCAATGCGCAGCCGGCTGACGGATCGAGCCGCCGGTGTCGGTGCCGAGGGCAGCCACAGCGGTGCGGGCAGCGACACAGGCGGCGGAGCCGCCGGAGGAACCGCCGGTGACATAATCGCGGTGCCAAGGATTACGGACCGGGCCGAAGGCGCTGTTTTCGTTGGAGCTCCCCATGGCAAACTCATCCATATTGAGCTTGCCGAGAAGGACTGCACCACTGTCGTAGAGACGCTGTACCGCCGTCCCGTCGTAGGGGGGGAGGTAATCGCTCAGAATCTTCGAAGCGCAGGTGGTCCGGATCCCCTTGGTCACGAAGATATCCTTGAGTGCCAGGGGGATGCCGGTGAGGGGCCGGGCGTTACCTCCTGCCAGTTCGCGATCGGCAGCGCAGGCGGCAGCCCGGGCCGATTCCGCAGCAACGGTGAGGTAGGCATTGATACCACCGTCGACACTGGCGATCCGGGCAAGATAAGCGTCGCACAGTTCCACGGCACTGATCGTGCCGCTGCGTAACTGCGTCTGCAGCTGGGCGATACTGTAATCGATTAAAGACATAGGTTTCATCCGTTCACTCAATCACTTTCGGCACCCGGAAGGTGCCGCCTGCACTCTTCGGTGCCGCGGCCATCACATCATCCCGCTCCAGTGAGGGGCGCAGCGAATCAGCGCGAAAGGCATTCGCCATCGGCACGGCGTGGGCGGTCGGGACGATCCCCTGGGTATCGAGATTGGCGAGGGTCGCAACATAAGCGAGCATGGCATCCATATCCGCAGCCATGCGCTCGATATCCGGGTCTGAGAGGGTCAGTTTCGCCAGTTTGGCAACCTTTTTCACCTCATCGGCAGTGATCTTCATAGAGTCTCTCCTTTATGCAGCAGGCATTAAATAGCATGCAGGATCGTTGCTGACAAGAGTTCTGCGATAAAAAAAGCCCCTGAACTTGGAGTCAGGGGCTTAAGAGGAGCATTGAAACCGTTAACTTTTAGAAAAGTGCGTTCTTCGCCAGAGCAATGACACCCCCCGGCAGGATACCCATGTAAAGGACACCGACCACGGCGATAACGATAGAGGCGACGACCGGAGCCGAGATCTTGATCCACTCAAACTCTTCGGTCGGAGCCTTGAAGTACATGGCGACCATAATCCGCAGATAGTAGTACAGGGAGACCGCGGAGTTAAGGACACCGATTACTGCCAGCCAGATA
>JAXMLA010000323.1:0-1195 GCA_034370465.1 Desulfuromonadales bacterium
ACCGGCCGTCGTGCCACGGGTCTCGCCCTCCTGTCCACGACCAGGGTACGCGAGGCCGACCAGGATGTCCCGAGAAAAGTGCGCGCCGGTCAGGGGCGGCGGGCGGGAATGCCGCGGCGTACCCCCCCCGTGATCGCTTACACGTAGTCGACGAGGGTGGAGGTAAGAATGAGAGAGAGAAAACGCCAATCCCATGCGGCATAGAAATAGTAGCTGGCAGTCAATAGGAATATGTTCTGCACTCGCCGCCCGGGCAGCGCCCAGTACCCCAGATAGACAATAGCCAGAAAAAAAATGAACTCCCAAGAGTTGAATGACATTACGGCGCGTCCTGCAAATGTTCTTATCTTTCGCCAATAACTCTACTAAAAATAAACTAAAAATGACGAACCCGACATGATATCTTGCAGGAAAAGTCAACGATCATGGGACAAAACGATAGAATAGCCGTCGATACCGCCTGGCAGTTACCACAAGATCATCTTTCAAGCCAAACGCCAGCGGTAATCCTTGAACTCATCAGGGTCGCCGGATTTTCCTTCCACAGCCGCCATTGCAATGTTGGCCATCTCCCGCGCGGTCACGAAGTGGAGCTTCATGCCCTGCTTGGGAGCCCAGGCGAGGAGCTCTTCCAGGAAGCGGCGCATGGGTTCCCCGGCGAGGCATGGAATGTGGCGCTCTTGCAAGCCATGGCAGTGGAGCTTCACGAACACCCACTCGGGGCGCCCCTGCACGTGGATGTTGGCGGACACCCAGAGTCGGAAGCGTTCCATCGTGGGGAGATAGTCGGCGCCCAGGTCTCCGTTCTCGGTGCGGGGAAAGGGGAGACCGTACTTCCTCCGGCGCCAGTTCAAGAGGAGCGGCCCCTGAATCAGGAAGAAGGGCGGGTCGGGGAGCGGCGAACCAACCCGCAGGGGCGTGCCGGTGCGGTGCGGCGCCGGGTGGTCCAGCGGCCCCCCCGGCGTGTAGATCGAGTTGATGATCCCAACCTGGGTCGGATCCGGCGCCGAGGGCATGGTGAGGTCCAGGTAGCACCCGGTGTCCCGCAGGATCGCCACCTCTTCATCGACGCCGCAGAACCGCCCGCCGGCGCTGTTGCCCAGGGCCCAGTTGCCGTGCACAAAGGCGTAGCACGGCCCCCGGCCCGCCCGGTCGCGGATGGCCCAGCCGTGACGCACCTCGAGCACGGAGAGGT
>JAXMLA010000324.1:0-1638 GCA_034370465.1 Desulfuromonadales bacterium
AAGAAATAAAACCACAAAAAAGGGCCGGACAATTGTCCGGCCCTTTTTTGTGGTTGAGAAATCAGGTTTATTTGCGCAGGTTGTAAAAGACCTCTTTGCCGCGGAAGAGAGCGATCGAATCGAGCTCGTCTTCGATGCGCAGGAGCTGGTTGTATTTGGCCACGCGGTCAGTGCGGCAAAGGGAGCCGGTCTTGATCTGGCCGGAGTTGACGGCGACGGCGAGGTCGGCGAGGGTGGTATCCTCGGTCTCGCCGGAGCGGTGGGAGATGACCGTGGTGTAACCGGCCCGCTTCGCCATCTCAATGGCGTCGAGAGTCTCGGTGAGGGTGCCGATCTGGTTGAGTTTGATCAGGATCGAGTTGGCAATCCCTTTGTCGATCCCTTCTTTGAGGATCTTCGGGTTGGTGACGAAGAGATCATCGCCGACAATCTGGATGCGCTTGCCGAGCCGCTCGGTCAGCAGTTTCCAGCCGTCCCAGTCGTTCTCGGCCATGCCGTCTTCGATAGAGATGATCGGGTATTTGTTGACAAGATTTTCGTAAAAATCGATGAGTTCAACCGGTGTCTTCTTTGGCTGCGCTTCATTGGCCAGGGTGTAGACCCCGTCTTTGAAGAGTTCGGACGAAGCAACATCAAGAGCAAGGAGCACATCTTCACCCGGCTTGAAGCCGGCTTTGACGATCGCTTCCATGATCACTTCCAGCGCTTCCTCGTTCGACTTGAGGTTGGGCGCGAAGCCGCCTTCATCGCCGACTGAGGTATTATAGCCCTTGGCTTTCAGGACACCTTTGAGGGCATGGAAGATCTCGGCGCCCATGCGTAGCGCTTCCTTGAAGTTGACCGCGCCCGCAGGCATGATCATGAATTCCTGAATATCGACATTGTTATCGGCATGAGCGCCGCCGTTGATAATATTCATCATCGGCAGCGGCAGTTCTTTGGCATTGCTGCCTCCGATATATTGATACAGAGGGAGACCGGCTTCTTCGGCCGCGGCTTTAGCACAGGCGAGAGAAACGCCAAGGGTGGCGTTGGCGCCGAGTCTCGATTTGAATTCCGTGCCGTCGAGCTCGATGAGTTTGCGGTCGATGCCGGCCTGATCGCCGACTTCCCAGCCGATCAAGGAATCGGCGATGATCTCGTTGACGTTTTCAACCGCCTTCAGTACCCCTTTGCCAAGATAGCGAGATTTGTCGCCATCGCGCAGTTCAATCGCTTCCCGTTCGCCGGTCGAAGCGCCACTGGGGACGGCAGCGCGCCCCATGGTTCCGGCTTCGGTGTAGACTTCGACTTCGATCGTCGGGTTACCACGTGAATCGAGAATTTCACGGGCATAGATGTCGGTAATTTCACTCATGGTTTGACCCCCGTACAGTAGAATATGTCGAAAACACGGCTTCGTTGTTGTGTGACGACCGTCTGTTTATAACAAATCCCGCAGGTAAATAGAAAACTTTTTTTCATAATCCGCATTTCCTGCAAGGAGGAAATCAAGCGATTCTCCTTGTCAAATTGCCGGCGTAACGGTTATTCTGTCAAGCTAATTGCTCGATATATACTGGGAGTTTAAAGTCATGAGTGCAAAAATTTTGATCGTCGATGATGATCGGGTCATCCTGGAATTGGCATCGATTATTT
>JAXMLA010000325.1:0-41073 GCA_034370465.1 Desulfuromonadales bacterium
ATGGCCTCGGCAAAGGCCGCACACCCTGGCAGCCCGCAGGCGCCGCAATTGGCGCCGGGCATGATTTGCAGCAGGGCTTCAACCCGGGGATCGACGGCGACGGCAAACTTCTTGCCGGCAAAGCCGAGAATGATTCCGAAGACGGCGCCGATGGCGCCGAGACTTAAAATTGCAACGAGCATCAATACGCCTCCACTAGGTCAAGCCGGAAAAACCGAGGAAAGAGATGGACATTAATGCCGCGACGATGAGGGCGATCGGGGTTCCCCGCATACTCTCGGGGATATCGGCATCCTCCAGTCGCTCGCGGATCCCCGACATGAGGAGGAGAGCCAGGGTAAAACCGGCGGCATGACTGAGGCTGTGCACCATAACCTTGCCGAGGGAATATTCATTCTGAATGTTGATAATCGCCACACCGAGGACCGCACAGTTAGTGGTGATCAACGGCAGAAAGATCCCCAGAGCCTTGTACATCGGCGGGCTGAATTTTTTAATCACCATCTCGACAAACTGTACCAGCGAAGCGATCACCAGGATAAAGGCGATCGTCTGCAGATAAGTGATGTTGAGCGGAGTCAGCAGGTAGGTCTGAAGCACCCAGGTGATAAAACTGGCGATAATCAGGACAAAGGAGACCGCCCCTCCCATCCCCAGCGAGGCGCTGATTTTTTTCGAGACGCCGAGAAAGGGGCAGATCCCGAGAAACTGCGACAGGACGATGTTATTGACCAGAACGGCGCTGATGATAATGATGAAATATTCTTGCATCTGTCAGATTCCCCTTTCTATGCGGTTTTTCTCTGGAATTTGTTCATCAGACCCAAAATACAACCGAGGGCAATGAATCCGCCCGGCGGGAGGATCATGATCAAAGCCGGGATATTTTCCGGCAGGAGCTGCAGACCGAAAAAGGTGCCGGCACCGAGGACTTCCCGCACCGCACTGACCATGACCAGCGCCAGAGTAAACCCGATCCCCATGCCGAGGGCATCGATAATGGCAGGGAGCATGGTGTTACGACTGGCAAAGGATTCCGCCCGACCGAGAATGATGCAGTTGACGACGATCAGGGGGATAAAGATCCCCAGGGCCGTGTAAAGCGCCGGGGTAAAGGCATGCATCAACATGTCGGTGATGGTAACAAAGGTGGCGATAATGACGATAAAGGCCGGGATCCTGACGCTGGAAGGGATGACCTTGCGCATCGCCGAGACGACAATATTGGAGGCCAAAAGGACACCGGTGACCGCCACCCCCATGCCGAGGCCGTTATTGACTGAGGTGGTCACAGCCAAGGCCGGGCACATGCCGAGCAGGAGGCGAAAGAGCGGGTTATCGCTCACAATGCCTTTTGTAAATTCCTTCTGTAAATTCATCCTTCAGACCTCCACGACAAATTTTTCATGGCTGTTTCGCCGCGGCGAAGTGGGCAATAAAGTGCTCGCGGGCAGCATTGACCCCCTTGGTCACCGCCTTGGTGGTAATGGTGGAGGCGGTGATCGCCTGCACCTGATTCTCTTTGAGCGGCGGGGTCTTGGTCACTTCGAGGGCAATGTCGATCCCTTTGTCTTTGTAGCGATCATAAAATTTACTCTCGGTCGCTTTGGCTCCGAGACCCGGCGTCTCCCGCTGACTGAGGACCTTGATCGTGGTAATCCTTGCGGTCGCGATATCAAAGCCGGCAAGAAGCGCGATCGGCCCGCTGTAGCCCTTGGTCTCGACCGCGTAGATGACACCGACCGGCTCTTCGCCGCGATAAGCAACATTCACTTCCTTGATCACCGGATCGTAGGGAGGTGTGAGATGAGTTGCGGTTTCGTTTACAACCCGGTCGGACTGGGGATAGACTTCCTTGAAACTGTCAAGCTTGTTCTGCAAAATTTGCTGGGCAATCAGCGGACTGGCGAGGCTGTTGACATAACTGAGACCAGCCCCGGCAACCCCGGCGACCAGCAGCAGGAAAAGACCGAGCTTTAAAATATCACGCATGGCTCTTCACCCTCCCGAATACCCGCGATTTAGTGTAGCGATCGAGCAGCGGGGTGACGACGTTCATCAATAGAATCGAGTAGGCCACCCCTTCCGGATAGCCCCCTTTGGTACGGATCAGGACGACCAGGAGACCGCAGCCGATACCGAAGAGGATGCGTCCCAGTTTGGTCACCGGCGAGGTGACCCAGTCGGTTGCCATGAAAAAGGCGCCAAGGAGGAGGCCCCCAGCACAAAGATGATAAACGGGATACCAGAGTCCCTCACCTTTGATCCCGCCGATAATCGCGGTGAGGAGGAAGACCGTGCCGAGGAAGGTGCCGGGGATGCGCCAGTCGATCTGCTTGCGGTAGAGGAGATAGGCGCCGCCAAGGAGGAGAGCCAGAGCACTGGTCTCGCCGATACTGCCGCTGACCGAGCCGAGGAAGATCTCTTCGAGCGGAGGGAGGATCTCCCCGCCCGCCTCTTTCATGATCCCGAGGGGGGAGGCGGTGCTCAGGCCGTCCAGGGGGTTGGTCCAGTTGGTCATCGCCACCGGAAAAGACGCGAGGAGGAAGGCGCGGCCGATCAGCGCAGGATTGAAGATGTTCTGGCCAAGGCCGCCAAAGAGGTGCTTGGCAACAACAATCGCGAAGAGCGTACCGAGGACCGCCATCCACAACGGTAACGACGGCGGCAGACAGAAAGCGAGGAGGAGACCGGTAATAATGGCGCTGCTCTCCTTGGTCGGCGACTCCCGCTTCATGATCTTCAGACAGACGATCTCGGCGGCATAAGCACTGATCACGCAGGCCAAAATCACCATTAAAGCCGGCAATCGAAAGAAGTAAAGGGCGGCGAGGAGCGCCGGCGTCAAGGCGATGAGGACATCACGCATGGCGGTCGGGACGTTGTCCGGACTGTGCACATGCGGTGAAGAGGTGACAACGATGAGATCTTTCGGCGGAATCATCCGGTTTCCTTCCCTTAACGCGCCTTGGCAGCGAGGATGGCCTGCTTGGCCCGACGGATATACTGGATCAACGGAATCTGGGCGGGGCAGGCATAAACACAGGAACTGCATTCGATGCAGCTCATGGCATCAGCTTTCTCCGCCTCGTCCCAGGCACTGCGCTTGGCCAGTCGCGCCAGAGAGGTCGGTTCGAGAAAGGCGGGGCAGGCGTCGACACATTTAGCGCAGCGCACACAGGGATATTCTTTCTGCGCCCGATGCGGCTCTTTATGGAGAAGGACAATGCCGGAGGTACCCTTGACCACCGGCAGTTCATCGGAAAAGACCGTCTTCCCCATCATCGGGCCACCGGCAATGATCTTCTCGACTTCGCCGAGATAACCGCCACTCTCCTTGATCAATTCACTGAAGAGGGTGCCGATGCGCACCAGATAGTTGGCAGGATGACTGATACCGGGACCGCTGACGGTGACGTAACGTTCGATCAGCGGGATTCCCAGTTCAACTGCGTCGGCGAAAGCCGCGGCAGTCCCGACATTATTAACGATCACCCCCACCGACAAGGGCAGCTCTCCGACCGGGAGCTCTTTGCCGGTGCAAGCGTAAATAAGCTGCTTCTCCGAGCCTTGCGGATATTTCTCCTTGAGGACGACAACCCGCAGGTTCGGCTGGTTGGCGACCGCCTTCTCCATCACCGCGACCGCATCCATCTTGTTCTCTTCAATGGCGATGACCCCTTGCGTGCAACTTATGCTGCGGATCATATAGCCCAGTCCGGCCACGATCCTGTCCGCTCTTTCCAGCATCAGGCGGTGATCAGCAGTGAGGTAAGGCTCGCATTCGACGCCATTGAGAATAACCGTGTCGATCTGCTTCCCTGCCACCGGGGCATATTTGACGTGGGTCGGGAAGGTCGCCCCCCCCTGACCGACAATCCCGGCTTCGAGAAGAATCGCGCGCAGCTCTTCAGGGGTCAAAGCGGCCGGATTCGCGGCCGGTTGCACTGTTTCTGCCCATGTTTCCTGATGGTCGTTTTCAATGATGATACAAGGGACAAAAGAGCCGCCGGGGTGTTCCATAACTTCGATGCCGACGACCTTGCCGCTGACGCTTGCATGGATCGGGGCGGAAACAAAGGCCTTAGCCATGCCGATCTTCTGCCCCTTCTTGACCTCGTCGCCAACGACGACCATGGGGACACAGGGGGCGCCGATATGCTGGGAAAGGGGGATATAGACCCGGTCCGGGATCGCGGCGACAACCGTCGGCAAGTCGCAGGTCAGCTCCTTGTGCCCGTCCAGGTGGATCCCGCCTTTAAAAGTGGCTCTCTTCATCTTTTATTGACTCCAGGAGAAGGTCATTTCTAGACAGCTTTAACTTCCACAAAAAAGAGCACGGTCAACAAAATCAGCAGTACAGCACTGCTGAGCAGGTCCGCTGGGGAAAATTGCAACGCTCGCATCCTCGACCGTTGCAGATCTCCCCGGTAACAGCGTGCCTCCATCGCCGTTGCCAGGGCCTCGCCGCGGCGAAAAATCGCGACAAAGAGTCGAAAGAGCAAGGGGATATAACCTTGCAGTCTTTGCCGTACGCCGCCGGTATTCAAGGCCGGGGTGCGGGCGGCCCTGGTCTTGAGGCTCTTTGCCGCTTCTTCGACGATCACCGGGATAAAGCGCAAGGCCAGGGCCAGGAGCATGGCTAACTGTTGAACCGGAACCTTGAACCGTTTCAACGGTTGCAAAAGACTCTCCAACCCGGCGGTCAGGGCAAGTGGTGACGTTGTCGCCGTCAGCAGCGTGGCACTGCTTACCAGCAGAATCAGGCGCAGCATCATTTTCGCCGAGCGGTGCAGCCCTTCATACGAGATATAACTCAAGATCCCGGAAGTGGCGAGCGGTGCCCCGGAGACTAAGAAGATGTTGAAAAAAGCGGCACAGGCCGCCAGCCACAGGATCGGCCGCAAGCCGCGCCAGGAATCTCTCAGCGAACGCCCTATTCCCAAAGTCGTCAGCAGCATAAAGGCGCCGAGGAGGAGGAAAGCGCCATAGCTATCAACACTATATAGAGTCACCATAAAGAGGAGCGCCAGCAGAATCTTGCTGCGCGCATCGCTGCGGTGCAGAAGCGAGTCTCCCGGCGAGTAGCCCCCCATCATGACCAGCGGATAGCTCCAGCCCTTTTGACGATCGATAGCGGTGTATTCCGATTTCGGGAGTTGCGGCAGCGGCTTTGCCAAGCCAAGTGCCTCAAAATGCGCAACATCCGGGAAGACCTCAGCCGGTGTCCCATCGACAACGATTTGACCTGCCTCCAGAATCAGGACTCGATCCGCCAGGACCGCTTCGTCCCGGTGGCGGGTGATGTGCAGAATGGTCAGCCCCAAATCCCGGTTGAGGCGGCGCAGCAAGCCCACGATCTCCAACCGCCCCGCCGGATCGAGCCGGGTCGTCGCTTCATCGAGAATGATACACTCGGAATGCATGGCGAGAATCCCGGCCAGCGCCAGACGCTGCTGCTCTTCAGCACTCAGGGTATGGGGGGCGCGGCCGGCAAAGTCCGCCAGGCCGACGGCACGAAGAGCATTTTCGACACGATGGAGAATCTCCGCCGCCGGCAAACCGAGATTTTCCGGACCGAAGGCGACATCTTCCTCGACCGTGGTGCCGACAATCTGGTTGGCCGTATCCGCAAAGACCATCCCGGTCAACCGTCTGATCTCCCAAAGGTAGCTAACATCGCAGCTGTCGATCCCATGGATGCGCACCTTCCCGGCTGTCGGAAGATACAGGGCATTAAGCAGCCGCGCCAGAGTCGATTTGCCCGAACCTTTGCGCCCGAGGATGGCGACAAAATCACCCTTATTTATCTGCAGGGAGATATTATCGAGAGCTTTCGCGGCCTTCCCGGCACCCTGGCCCGGAGCATGCGTAAACTCAACTCCCTGCATTTCGATTATTGCCATGGAAGGAAAGACCGCTCCGGGATGATGCAAAGAAAAGAACCAACTATCGGTGTTGCTAGCGGAGGGCAAACTCTTTGCCGTGCTGAAAGATCCAGCATTTTAACAAATGCGAAATAATCGGCAAGGCTTATTTTTTACTGTTTTATATCATTAAGTTAGCTTAAAATTTTATTTTCAGTAAATATTATTATCATAAATAAAATACAAGTGTCAAGACAACTTCAGACGAGTTCAAGGACGGCTTCCATTAATTTACCAAAAAGCCTTTTGACAAGAGACATTGCACTGACATACCTTCAAATACAAGATGGTATTACAAATGAAAGTGAGGCCTGCCATGCGTGAAAAATTTACGATTGCCGCGGAAGCTGTCGGGGCTGTGATAAAACAATTTTCGACGATCGAGGAAACAACACTTTATTTGCAGCAGATTGCCACCGGCGGCAGCATCTGCGCTTCAATCCTCCCCGAGGAGCTTCAGGCACAGCTTGCGGGACTGGTTCTCAGCGAGCTCAGCATGGCGGCGGATGCCACCCTCTGCATCAGCTTTGCGGAAGCAGGGATCGCCGCGACCGGCAGCATCCTGGTGCAAATGACTGATCCTGCCGAGCGCGCTGCCACCGCTCTGGCGACCAAGCATGCGGTCTTTCTCCGCAGCGCATCGATCGTCCCGACCCTGCGCGACTTGAGCGCGTCCCTCAAAGCGCAACTTTTTGGAGCCGGTCCGACCTATTTCTCGATCACCACCGGCCCTTCCCGCACAGCCGATATCGAACGGGTGCTGACCATCGGTGTGCACGGCCCCAAAGAACTGCACATTCTGCTGCTGGAAGGGGAATAGACATGGCCGACAAACGGATTAACACCAATATCAACAACACCTTCCTGCGCAAGGCGCTGAAGAATTTTGCCACCGCTTACCCGATCGCCCGGGCCAAGGCCTTTGAAGGGATCGACTTTGCAGCGCTACGTCATCGCATCGCCGTCAGCAAGCTGGCCGGGCTCAAACGCCTGCCGGAGCTGATAACCGAGTTTACCGCCAGCGCCGAAAAGGCCGGCGCCATCGTCCATCTCTGCCGCACCCCGGAAGATGCCAACCGCACCATCCACGAGATCATCCAGAGCAAGAACGCCGATTTTCTCGTCAAATCGAAAGCGATGACTTCGGAAGAGATCGAGCTCAATCACTACCTTCAAGCTCGCGGCATCCGCTGCCTGGAGACCGATCTCGGTGAATGGATTATTCAACTCGCCGGCGAGCGCCCCTCGCACATGGTCATGCCGGCGATCCACAAGAACAAGGAAGAGGTGGCGGAACTCTTCGCCAAGGAGACCGGCTGCGATTGCCCGGCCGATATCCCCTTCCTCGTGCAAAAGGCCCGCGATACCCTGCGCAGCGGTTTTCTCACCGGCCAGGTCGGCATGTCCGGGGCGAACGTGGCCATGGCTGATAGCGGTGCCATAGCGCTCATCACTAACGAGGGGAATGCCCGCCTCGTCACCACCCTGCCCCAGACCCACATTGCCCTGATCGGGGTGGAGAAGATCGTCCCCTCCCTCGACGAAGCCCTCGATGTCATCGAAGTCCTCCCCAAGAATGCCACCGGTCAGAAGCTCACTTCCTACCTCTCCTTTATCAAGGGTCCGACCGGAGGGGATGGCCGCGAGCTGCACATCGTCCTCCTCGACAACGGTCGCACCGACCTCGCCGCCAACCCGGACTTCCAGACCGCCCTGCAATGCGTCAAGTGCGGCGCCTGCGCCAATGTCTGCCCGATCTACGAAATCGTCGGCGGTCATGTCTTCGGCCACATCTACGTCGGCGGCATCGGCCTGGTCCTCACCCCCTTCTTCCACGGCTTCGACAAAGCCGAAGAGATCCTCAAGCTCTGCATCGGCTGCCGTAAATGCAACGAAGCCTGCGCTTCCGAGATCGATATCGAAGGGCTGATCGTCGATCTGCGCGACAAGATCCGCAAACCCTTTGGCCAGAAGTTCATGTTCGGGACGATGATGAAGAACCGTAAACTCTTCCATACCGCCCTGCGCGCCGCCTATCTCGCCCAGAAGCCCTTCCAGAGCGCCGGCGGCAGGATTCGCCACCTGCCGATGATTCTCAATCGCGAGACCGCCAACCGTTCGCTGCCGCCAATTGCCGAAGTCCCGTTTCGCGATCTGATGCTCAAACGGCCGCAGCCCCCTGCCCTCGCCCCGAAGCAGGAGAAGGTCCTCTTTTACTCCGGCTGCCTTGCCGACTTTGTCTATCCAGAGATGTGTACCGACACCGTCGAATCGTTGCAAGGGCTCGGCTACAGCGTCGCCTTCCCCCAGGAGCAATCCTGTTGTGGTATTCCCGCCCGTTATTCCGGCGAGATGGACGCGGCTCGGGAGATGGCCAAGCTCAACATCGATGTACTTCTCAGCGAAGAGGCCGATTTTGTTGTCACCATCTGCCCGACCTGCACCATGTCGATCACCCATGACTTCGTGAAACTCTTGGCAGATGATCCGCTTTATGCGGTGAAGGCGCAGAAGTTGGCGGCGAAGACCTTTAACTATTCGGAGTTGGCGGCGAGGAAGATTAAACCGAGAGAAGAATCAGGGAAGGAAAACAAACAGGTCGTGACCTACCACGATGCTTGTCATCTGAAGCGGGGGTGTGGGATTCACGAAGAACCGAGGCGGGTGTTGCGAGAATTGGCGAATGCCGAGATTAAAGAGATGACCGACTGCGACAAATGTTGCGGTTTCGGCGGGTCTTACAGCATCAAATATCCGGAGATTTCACAGGAAGTATTGAAGAATAAGTTGGCGAATATCAACGAAACCGGCGCTGGCATCCTCGCTGTCGACTGCCCCGGCTGCAAGCTGCAGATCGAAGGGGGCCTGGAGGCGAGCGGAAGCAAGATGCGGGTCGAGCATACCGCGACGTTGGTACGGGAACGGATGCGGTAACCATTGTCTTCATGCTGGTTGTAGGGGCAATTCACGAATTGCCCGGTTGTGAATTTGTTACGAAGATCAGGGCGGTTCGTGAACCGCCCCTACGATAAACCACCCGCAAAAAAAGGGAGAGGCCGTCATTATCGACGACCTCTCCCTTTTACGTTCTGGGTGAATTCCTCACCTCAAGGCCGATCAGACCTCCTCCACCTCTTCCCCCAGATCCTCCGCAATCAACCGGAACTGCTCCAACGCCTGGAGATCTTCGACGATCTCGGCGGCCAGCACCCCCGGCGTCGGCAGACTGTCCGAGTCTTCCAGCGAATCATCCTTGAGCCAGAAGATGTCGAGGCTCGCCTTGTCGCGGGCGATGAGCTCGGCGTAGTCGTAACCACGCCAGCGACCAGTCCCTGGGCGTAGAAAGAGGCCGGTCGGCATGCGCAGGTAGCTCATGCTGTCGTCACGGAGGACGTTGCAGAAGTTCCAGAGTTTGCTGACAATTGCGGCTGGGGTCATGATGTTTAGTCGTTGCTCCGGTTGATCAGGTTGACGATCACTTTGACGATAGTCTCTTTCTCTTCAGGTCGACTCTCGGCGATGAGCAGAGTGAGAGCCACCAGGGCGTTGTCGGCAAGACGCTTGGAACCGTCAGATGGTGTAGCCTTTAACGAGGTGATCGCGCAGCACTCGGGTGGCCCACTGACGAAACTGGGTACCACGCCTGGAATTCACGCGATAACCGATAGCGATAATCACGTCAAGGTTGTACAGCTCGATGGTTCTGGTAACTTGTCATTCCCCTTCGGTTTGAACTGTTGCATTTTTTGCAACAGTTGCTTCCCGGTTCAGTTCATCACTTTGGTAAATTGCTCGCAAATGTCTGGAAACAACAGATTTATCCCGCTGAAAAAGCTCTGCCATCTGATTGAGATTCAACCAGACCGTCTCGTGATCAAGCTGGACATCAATAGACGTCTTGCCGTCTTCGGCTTGATAAAGGAGGATGTTGTTTTGCTCATCTGGTTTCATGCTGATCTCCGTTCTACCAAACAGTGCTCTGGAAATTCCGGTTCACTGTCGGAAGCAATATGCATACTCCATGACCAAATTCTGGTTGAAGAAGCCGAAAGTCTGCTTGCTCGGGGTGGCAGTGAGGCCGATGAGGAAAGAATCGAAGTATTCGAGAACCTGGCGCCAGAGGTTGTAGATGGAGCGGTGGCACTCGTCTGTGACGATGACGTCGAAGCTTTCCGGCGGCAGGAGCGGGTTGTAGGCGACCGGCGCTGCCTCCTTGAAGAGGCTGGCCAGCCCTTCGCCCGAGACTTCATCGAGATCCGGGGCGAGCTCTTCCCCCTTGAGGATGGAGTAGAGGCGCTGAATGGTGCAGATACAGACTCGCGCCGTCGGGTCGATGGCCGGCCCCTGCAGATGCTGAACGATAAATTCCTGGGTGAACTTATGCGGGCTGTGCGGCGAATCGAACTGCTGAAATTCTTTGTAGGTCTGGCGGCCGAGGTTGGCGCGGTCAACGAGAAAGAGGACGCGCCTGGCGCCGCCGAATTTGATGAGGCGGTAGATGGAGTTGACAGCGGTGAAGGTCTTCCCCGAACCGGTCGCCATCTGAATCAGGGCGCGGGGACGGTTGTCGGCAAGGGACTTCTCCAGATGGGTGATCGCCTTGATCTGCGCCGGCCAGAGATCGGTGGTGATCAACGGCGGCAATTGCTGGAGGCGGGCACGCAAAGTCGAGTGCCAGAGGGGAGTCGCTTCGGCAGCGTGGTCAAGCTGGACACTGTCAATCGACAGCCAGTCAGCCAGAGTTTCGGGACGATGGAAGGAGAAGACCGGCCGGGAGCGTGGCTCGGGGTCGAGACCACTGGTGAAACGGGTTTCGATCCCGGTCGACTGGTAGGAAAAGGGGAGCGGCTGATACCAGGCTGGCAGCCCGGTCGGCAGACCTTTGCTGTAGCGGTCGGACTGAATCTCCACCCCGGTGAGGGTGACGCCAACCTTCTTCGCCTCAATCACTCCGGCGGCGCGGCCATCGACATAGAGGAGGTAGTCGGCAAACCCATGACCGGCGGCAAGGGGAAATTCGCGCAGTGCAACGCCACGACCGGCATGAATGTTCGCCTCCTTGACATCCTGCACCAGCCAACCGGCTGCGGTGAGGAGAGAATCGATCTGGATGCGCGCTACAGCTTCCGGTGCCGGGGTCAAGTTGCCCTCCCATGGGTAGAGGATAAACATTCGAATTTGTAAAGGCGGAATATACTAAAACATTTTCATCCTGACCAGCTTAATCTCATAGATCCCCTTTTCCTACTTGCGAGTTTGAACAAAGTGAGCAGCCACAAAAGACCTTTACAGATAAAAAAGCCATGCTAAACTGGTCCGGTTGCATCAAACTGAAACCTGAAGGCAGCCATGACCCCGGAAGAACTGCATCAGCGCCTGCTCAATCCGCATGTCTACCCCTCCCCGCCCGGCACGATCGAACTCCGTGAAACCCATGCTTCCTGCATTTATCTGACGGAGAAAAAGGTCTACAAGATCAAAAAACCGGTCAATCTCGGCTTTCTCGATTTCAGCACCCTTGAGCAGCGTCACCATTTCTGTCTTCAGGAAGTCCTTCTCAACCGCCGCTTTGCCCCGGATACATACATCGGCGTCGTGCCGATCCGCCTTCACCATGGCGAGCTGCTTATCGATGGCAAAGAGGGGGAGATTGTCGAATACGCCATTGAGATGCGCCGCTTGCCCGAAGAGCGGATGCTCGACCGCCTGGTTGAAGAAAACGCTTCGTGTCTGTCGGAGGAAGCAGTGCGGCTCGGCACCGCTTTGGCGCAGATGCATAAAGACTGTCAGATCTGTCGGGGTGAGATCGAAGATGCAATCACCGTGGTGCAACGCAACTGGGAAGAGAACTTCAACCAGACACAGCACTATGCCGGGGTGACGATTAGTCGCGAGGCTCTCAAGCTGCTGCGCGAGCGCATGCATTTGGGCATCGCCAGGCTCGGCCGTCAGATCCAGGAACGGGAAGCTGCCGGACAGGTGCGCGACGGCCATGGCGACCTGCATGCCGATCACATCTGTCTGACCGACCCCATCTGCATCTATGATTGCATCGAATTCAACCGCCGCTTTCGCGTCGGTGACATCCTCGCCGATCTCGCTTTTTTATTGATGGATCTCGACAAACGGGGGAGACAGGATCTCGCCCGGATCATCGAAAAGACCTGGAGCACCCTCCTGGGCGAAGAGATCGACCCGGCCCTGCTGCGCTTCTATGAAATCTATCGGGCCTTTGTGCGCGGCAAGGTGAACAGTTTTCTCGTCGACGATCCGGAACTCCCGAAAAAGGAGCGTGAAGCAGCAGCGGTCCGGGCCAGGGAATATTTTGACCTTGCCATCGGTTATCTGGTCCCTCCCACCCTTTTCATCACCTGCGGCGCCATGGGCGTTGGCAAGACGACGCTCAGTCGCGCCCTGTCCCTGGCAGTGAGAGGGACGCATCTGCGATCTGATATCGTCCGCAAAGAACTGCTGGGTCTCGATCCTCACCAGCACCGCCCCGAACATTTTGGTGAAGGACTCTACGATCCAACTTGCTCACGCCAGACCTACGATCATCTCCTCAAGTTGACCCGCAGCGAACTTGGCGCCGGACATAGCGTCATTGTCGATGCCGCCTTTGCCGACCGTGCGGAGCGCCTTCGTTTTCAGCAACTTGCCACCGACTTTGGCACTGTGTTTGTCCTTCTGGATCTGCATTGCGATGAGGAACTACTCCGGCAACGTTTGGCACAACGCTGGCAGGAGAGATTAGATCTTTCGGACGGCCGTCCGGAACTTTTGCAGCAACACCTGCGCAGTTTTACCCGACCGACTGCCGACGAGAACGCCATGAGCATCGATAGCGGCAAAGAGGGTTACGACAACATCCAGCAGATTCTGGTCAACATTCTAAAAAACTATAATATTACCGAGGAAGTATGCTGACAGATCAATGGGCGGGTTTGAAAGAGGAGGTCAAGAACGAGGCAATTGCCCTCGATGGCGAGATCGCGGAGTGGCTAAAGACGCGAGCGACCACCGGAAAGCGTATTTTTTGCGCAGCGGGTTGCTCCAACTGCTGCACTCTCTTTGTCCAGGCCACCCTGATCGAAGCGCTGCTCGTCGCCGCAGAGATCGATGCCACGCAATTATACAAGCTGCAGGACTATGTGTTGCGGCAGCGGGAGAGCCTGACCGGGGTCAGCGATCTCCTCTCTATCCTACGCAAGCAGCGCCAGGAGATCGGTCCCTGCCCTTTTCTTGATAATGCCGGCAGTTGCAGCGTCTATGCACAACGTCCCCTGGCCTGTCGCGCCCTCCTCTCCACCAAACCGGCTGAGTGGTGCAGTGTCGATTTTTCGACCCTGGATCCTCTGGAAAAACGTCTTTATCTCGAATCCCTGGAGCGCCCGGTCGTTGCCTTCCCGGTGCATTATGTTGCCACCACCCAAAATTCGGCACAAAGTGTCGAGGCCCGACTTCTGAAGCAGATGGAAGTTCGACTCGGAGTGGCGATCAGCGGAAATTTCCCTTTACTCGTCTACCTCGCGTACACCACTAACCTTGTCTCAAAAATTGAGGTTAATACCGCGAATTGGTTACAAGTATTACAATCCAACCCTTTCTTTCATCCCCACCTGATACAAATTCTTCCTGCAAATCGAGACAATTCCGCCCCACCATGAAGATTAAATTTGCCTTATAATATTTTTTTGTTATGCTCGGGTGCATCTGTTATCCCAAGGAGGCCCAGCCATGCGCAGTCTACTGATTTACGTCCTTGTTACGACTCTCTCCATCCTCTTCGTCTTTGCCAACGCCGGTGCCGAAGGGGGTGTCAGTAAAAAGAAGACGCGCCCTTACCTTTATGGCAACGTGGTCATGGCGACGACCAGTGCTGCGGCCCAGGTGCAGAGTGTCAGCTTTGACCACTGGAATCATCGTCAAAACTTTTCATGCCGACTTTGTCATGTCGACCTCGGTTTCAGCATGGTTGCCGGGGAAACACAGGTGACGGCCGCAGACAACGAACAGGGGAGTTTTTGTGGAGCCTGCCATAACGGCACCTATGTATTTGCCGGGAAAAAACTCTTTGCTTCCTGCCGCAGTGAACAGAAGCCTGTGGCTGAACCCTGCACCATCTGCCACTCGGCTGCGGCATCACGAGAAAAAGAGGATGCATTTCGAACTTTTAGTGCCGGTCTCCCCAAAGAACGCCTCGGTAACGGCATCGACTGGGAAAAGGCCGAGATCGAAGGGAAAGCCAAACTGATCGATACCCTCGAAAAAGTGACCGTCAAGCGCAACCCCATGGCTGTCCGGGCAGATTTCGATTTGGCCGCCAAGATAGAGGGGATGCCGGAGATCCTCTTTTCCCACAAAAAACATACGATGTGGGGAGGCTGTGAATCGTGTCATCCCGACATCTTCATCGGCGTTAAAAAAGGGACGGACAGCTATTCGATGGTCGATCTCTTTGACGGTCGCTACTGTGGCGCCTGTCACGGCAAGGTGGCCTTCCCGACGAACGACTGTCAGCGCTGCCACACCAAACCGGTCATGTAGATGCGCCGCGCTCTGCTCCTGCTGATAATTGCTCTGGTCTCGACAGTGCCCCCTCTATGGGGCGCCGGTGGATATACGCTCCCGGACCTCCCTCCTCCCCATGAATATGGCAGCTTCCTCATGGATCGAACTGCAACCGTCAAGGGTGTAAAACCGGTGATCTTCTCGCACTGGTTACACCGCGCAGAAGCGAGCTGCCGAATCTGTCATGGTGAGCTTGAATTCGATATGATCGTCGGGTCCACCCCGGTGACTGAGGCAGAAAATCGTGAAGGACGTTTTTGCGGCGCCTGCCATAATGGCGAATTCGCTTTTTCCGTCCAGGAAGAAGCGAATTGCCCTCGTTGTCATCGTGGCGAGCTGAGTTCGGAAAAAGAGAAGTTTACCGAGTTCAGGAAGAAGGGGTTTCCCCCAACAGAATTCGGCGATGGTATTGACTGGGGTAAAGCGATCAAACGTCAAATCATCACTCCGGCCGGCTACATCTATACTCCGGGTTCAGCAATGATCTCATCCCAAGTCGTGACCTTTGAGGCAAAAATACGGGGGGTCACCGCAGCGATCTTTCCGCATGCCCCGCATGGCGACTGGATGGATTGCAGCATGTGTCACCCCGACCTCTTCCCCCTGAATGGGAAGGGCCTGGCTAAAATGACGAAACCGGCAATCCTCAAGGGCGAATATTGCGGGCTCTGCCACCTCCGTGTCGCATTTCCGATGAATGATTGTCCCCGCTGCCATCCCGGGATGAGTAACAACCCAAGATAATTGCTCCTCTGTCCAGTCTGTCCAGACACAAAAAGAGCCACGCATTTCTGCTGTGGCTCTTTTTGTGTCTGACAAGCGAGAAAATTCGCAACCCTTAGCATCGGCAAATTAAAATGGGTCCAAGGATTGCACACGGCTCTCAATGTTTGGCCTAGCATAGCCTGTCTAATCGTTCTGATAGGGTGATTGTTACATTAAATCAGTTGTTTGACCTAAACCTTGTACACATTCGTCGAAAAAACAAATCATCGAAATCTTTTCCATTGTTATTTAGCATGCATTAATGGCTTTTTCACTGCAAAGCAAGGTCTTAGCAAATCATCTTGTCTTGGTAAGTTTTTGTTCCTTTGAAATTTTTTTCTGTGCAAGGAGTGCGTTTGTGAGTGACAGATTTAAGCGGTTTTCCTGTTTTTTCCTCATTCTGACCCTGCCACTTTTTTTATCACCGCTGGCTATCGCTGCAAGCACCGAAATCATGGTGGGGGGGACATCACCTTCACCGGCCGCGATCCTGCCCGAGTCTTCTGAACAAAATACCTCTCCGCAAAGTATCGATACCTCAACAGAAAAACGGAACCTGTCAGGACTGGTTGGCAAGTCGCAAATTTCCGTCCAGACCGATGTGGACAGGAAATTCACACACAGTATGGCGGCGCATCAACTTATTAATGAAGACTTTATCGCTCAAAGCGATGAGGCAGACCTTTCAGAGTCGATCCGCGCCGGACGCAGCTTCAATCGTGAAAGCCTCGCAGCCCTGGAACGTACAAAGCAGGCAAAGGCGCAAGCAGGACAGGCGGTGTCCCTCCTGCTTCCGTCGGTCTCGGTTCGTGCCAGCCGGGGTATTGAAAAATCTGAGCCTTCCGTGGTCCCCGACGGGAGTGGCGGACTCCTTCCCTCGGATACGCACTGGCGGACAGATGCGGCGCTGACGGTACGCCAGCCGCTCTTTGACCTCCCCGGCTTTCTCGACTGGCAGCGACGTAAAGTTATTGAACAGGCGCGCAAAGAGAATTATCGGTCGAGCGACGGTGACACCTATATCTCGACGGTCAACGCCTATCTTTCCCTGGTCTCCAGTCGTTTACAGACAGATATGACCCGGGACTTTGAAACACAGCTGGCAGAATTGCTCAGCTACATTGAAAAGCGCACCAATGCCGGCGCCGCCAGTGTATCTGACATGGCCCGCGTCCAGGCCCGCAGCCAGGCAACCCTCTCCTCCCGCTTGGAACAAGAGTCAGCGCATGCAGCCGCTGGCGTTGAGTTCGTTCGCTTGACCAATCTCACGCCGCAGGAAGTCCGGCTTCCCGATCTTGAGGATATTGGCGTTTCATTGCTGCCGGCATCCTTCGATCTGGCCGTTACCAGCGCGATGAAAAACAATCCGGAAATTGCCGCCCTGACGGTTGAACTTGAAGCGGCAAAAATTGATCAATCAGCGGCCAAGGCTCGTTTTCTGCCGCGTGTTGATGCGGAGTACACGGATACCTATTCCCTGCATGCCGGTGGCGATCCGAGCTCGTCCGGGCAGCGAGATAAACGCAGCATGATGGTGCTGAATTGGAACCTGTTAAGTGGCGGCGGTGATTACCAGAATCACCTTGAACGTTCATCACGACACCAGGAATTACTGTACCGACTCGATGACCAGCGCCGCCGGGTGGTCCAGACCCTGTCCGCCAACTATGCCACTTTGGCAACCACCAGCGCGCGGATTGCTTCCGGCTACCAGGAACTCAACTCTATTTCAACCGCGGCAGAGGCGATGTCGAAACGGATGCTCTCCGGTAACCAGTCGCTCCTCGATCTCCTTGATGTCTACGACCGTCATTATCAGGTGCGCTCCCGTCTGGTCAATTTACATATTCTTGAGATGAATACCGTGGCGCAGTTGATTCGGCTGACGCGTGGCGCGCCGGATACGTCAGTCAAGTGACCGCTTTAACCAGGACGCACCAATGCCACAAAAACATGATTCCCTGAAGGAGGATTTTTAGTATGGAGACACGTCATGAAGACAGCGACGGCTCGGATCTCTTCTGGCCGGGTTATGTCGATGCTGTGACCAACCTGGTCCTTAACCTCCTCTTCCTGTTGACGATTATGACCGTTGCCGTCTTCATGTTTGCCCTTGAATTGGGGCGGGCCAGCAAAGGCGGGCCGGCAGACCCGTCAACAGCGTCCTCCAAACCGAACACGGAAGTTGTTTCCCGGAAAAACAGTGATACAGCGCAGGAAAATATTGCGCTGAAACAGGAGATCCAGCGCTTGAACCTGATGCTTGCCAAGCAACCCTCCGGAAATATGCAGCATGGCAACATGGGGGTCATCAAGACTGTCGAGGTCACTTCCGCAGTACCGGAACCGCTCACCGGGCTCGACACGACCATTGAAAGTGATTTTGAAATCATCGTGCGCTTCACCGATGACGCCATTGCCTTTACCCCTGAAGAACACAATCGTTTGCTCGAATCGTTACAGCCTATCGTCAAAAACGGAAAAGCCCGCATTTACGTAGAAGTGCCGACCGGCTTTTCCGAGGCAAAGCGGATGGGCTATTACAGAATGATGGCGGTACGCAATTTACTCCTTGAAATGAACCTGCCCAGTAAAAACATCGAAGTTGCGGTCCTGGAGAGAAATACCAATGCCGATGCCGCCATTGTCAGGGTCAGGTAGAATTTGATGCTGTCGAGTCGACTGCCGATACTCAGCAAGGCAATCCATTTCTTTCAGGAGTTATCGCCGCAGCGCGCCTTTGTTCTGCTGCTGCTGGCCAGCAGTCTCAGTGTATTGTTGTGGGCCGGACTCACCAAAGTCGATGTGATTGTGCGCACCGAAGGTCAGATCATCCCGGCCGGAAGATCGCAAATTGTCCAACACCTGGAAGGGGGGATTATTCGCAAAATTCTCGTCCAGGAAGGTCAGGTCGTTGCTGCCGGTGAAGCGTTGATGGAACTGTCCGATGTCCAAACCCGCTCCAGTCTGGGGCAGGAACAGTCAAAACTCGATGCATTGCGGGGGCGTGAAGCCCGTCTTCTTGCCGAGTTAAATGGTTACAACAGTATTGCCTTCCCGAACACGCTGCAAGACAAGAGTGTCATCCTGGTCGAAACCGCAGCCTGGCAGGCGCGCCGCACCCAGTTGGCCGAGGAAACCCAGGTGCTGCAGGCGCAAAGTTCGCAGAAGAAGAACGAAATGACCGAAACCCTTTCCAAGCGGCAGAATCTTTTGGAGGAGTTGGAGTTAGCTAAAAAACAGCATCAGGTTATTGACGGTTTGAGGAAAAATAACGCCGCCTCAGAGCTCGAAGTTCTCGATGCCCAGATCCGTATCCAACGGCTCAAATCACAAATCGCCGAAGCAACCAATGCGGCACCGCGCCTGCAAGCCGCGCAAGCCGAAGCGGAATCACGAGAGAAAGAAGCGATCGCCCGTTTTCGGGCCGATGCTTCCTCAGCTTTGACCCAGGTGCGCGAAGAGCTTGAAAAGTCCAGCCACGAAATCGGCACCAATGTTGATCGTCTCGATCGCAATGTCGTCAGAAGTCCGGTGGCCGGACTCATCAACAAGTTGAATATTACGACGATCGGGGCGGTCGTACGGCCCAGTGAGATCCTGCTGGAGATCACCCCGAGTGACCAGCGCATTGTCATCCAGACCCGCTCCAACCCCAACGACCGTGCTCATCTGCGTCGTGGTTTACCAGCGCGGGTGCGGATCGGCGCTTATGATTATGCCACTTACGGCACCTTTGATGGTCATGTCACCGAAGTCAGCGCCGATACCTTGGTTGAAGAAAAAGGTGGGCGCTATTACCGGGTGAATGTTGAGGTTGATGTCTCCACGCTGCTGTCCCGGGTTCGCCAGACAGACGTCCTTGTGCCGGGTATGGCCGCCACGGCCGATATCGCCGTCGGCAAACGAACTATTTTGTCGTACATCCTTTCTCCTTTGTTGAAATTTCGCGACGGGGCCTTCCGGGCCGATTGACTTTTTTCAGCCATTTTATGCATTAAAATCCGGCCTGGCCGGTCACTACAATCCAAAGAGGCATTCTATGTTTAAGCAACTCAAGCTTTACTACGTTATTGTAACTCTCCCCCTGGCAATGCTCCTGGTCGGTGCTGCAATCTTTTTTGATGCCATCAAGGGAACAATCGTCCGGAATCCCCATCCGCAAATCAACTACACCATCTTCGTTATTATCCTTGTCGGCGGAATTCTGATTATCCTCAACGTCTATCGCCTGGTTCGCGAAGCGAGAACGATCGTTGAGTATTCCGGGGCGATTCACGCTAAAACAGAAGTGTCGGTCCTGCAGGAAATGGCCAACCGTTACAGGACGGACATTGCCTGCCTGCTGCAGATGGTGGCCGCATCGACCGGTCGCGCCATCTCTCATCAGGAACAGGTGGCGATCGAGCATGAACTAACCAATGCCCGGGCGCGGCTGAATCGTCGTAATGCCTTGCCGCAATACTTGACCGGACTGCTGGTCGGTATGGGCCTGCTCGGGACCTTTATCGGTCTGCTCGCGACCCTCAACGATATCTCTATCCTGATCAGCAGCTTTGCCGATCTCGACATGGGTAATGTCGACCCTATCCAGGTCTTCCGCATCATGATTGAACGGATGAAAGCGCCGATGACCTCCATGGGAATTGCCTTCTCCGCCTCGATGTACGGTTTGCTCGGGTCGATCATCCTGGGCTTGATGATGCTGGGGATCCGGCGTTTGCAGGGAGATATCTTCTCTTTGCTCAGCTCGGAAATTGCCCGCCATATCGAGATCGCCCTTTCCTATCGGGGAGTCACCACCTCTGACAGTGGCGGAACCCACAGCGGCGAGGAATACAAAGTTCTCGTCCGCATCGAAGAAAGATTAGCCGAAGCAGCCCGCGTGCAGCAAAGAACGCTCACTTCTGAACTCAATGATTTTCAGAACCAGCGGGCAGAGATGCTGCGCACCCTGACCGAGCAGACCGAGGCGAGCAACAATTTCCGCAGTGAATTACAGCAACTCGGTCGGCAGCTCGGCAATATTTTCACCACCCTGGAAAAAGGGAATAGCGAGGTCTCGACGCAACTCTCCGAATTGACCATCCACCTGACCGGTGATGCCAAAGAAACTCATAAGTTGCTGGCCATGCAGGTGGAAGAGCAGAAAAATTTCAGGGATGCGATCGATTCGTACAAAATCGAAGAGAAGTTAACGGAAGCGATCCAGCTGCAGCAACGCGTCCTTACTGCCGACATCGAAGACTTCAAGAATCAGCGCGCCGACATGCTGCGCACCCTGGCGGAGCAGACCGAAGCAAGCAACAGCTTCCGCAGCGAACTGCAGCAACTCGGCCGGCAGCTCGGCAACAATTTCAATGTCATGGAGAAGGGGAGCAGCGAAATATTTACCCAGCTTTCCGCACTGACCGTTCATCTCTCTGCCGATGCCAAGGATGCGCAAAAACTCCTGGCCATCCAGGTGGAGGAACAGAAACAGCTGCGTGAGACCCTCGACTCATACAAAATTGATGAACGGCTCACCGAAGCGACGCGCCTGCAGCAGCGCACCCTCACTTCCGGGATCGAAGACTTCCAGAATCAGCGCGCCGACATGCTGCGCACCCTGGCGGAGCAGACCGAGGCAAGCAACAACTTCCGTAGCGAATTGCAGCAACTCGGCCGGCAACTCGGCACCATCGCCAACAGCATGGAGAAGGGGAATGATGAGATCCGCAGCCAGATTTCTGAATTGATGATTCATATGGCGGCAGATGCCAAAGAAGCGCAAAAGCTTTTAACGATGCAGGTTAATGAGCAACAGCGGTTGAGAGATTCCCTCGATTTGCGGATTAAAGGTACCAACCCGGTCGGTTAAACCGGTTCCGGTCGTTAGTAGTTGATACAAACGCAGTTCATCGTTCTTTGTGCTTTCCAAAGAAAGTCGGAATGAGAGGTTTAAAATGGCAAACGAATCTGGTAACAGCGAAAAAGCAGTCACTAAAGTGCTGGCGCAAGGCCAACAGATCGAGCGTTCCTTTGTGGCGCCGGACGGGACAATTGTCATCCCCAAAGGTGAAACACAGCTCTTATCGGTTGATGTTGCCGACGTCGATTTGTTACTGCATTTTTCCGATGGAACATTTGTCATTATCCCGAATGGCGCCCTTGATGCCATCAGTGAAACCCCCTACCCCGTACTTTTCAGCGATGGCGAGAAGGATACCCTCAGCGATCTCTTTAAAATGGTTGGCCTGAGCACCCATGCTAAATCCGGCAGTTTGCGGGTGGTCAGCGAGCATATCGATGGTGCAAAAATACTGGAAGACCATGACATTCTGAAACCGCAGGAAAAGTTTGAAGTAAGCTCAAATGAAGTGCCCCTTCCTGATACGATTACTGCACCTGCGCCGCTTGCCAGCGGCAAAAATGGCACAGGTTTCCTGCCTGTACCGAGTGATCAATTAGATAATCAGGATCCGGTAGTCCCCTTAGTCACCCCTCGCCCACCGGTGTATAAAGCCGGAATGAAACAGCCTGAGCCGCAACCGGTACCAACAATCACCCTTGATGCCAATATCACCGGCGACGGCATCATCAACAACGCCGAAGCCCGTAGCAACATCGCGATCACCGGTTCAGTCGGTGGCGATGCCAAGGAAGGCGACACGGTCATCCTGACGGTGAATGGCAACAACTACATCGGCAGCGTTACTGCAGATTATAGATTCAGCATCGAAGTTGCCGGTTCCGACCTTGCTGCCGACCCCGATAGCACCATCTACGCCAGTATCACTATCTACGATTTTGTCGGCAATCCTGTCACCGCCAACGACATGGAAAGCTACATAGTCGACACTGTAGCCCCCCCGACCGTGGAGCTCAAGAATGACAGCTTCGGCGCCGGCACCACCGGCACCGACAGTGACCTGATTACCAACGACGGCACCCTCAACGTTAGCGGAATTGAAGACGGCGCCATTGTAGAATACTCCACCGACGGCGGGTTGTCCTGGACCACCAGCTTTACCGCCACCGAAGGAAACAACACTGTTAATGTCCGCCAGACCGATCTGTCCGGTAACGTCAGCGACGCCACCAGCATTACCTTCGCACTCGACAGTACCAATCCGACCGCCCCGACCGTGAATCTTGCGACCGACAGTACCAATGGCGGGGCCGGCTTTGACAGTGACAAGATTACCAAAACCGCCGGACTAAAAATCAGCAACATCGAAACCGACACCCTGATTGAGTACAGCGCTAACGGAACCGACTGGAGCACCAGCGCGCCGGCTGTCGCTGAAGGATCGAATACGGTCTATGTCCGCCAGACTGATATTGCTGGAAACGTCAGTGACACCACGACCTTCACCTTCACTTATGACAGTAGCAATCCAGCCGCCCCGCTCGTCGCGCTGACAATCGATAGTGGGATCAGCAACAGTGACGGTCTGACCAACAGTGGCCAGTTGACCCTCTCGAATATTGAGAGCGGCGCGCTGATCGAATACAGCACTGACGGCGGTGTCACCTGGAGCACCAACTACACCGCGCCGGCCACCGATGGCTCAGCCGACGGCAACTTCGTTGTCGAAGTGCGCCAAACTGACAAAGCTGGCAATATCAGTGACAGTCAGTCCATCAGTTTTACTCTCGACAGCACGCCGCCTGTCCCATCTATCAGCATTGACACCATTACCGGCGACAACGTCATCAACACCCCCGAAGCCGCCGGAACAATAACGATCACCGGCACTGTCGGCGATGAAGCTATGGCAGGCGATATCGTCACCCTGACGGTCAACGGGATAAGCTACACGGGCAGCGTGACTGACGAATATAAATTCAGTATCGACGTCGCCGGCTCTGCCCTGGTCGCCGATGCTGACACAACCATCATCGCCAGTATCACCAGCACCGACGCGGCCGGCAATTCCGGTACGACCACAGCCAGCAAAAGTTACACCGTCGACCTGACGAGCCCAGTACCGACGATCACCCTTGACCCTGTCGTCACCGCCGACGGAGACAACATCATCAACATCGACGAAGCTGGTGGCATCGTCACTATCACCGGCACAGTCGGCGGCGACGCCATAGTTGGCGACACCGTCACCTTGACGGTTAAAAATAGCAATTTTACGGGAAACTTCTCCGGTCTGGTCCTTGCCGACATGACCTTCAGTATTAACGTGGCCGGCTCCGCCCTGATCGTCGACGACAACCTGACCATCGATGCCAGCATCACCACGACAGTAGGCGGCATTTCAGGGATGGGCACCGATTCCGAGACCTACAGTATTGATACTACGGCGCCAGTAATCCCCATTGACCAATCCTATAGCTATGCAGAAAACCAGACAAATACCAACACTGTTCTCACTACCGTGGTGGCCAGCGACAACATCGGCGTTACCGCCTTCCGGATCGTCAGTGGCAATGACGCCGGCTACTTCGCCATCGACAACACCGGAAAGATCACCCTGACCGACCTTGCCACTGCTGCCAACGATTACGAGCTGTTACCAAATAGCTTTATCCTCGGCGTCCAGGCTAAAGACGCTGCGGGAAATTGGTCTGACGCTAAAGAGGTAACTCTCAGCCTGAGCAACGTTAACGAATTCACGCCGGTAGCCGTGGCGGACAGCAACACCGTGGCCGAAGACACCGTGGCGGCGATCACCGGCAACGTCAAGAGCAATGACACGCCCGGCGACGGCCCGGCGGCTGAGAATATCATCACCTGGGGTATTGAAACGGCGGCGTACGGTACAATCATCCAGAACGCCGATGGCAGCTACAGTTACACGCTGAACAACACCAAGACGGCGGTTCAGCAACTCGGGGTCGGTGAAAGTCTGACCGAGACCTTCAGCTACACGCTGACGGATGCGGATGGAGATGTCTCGACGGCAAATCTAGAAATAACCATCACCGGGACGAATGATGCGCCGGTTGCCGTCGCCGACACCAACACGACAACGGAAAACACTCCCCTTCCCCTTAACATCGCTGCGACCGGAGTACTCTTCAACGACACCGACCCGGATGTGAGCGACATCCTCTCTGTCAGCGCAGTTGCCGGCTTAAACAGTAATGTCGGCAGAACAGTAGCCGGGAGTACCGGTGGCATCTTCACCATTAACGCCGACGGCAGCTACAGTTTCTATCCAGGCACAAATTTTGACTACCTGGCAGTCGGCGAGTCGATTGACACCCAGGTCAGTTACACTATCGATGACGGCAACGGCGGCACCTCCAGTGCAATTCTGACGATCACGATTACCGGAGCGAACGACGGGCCGGTGGTTGTGGCTGTCACCGCCACAGCTCCCGAGGACGGACCGGCGATCACCATCACGGCGAACTACACCGATGCCGACAGCAGCGACACGCACACCTTCAGCATCGACACCACCGGGACCCTCGGCAGTGTCACCAACCACGGCGACGGCACCTTCGGCTACAACCCGAATGGTCAGTTTGAAAGCCTGGCCGTGGGCGAGACCGCGACCGACACCTTCAGCTACACCGTCACCGACAACCACGGTGCCAGCGCCACCCAGACCGTCACCGTCACCATCACCGGCGCCAACGATGCGCCGACCGTGACGGCGATCGTCAGCGGTCCGATCTCGGAAGACGCCGCGCCTTACACGCTCGACCTGTTGGCGGACGCTTATGCCAGCGATGTGGATGACAGCGACGTTCTTTCCGTGACCGACTACAGCGTCAGCATCGACAGCGGGTCGCTGCCGGCCGGGGCGTTGAGCCTGGCGGCCGATGGCAAGACGCTGAGCGTCGATCCGGGGGCCTTCAACTTCCTGGCCGTGGGGGAGAGTCGCATCCTCACCGTCAGCTACAACGTCTCTGACGGCACGGCGACAACGGCGAACACCGCCACGATCACGATTACCGGAGCGAACGACGGGCCAACACTGACTGTCGACAAGCTCACTGGGTCAATGACCGAAGGGAACGGCACAGCGACTCTTACTGACAGCGGCACCTTGAGTTTTGCTGATGACGATGCCACCGACATCGTCACGGTCTCATCCAACTACAATAACGATATCAACTGGAGCGGCGGGACCCTACCCAACCATCTCAACGCGACCCAAATCCAGGCTCTGACCGACGGCTTCAGCATTAAAGTCGACCAGAGCGGCTGGGAGTACAGCAGCCGCGTTGATCTCGATTTCCTCGGTGCCGGCGAAACCATCACCTTCACCTTCGATGTGGTTGCAACTGACGATTCCGGCACTGCCAACGACACCTCTGTCACCCAAACCGTCACTATCACTATTACCGGTGCCAACGATGCGCCCACTATCGAAGTCACCAACCAAACTGTGTCCTTCACAGAAGCGGTTGATGCCTCCGCACAAAACTTAATCGCCAGCGGTTCTGTCAGCTTCGACGACATTGACGCCAGTGATCTGGTCGACATTAACTACGAACTGACCGCCCCTGCTGTTTGGACGGGTGGCATCCTCGATGCTGCGTTGGCAAATCAACTCACCGACGGTTTCATTCTTCCTGCCATCGTCAATGCGTCTGCACCGGACAACACAACCTGGAATTACAACGTCACCACGGACCTCGACTTCCTCAAGGCCGGTGAGACGATCACCTTTACTTACACGATTACGGCGACGGACAGCGCCAATGCGACCGCGAGCGACACGGTCACCGTAACAATCACCGGGACCAACGATGCTCCGGTGATCTCCGACCAGTCCTACAGCTACACGGAAAATCAACTGGCTAACGTGGCCGTGGCGACCGTAGCGGCGACCGACGATGGCGGTGTAACAGGATTCCGCTTTACCGCCACCAACACCAACATCAGCGAGGATGGTTATTTCCAAATCGCCGCGAACGGTCAGATCAGCCTGACGGCGGAGGGCAGCGCAGCCGGAGCTGCGAGTAATAAATTTGGCAGCGGAGACGATGTCTTCACTTACGAGATCGAGGCGCGTGATTCATCAGGACTGACGTCCACAGCGCAAGTCACTCTCAAACTGCTCGCGGAAGACGTCACCAGCGGCGACACTACCCCACCAACCGTGGTGAGCTTTAGCATTAACGATCAAAGCGGCGACAATATCCTCGCAATCGGCGAGACCGCCACTGTGAGCATTACATTCAGCGAAGCCGTCAAGGCCTTCAATGCGGCAGACGTTTTCGACTTGAGCCATGCCAATGGCTCTTTCTCTGGTGTTTTCAGCTCGTCCAACGACGGCTTCACCTGGACAGCATTCTTTACAGCGGATTCAGATAAAGAAGAGGCGAGTAACTACATCACACTAAAAAACAACAGTGTTATTGACCTGGCTAACAACCAGTACATTGGCGGTGATCGTAACTCCAACACCTACGAAATCGACACCATCCAGCCGACGCCAGAAATCGCTATCAATCCCGTATTAACCGCCAATGGCGACAACACCGTCAACATCGCCGAGGCAGCCGGCAACGTTTTGATAACCGGCAAGGTCACCGGTGAATTTAAACCTGGCGATGTTGTTACCCTGACCCTTACCAATGCCAACTATACGGCCACCTTCAACGGCAATGTCGATGCCTCCGGAAACTTCAGCATCGCCGTTGCTGGTTCGGCCCTGGTTGCCGACACAGACTATAAAATCGAAGCGAGCCTGACTACAACCGACGCCGCCGGCAACCGCAACACGGTGAGCGATCCCGATGGCGAATCATACCTGGTCGACATCATCGCCCCGGTGCCGACCATCACTCTTGATTCCAACATTACCGAAGACGACATCATCAACATTGCCGAAGCGGCGGCCCAAGTTCAAGTTACAATCAGTGGCACCGTCGGGGGCGAGTACGATAGGACCAATGCAACAGCCACGCTGACGATCAACAACACTATCTACACCGGCACGGTCGACGCTTCCGGCAGATTCAGTATCGCTGTCTCTGGTGCCGACCTGGCCGCCGATGCCGACCGGGTGATTGATGCCCGTATTGTGACCTACGACGCTGCCGGTAATCCCGGAATAGCAACCGATACCGAGGGATACTCGGTGGATATGCTCCGCCCCACTAGTCCGCTCATCCTCTTCCTCAGTGATGATAGTGGCGACAGTACCACCGACCGCTATACTAACGACACAACTCCGACCCTCTCGGGTTTCGCGGAGCAAAACAGCACCATCCAGATCCACCGGGATGGTGCGCATGTCGGCACCGTTCAGGCCGATGTGAATGGAGTCTGGAGTTATACTTCGGCAGTGCTCAGTGACGGTCCTTTCAACTTCATCGCGACTGCGACTGATACGGCCGGTAATGTCAGCAATTTCTCGGACACCTTTACGGTCACCATCGATGCAACCGCTCCACTTAAACCGACCATCGATCTGGTCATGGATAATGTCGAGCCGGTCACCGGGCCCATCGCTAACAACGGCTCCACCAACGACAGAACGCCGACCCTCTCCGGCACAGCCGAGGCACTGAGTACAGTGCATATCTATAATGGTGTGATACTGATCGGGACGGTTACCGCCGACAGCGATGGCAAATGGAGCTTTACAACACCGATGCTCGCTGAAGAGACAGGTCAAAGCTTCACAGTCAAGGCGATCGACAAGGCCGGGAATGAAAGTGTGAGTTCAAACGCTTTTGTTCTCGATATTGTGACGGTTGTAGCCCCGCCAATAATCGTTCATGCCTGGGACAACATCGGCGCGGTTCAAGGAACTCTTGCAACCGGTAGTTATAGCGATGATCTTCGGCCTGAGCTTGTCGGCACCGCCAAGCCCGGGACGACGATCAGAATTTATGTGGGTGATGCCCCTATCCCGGTCGCCAGTGTCTTGGCTGATGCCACAACCGGGGCCTGGAGTTGGACACCTCCGGTTGAATTGGCCAACAATACCACCTACCGTTTTACTGCCACCGCCGAAGATTCGGCCGGCAACGTGAGTATCAAGTCCGATCCGTTTGAGTTGAATCTTAAAGACTCGGTAGCGGCCCCGGCCATTACCTCGGTTGTCGATGATGTCGCTCCAAAAACCGGACCTTTGATGAATGGCGAGCATACCAACGACGCCACCCCGACTTTCTCGGGCTTGGCGGAACCGAACAGCACGATCAAAATTTACAACGGCGCGACACTGATCAGCACAACGCAGGCCTCCGGCAGCGGCGTCTGGTCCGTGAGCCCGACGCTGGCCGATGGCAGCTATACCTTGACTGCAACAGCAACCGACCTGGCTGGCAATGTCAGTGCGCCATCGGCAGCTTTTTCGCTTACGATCGACACCATCAAGCCGCTTATACCAGTTATTTCCGGAGCATCCGACAATGTTGCCCCGGTGGGGAGCACTACCGTGCCGGTGAACGTAGAGAGTGGCGGATACACCAACGACACCACACCGACCCTCTCCGGCAGCGCCGAAGCAGGGAGCACTATCCGCCTTTACGACAACGGCACTGAGGTCTGGTCGACGACTCTGGCAGAGGGGGCTTCGAATTGGAGTTGGACTCTGCCCGCTCTGACCGATGGTACCTTCCACAGCTACACCGTGACCGCCACCGACAAGGCCGGTAACGTCAGCGATCCGTCTGACGCTTATGTGCTGAATATTGATACGACTGTTCCGTCTCAGCCAACTTTCAGCGTTCTGGACGATATGGATCTAGTCACGGGTACGGTGACAAGCTATGCACAATATACGAATGATACGACCCCTACCCTCACTGGCAATGCCGAGGCATTTGCGACTGTGCTTGTCAGGATTACAGGTACAACCGGCGAGATTAAGGCCACTATCGTGACCGATGCAACAGGGGCTTGGAGTTTTACGCCTGACGTGGCACTTCTGGAAGGTACAATGCGCTATTATGTGACGGAGACGGATAGAGCTGGTAATGTCAGTCCAAACCGGACGCAGACGCTGTACATCGACACAACCGACCCAACCGCAGAGATCACTGGGGCTAGCGACAATGTCGGCAATTCTTTAACCTCTATTGCCAACGGTGGCGTTACCAACGATACGAGACCAGGCCTCACTGGAACTGCGGAGGCATATAGCACCATAAGAATTTATGACAACGACGACTACACGACTGCAGTGCACATTCTAACTACGGATGCCGTTGGCAACTGGACCTTTGTCAATTTACAAACGACATTAACGTTACAAGGTATCCATAGTTTTACGGTCATAGCAACCGATCGCGCTGGTAATGAAAGCACAATATCTTCTCCCTGGGTGCTGAATCTCGATTCAATCGCTCCCACCCAACCAACCATTACAGACGCTATTGACGACGATGGGGCGATGACCGGCACTATTGCCAATGGGGGGAAAACCAACGACGCTACGCCCACCCTCTCCGGTTCGGCAGAAGCCGGCAGCACCGTCACCATCAAGGACGGTATTGCGATCCTCGGTACTGCGGTCACAGCAGCCGACGGGACATGGACCTTTACTACGCCAACACTGACTTTAGATGGAATCCATAGTTTCACAGTAACGGCCACCGACGCAGCCGGCAATACCAGCGTCGCGTCGACGGCTCGCACTATTGACCTAGATGCTACAAAACCGACTGTCCCTATCTTGACCAGCGTGATCGACGATGTCGGTTCCAAACAGGGGACGCTTTCTTCCGGGGATTACAGCGACGACACGGAACTAGCCCTCTCAGGTACCGCCGAAGCCGGAAGCACCATCACCGTCAAGGATGGCACTAACACCTGGACGACCACTGCAACGATCAGTGGCAGCTGGAGTTTAACCACTGGTACGCTCGCCGGTGGACCTCATAACCTAACAATTACCGCCACCGATGCGGTCGGTAACGAAAGTGATGCAACGACCTTCGCGGTTACGATCGATACCACGGCACCGGATAAACCGACGATTACCAGCGTTACCGACAATGTTGCCCCGGTCGGCAACCCTGACAATCCGGTCAACGTGGCAAATGAAGGATTTACCAACGACACCACTCCGACCCTCAGCGGCAAAGCCGAAGCGAACAGTAAGGTCGCCATCACGACAACACTCATCAGCGATAGTACGTCACAGGTTGTCATGATCGATGCCAACGGCAACGGAGACTGGAGTTACACTCCTTCCGCAGAGTTAATCGAAAATGAAGCTTACTGTTTTACCGTGATGGCCACCGATGCCGCCGGTAATACCGGGATTGCCTCCGATGCATTCACGTTGACGGTTCGAACGACGGTTCCGACGCCAGTAATTACATCGATAACTGATAATATCGACCCAGATAACAATCCGATCGCACCTGTTGCGATCGCCGCAGATGGTTATACAAACGATTCGACACCGACCCTGACAGGGACCTACCAACTATTGTCCGGTATTACCACTATTGAAGTTTATAACAATGGAACGAAGGTCGATACGATTACTGTTGACGGAAGCGGCACCTGGACTTCGACTCCGACGCTCGCGACCGATGGCTCTCACAACTTCACTGTCAAGGCGATCAGCACTGACAATGAAAGCGATCTTTCCTCTACTTACACCATCAACCTCGACACATCAATTACGACTCCGACCATCAAATCGTCAGACAATGTAGCTTCTGATGGCAGTCCTGCAACTCCAGCCGATGTTCCGGCCCACGGCTATACCAACGACACGACCCCGATTCTTTACGGAACAGCGGAGGCCGGAAGTACCGTCGATATTTATAACGGTCTAACCTATATCGACACCATCACGGCGGACTCTTCAGGCAACTGGAGTTACACTCCGTCACTGGAAAACGGAGATAATCCTGTCTACCATGTAACGGCGACTGACCTTGCCGGAAACACGGCAACGTCTTCAACGGTAACATTATTCATCGACACCCTTGCTCCAAGTGCACCGACGCTCACAATCGAAGATGATGTTGATCCGGCAGGGAGTCCGGCTACACCTACGATCATTGCCAACAATGGTTACACTAATGACCGGAAGCCGACCTTTAGTGGGACCGGTGAACAGGGCGCGACTGTCACTATCATGGATGGGGTGCGTCAAGTTGCTACATTAGTAATACTGGCAGCGGACGGAAGCTGGAACTCCACGCCGATAATCGACGAACCGTTAGGTACACGAACCTACAGCGTCACCATCACGGATCAAGCCGGAAACATTAGTGCGGCAACCATGCATACGCTGACCATCGACACGACCGCGCCAATTGCGCCGACAGTCGCCCTTGACCTTGACTTAAGTAGCTTCAACACCACCGGCAAACTCGTATTGGGGAATATCGAGGCTAATGCCGCGAAGGAATACAGCACCGACGGATCCACCTGGAATTCCTGGGGAACAGATGGCCCCGATGTCAGTGCAACCGGCACTTACGACTTCAGTGTCCGGCAAATCGATCTGGCAGGGAACATCAGTGCAACCGGAACACTCAGTTTCATTCGCGGCACCGACCATACTGGTGGCGTCAATGACAATATCCTCGCCGGTACCTCCGGAAACGATATCCTCCGCGGTGCAGGTGGCAACGATACACTTTATGGAGACGCTGGAGACGACATCCTTTACGGCGGGGCGGGTAGTGACAAACTGTATGGCGGGTCGGGTAATGACACGGCCAGCTATGCAGGCTCCAGCTTAGCCGTCACTGCTTCGCTGATCACTGGCACAGGGAGCGGTGGCGATGCTCAAGGAGATACCTATTTTGGCATTGAAAACCTGACAGGTGGTTCGGGGAATGACACCCTGATCGGCGACGGCAATGCCAATATTCTCATCGGTGGTGCTGGCGATGACCTCCTCATCGGTGGTGACGGCGCCGACATCCTGATTGGTGGCGTTGATATCTACGACGTCGGACCCGACAGCAGTAATGACACTGTCAGCTACGCCGGGTCTGCCGTGGCTGTCAATGCTTCACTGGCAACAGGCACTGGGACTGGGGGAGATGCTGAAGGAGACACCTACTTCGGCATTAACAACTTGATCGGTGGTAATGGCAACGACATCCTGACCGGTGACGATAATGACAACATCCTCACGGGTGGCGCCGGTGCTGACAAACTTTACGGCGGTGCGGGCAGCGACACCGCCAGCTACGCCAATGCCGGCGGCCCAGTCAATGTGACGCTCGAAAGTAGTTACTGGACAGCCATCAACTCGGGAGATGCGGAGGGTGACGAGTTTTACGGCATCGAAAATCTGACGGGATCGAATTATAACGATAAGTTGTATGGTGATACCGGAGATAACATCCTCACTGGTGGTTTGGGTGATGATACGATGTACGGGGGAGCAGGAAACGACACCATTTATGCCAATCAGGGGAATGACAAAGCCTACGGCGAGCTCGGTGACGATACCTTTTACGTCTCCGCCTCACCGACCGATCTCCCAACCTTGATTGACGGTGGCGCAGGAACGGACTCAATTGTAGTGCAAGGTTTGGGCGCAACTTACGACGACCTGACTGCCCTCGCCAATGTCTCCAGCTATATTGAGACATTGAATATCAAAGACAATACCAATACGGAAATCACCGTTACCGGCGCAGATATCCGTAATATGGTCGATAGCGGCGATACGTCACTCCTTACCATTCAAGGAAATATAGGCGATACATTGAAGATTTCTCTTTCAGGGAGCGAATCAATGGCATCTGATACCCCTGTTAGCTTCAGCTTCTCTGGTGATGGGTTTTATACAATTTACGATGGTACAACTCAGATTGCCCAGATTCACTGGAACACTGCCGCTTAATTCTGATTTTTTTCTGCCGCGTTGACCTTTTACAGTTCATGCGCGGCGCTTTATTCACTAAAGAGCCCCACATAAATGACCGACATCACCCTCCCCTCCCCCCCAACTGAAAAGCTCAACGGCCAAACGGTGCTGACCGCCGTCACGGACCTTTGCGGCCCAGACCGTGCCGTCGCCGCCCAGTTGCAAAAGGGTCTTCTCCGGCTGGTGACTTCTCCTGACTGGGCAAACGAAATCAAGCGCCTGGAGCAACTCGGGCTTGCAGCCCGCTATTTTAACGGACCACTGCGGGATGCGCTGGAGATCCCCGGCGATCTGGTCCTGCTGCGGGACGCGGAAAACGAGTTCACCCTGCTGCATTACATCGAGCAGCGTTGGCACTCCCTGGCGGCCGATGGGACGCCGTTGCCAAAAGAGGTGAATGTCGACAGCGGCGAAAGTGTCGAAGCGGTCGTCATGACCATCCCGCAGGCGAAAGATCCCTCCGGTAGTTTTGCTTCGCTGGCAGCGCTTTGGCCGAAACTGCGCGCGGCCTGGGCGGAAGTCGGCATCGCCAGTCTCTTTATCAATGCCGGTCAACTCCTCCTCCCCCTCTTTGCCCTGCTCATCTATGACAAGATCGCCCAGAATGGCTTGTTTGAGACCCTTTGGGCCCTGGTCTTCGGCATGGCGATTTATCTTGCCACCGATGCCGGCATGCGCCTGGTACGAAGCTGGGTCACGGAACGGATCAGTGTCGACCTGACCCTGCGCAGCGATGAAACCCTTTGGTCGAAGATGGTGGCGCAGGTCGATCTCCCCCCCGGCGGCTTCCCGCGCTTCCTTTCCAACTACCGCGACCTCACCCTTTCCCGTGATTTTGTCTCCTCCAGTTACCTGCTGTCGATTGCCGATATCCCCTTTCTCGTCCTTTACCTGGCGGTCATCGGCTTTATCGCCTGGCCGTTGATGATTGTCGCCATCGTTCTGGTGATCCTTTATGCCAGTGTCGGGCTGCTGATGCAGCGGCGGCAGAACAATCTCTCCAAAGAAGCCGAGCAGAAAAATACCCTGAAACTGTCGTTCATGGGCGAAACCCTTAGCTGTCTTGACGTGGTGCGGACCACCCCCGGCGCCGGAACTTTTCTGCGGCGCTGGCGGGAACTGGCAGAGGAGTCGACCAGCTTTGATACGAAGCGCCGCCTGGCGATGCAGCAGATGGGGATGTTTTCGACGATCATGCAGACGGTGACGACCGTGGTGGTATTGAGCACCGGCGTCTACCTGATTCATGCCCAGGTACTAACCACCGGCAAGCTCATCGCCTGCAACCTGCTGGCGAGTCGGGCGATGGCGCTGGTCGCGTCGCTCTTTGCTGTCACCGGCAAATGGCAGGATTTTATGCGTTCCGCCGCCAGGATGGAAAACAGTCTCGAAGCGGTGCCCGAGCGGGAATGTACCCCGCGGCCGCAGATTATCGGCAATATCTCGGTGATCAGCCTCGGCAAGCACTATGAAGGACGGCCGCCGGCGCTGGAAAACGCCTCCTTTACCATAACCCCCGGCGAGCGGATTGCTTTGCTGGGACGACCGGGAGCCGGCAAATCGACGCTGTTGCAATGTCTCGGCGGCATCTGCCGGCCCGATACCGGGCAGATCCTTATCGACGGATTGGCGTTGGATGATATTTCCCGTTTTGACCGGGTGCAGTGGCTGGCTTACAAGGGGCAGGATCCGGCGGTCTTTGCCGGCACTCTCGAAGATAATCTGCGGATTTCCGGCTGCAAGGATCAAAACCGCTTTGCCGCCGCAATCTGGGCTTCCGGTCTGGAGAGTGAATTCAACAGCGGCCGGATGTCGCTGGGGATGCAACTGGAAGAACGGGGTCATAACCTCTCGGGCGGACAGCGCCAGAAGGTGGCCCTAGCCCGGGTCTTTGCCCAGCCGAGCCGGATCCTCCTCCTCGACGAACCGACCCTGGGGCTCGATCCGGAGAGTGAACGACTGCTGGCGGAGCGGCTGCCGAAACTTCTCGACACTTCGGTGCTGATCATGACCACCCACAGCCCGATCATGCTGCAAACCGTGCAGCGCATTATCGCCCTCGATGGCGGCAAGATCGTCGCCGACGGCCCCCGTGAAAAGCTGCTGAAAATTTCCTGACGTACCGGCTTCGTTGGAAAGTTATTGAGTAGGAGCGAGCTCCAGTTCGCGATCATCGCAGGCTGGAGCCAGCTCCTACTTTTCAATTAAAAGGACCAATAACCGTGACCAAAACCCCTGACACTATCTATGCCGCGCCCCTCAATGAATTGATCGATTTTCAATTCGACGAGCGGGTCGTTGCGGTCTTTCCCGACATGATTCAACGCTCGGTCCCCGGCTACGGGATGCTGATCTCCACCATCGGCCTCCTGGCGGCGCGTTATGCCCAGGCCGGCAGTCACTGTTATGACCTCGGTTGCTCGTTAGGAGCCGTCAGCCTGGCCATGCGGCAACGCATTATGCAACCGAATTGTGACATTATTGCCGTCGATAACTCCCCGGCGATGATCAAGCGCGGCCGCGAGCTCTTTGCCAGCGATCATACCTCGACCGTGCCGGTGACGATGCTCTGCGCCGATCTCCAGGAGGTCGTCATTGCCAACGCCTCGGTCGTGGTGCTGAACTTCACCCTGCAATTCATCCCTCTGCATAAGCGTTTAACGCTGATCAAACGGATCTATGCGGGATTAAAGCCGGGCGGCATCCTCATCCTCTCGGAGAAGATCGCCTTTGCCGAGCCGGAGAAGCAGAACTTTCATGTCGAGCTACATCATGACTTTAAACGCGCCAACGGTTACAGCGATCTGGAGATCAGCCAGAAACGGACCGCCCTGGAAAATGTCATGATCCCGGAGAGCCTGGCCTGTCATCAGGAGCGCCTGCAAGCGGCTGGCTTTACTGCCAGTGAACTCTGGTTCCAGTGCTTTAACTTTGCTTCTTTGGTCGCTTTCAAATGAACTTTTATGACGGGTTATACCCGCAGCTCGATGCGATGGATCAACACCGCTGGTCGCAGCAGCTGCAAAAGACCCTGCCGGAAAAATTTCTCCCCGACAGTCACGGCAAGATGGCGGGCTGGCTCCAGGCGCTGACAGCGCTGCCGGAAATCCGGCCGTACCGGCTGGAGCTGAAAGCTCAGGTCGCGATCGGTGATGCGGAAGATCTGGGGGAGATGAGCCGGGAAGAGCTGATTGCCGGGTTGCAGGCCTTTCACCCCTGGCGCAAAGGTCCCTACAACGTCTTCGGCGTGGAGATCGATACCGAGTGGCGTTCCGACTGGAAGTGGGAGCGCCTCCTGCCGCACATTCAGCCGCTGGCCGGGCGCAGAGTTCTCGATGTCGGTTGCGGCAACGGCTATCACGGTTGGCGTATGCGCGGCGCCGGGGCCGAATTTGTCATCGGCATCGAACCCTTCCTCCTCTCCGTACTGCAGTTTCAGGTGATGCAACGTTATCTGCGCGATCCGCAGCATCATGTCATCCCCATCGGCATCGAGGATATGCCGGCCAATCTCGGCTGCTTTGACAGCGTCTTTTCCATGGGCGTCCTTTATCATCGCCGCTCTCCCCTCGATCATCTCCTTGAGCTCAAGGGCTGCTTGCGCAACGGGGGAGAATTGATCCTGGAGACGCTGATCGTTGACGGCGACCAGGAGACGATCTTCATGCCGGCCGGGCGTTACGCCAAGATGCGCAATGTCTGGTTCCTCCCCTCGATTGCAGCGATGACTTTATGGCTACAGCGCTGTGGTTTCACAGAGATTGCCTGCGTCGATACCAACCGCACCAGTCGAAAAGAGCAGCGCTCGACAGAGTGGATGCACTTTGAGTCGTTAGCGGATTTTCTTGATCCGGATGATCCCGGGAAGACCATTGAAGGTCACCCGGCACCGCTGCGGGCGATCTTTACGGCGACGAAACCGTTCTGATCCCGGGGAGCGATCGGCTGTCCACACTCTCTGTGGATAACACTGGGGGGAACCTCAAACAAAGGGGGGAGAAGACCGGAAAAGTGGGGGATAATAGGATTATGCCTACAAATTAGACAATTCTTAATTACTCGTTTTTATTAGTCTTTTAAAAAATCATGACAATCTTGATTGTCGAACTCTAAACAGCAAGAAGCTGCATTGGGAGTACGCTAGTTTTAGCGTCTCAACTGGCAACCAGGCCCTTAGTCTTTCCAAGGGATTTTCTGATACCAGTCCCCCATATTTCAGGGGCTCAAGCAGCTTCTTGAAATTTTATGCACGATCTTTGCTAAAGCGCCGCCTGTTGCTGATACAGATACTTCTGGAACCCTGCAAACGCCTGACCGATCTCACCGGGTGTCTGCCCCAAATCAGCCACGGCATCGGGGATTGAATCACGATACTTGAGCTTGAGCATCGGCGTCAGTTTGGCCTGGTCCAACTCCTCTACGCCGAGAATCACGTAATGGGAAAGAACGAAGCTCAAGAAGACCTGCAGCTTGGTATTGAAGTGGGTGGTGATAACCACCTTGGCCTTTGCTGCCCGGTCCTCTCGGGTCAGCGGCGCCAGCGCATAAGCGACATGAGCCAGCACGTCAAAGAGGTCGCTCTTCTCCGCGTCGATGATCTTCTGCATCTCGGCGAGTTGATCCTTGCCAAAGCCTTTTTCCGCTAGGCCCTCCAACAGCTTTTTGCGCGTATCCGGTGCGCTCCACAAGGTCCGCAGCTCGTCCTCGTCCTTGAAAAACTCGGGGAGTTTGCCGTAGAGCGCTTCCATGAATTGCTGTGCCGACATCGGTGTGCCGTCGGGGTGCCAGAAACTTGTGGCCACCATGTGCTGAATGGTGCGCTCCTTGCCGTCGGCAAGCTTGATTTTGACTCTTTGCCTTTTGTTGTAGACTTCCGGTTTTTCCATAATTCCTATAGGTCCCATGCTTCCCATAGGAGGCATAGGAATTCTGGGAGTTATGGGAATTTCCGGCTCCAGCGGTTCGCCGTCCCATTCCGGATCACGGAAATGGTGGTGCGCCTTCACGAAATCGTAGATGGTGAAGTAATCCTTGCCGTCATAGAGCCGCGTTCCGCGTCCGATAATCTGCTTGAACTCGATCATCGAATTGATCGGCCGCATGAGGATGATGTTACGGATATTGCGGGCATCAACGCCGGTGGAGAGCTTTTGTGAAGTTGTCAATATGGTGGGGATGGTCTTCTCGTTATCCTGGAAGTCGCGCAGGTGCTGCTCGCCGATCTTGTTGTCATCAGCCGTCACCCGCTGGCAGTAGTTCGGGTCTTTGCTTTTCTTCATCTGGTTGATCAGGTCGCGCACGGCCAGCGCATGCGCCTGATTGGCGCAAAAGACCAGAGTCTTCTCTCTCTGGTCGATCAGTGACAGGAAGATTTCAACCCGCTTCTTTTCCCGTGCCTTGATCTCGATGATCTTGTTGAAGTCGGGTTCTTCGTAGAGCTTGCCCGCCTCGATCTCTCCCTCAACCACCATATCGTCAGAGGTATAGATATACTCGTCCAGGGTCGTTGAAATCTGCTTCACCCGGAACGGAGTGAGATAGCCGTCGTTGATTCCATCCTTCAGCGAGTAGATATAAACCGGATCGCCGAAATAAGCGTAGGTATCGACGTTGTCCGTCCGTTTAGGCGTGGCAGTCAGACCGAGCTGCACCGCCGGGGCGAAGTAGTCCATGATGCTGCGCCAGTTGCTCTCGTCGTTGGCGCCGCCGCGATGGCATTCGTCGATGATGATGAAGTCGAAGAAATCGGGGGGATAGTCACCGAAATAGGGACTCGGTTCGCCATCCTGGGAAGGGCCACTCATGAAGGTCTGGAAGATGGTAAAGAAGATGCTGCCGTTCTTCGGCACTTTCCCTTTCTTCTTGATCTCATCCGGGGCAATCCGCACCAGCGCGTCTTCGGGAAAGGCGGAAAAGGCGTTGTAGGCCTGGTCGGCGAGGATGTTGCGGTCCGCCAGAAAGAGAATGCGCGGACGACGGGTTGCTTCGCCTTCTGTCTTCCAGTCTGTCAGGTTCCAGCGGCTGTAGAAGAGCTTCCAGGCGAGCTGAAAGGCGATAAAGGTTTTGCCGGTGCCGGTTGCAAGGGTCAAGAGGATGCGCTGTTTTTTGTCGGCGATGGCTTCCAAGACCCGTTCAATGGCGATGTCCTGATAGTAGCGCCCCTGAAAGTAGCCGCCCCGATCCTCGAAGGGGACAGCGGCGAAACGGTCACGCCAGGGAAACAACCCGTCGGTACGGTTCGCTAATGTGCTGGCAGTCAGTATTTTGCTGGTGAGTGTCAAAACGCTCTCCCCCGTGGATCCATGCAATTCAATAAGATGCCGCACAGTAGCATGAGCCGATTCAGTCTTCAACCAATGATTACTACAAAACCATGTAGCGACACAGCACCCCAACGCAAATAGGCCACCTCTTTCGAGATGGCCTAAGTACTTGTTTGTTATGGTCGGGGCGAGAAGATTCGAACTTCCGACCCCCAGCACCCCATGCTGGTGCGCTACCAGGCTGCGCTACGCCCCGACGATGAACGAGGCGGATTATCGGCAAATCAGCCACCGTTGTCAAGGCATTAATTTACATTATTCGCCGGTCGATAACGCGTTGCGCCTTGCCCTCACTGCGAAGAATGCTACTCGGCTCCACCAGCTTGACCTTGGCGCCGATACCGAGGGTATTGGCAAGACGATTTTCGACACTCAGAACAAATTCCCGCTGCTTCTTCATCTCATCAAAGAAGATCGACTCATTGACTTCGACCTGAACTTCGAGTCGATCGACATTATCGATCCGCTCAATTACCAACTGATAATGAGGTTCACAACCCTCGACCTGAAAAAGGATCTCTTCGATCTGGGTCGGGAAGACGTTGACCCCCTTGATGATCAGCATATCGTCGCTGCGCCCCATGGTCTTCTGCATGCGCACCAGGTTGCGTCCGCAAGCGCAGGGGGCATAATCGAGACGGGTGATATCGCGGGTGCGATAACGGATCATCGGAAAGGCCTCTTTGGTCAGCGAGGTCAACACCAGTTCACCGACGCTGCCGGGGGGGAGGACTTCACAGGTCTGGGGATCGATGATCTCGGGGATAAAGTGATCTTCGAAGATGTGCATGCCGCATTTCTGAAGGCAATCGCCGGCAATCCCCGGCCCCATGACTTCGGAGAGGCCGTAGTTGTCAGTCGCCACAATATGCAGACGCTCTTCGATCTGCCTCCGCATCTCTTCGCTCCAGGGCTCACCGCCAAAGAGGCCGACACGCAGACTCAAATCGTGCGGCTTGATTCCGAGCTTCTCCATGCGATCGGCAATGGTCAGGGCATAGGAAGGGGTACAGACGAGGACGCTGGTCTTGTAATCCTGCATGATCATGATCTGCTTGTCGGTATTACCGCCGGACATGGGGATGACCGAAGCGCCGATCGTTTCGGTGCCGTAATGGAGACCGAAGGCGCCGGTAAAGAGGCCGTAACCGAAGGCGATCTGCACGACATCATCGTGCGTCACCCCGGCGGCGGTCATGAAGCGGGCGACCAGATTCGACCAGGTATCAAGATCGTGACGGGTATAACCGACGACGGTCGGCTTGCCGGTCGTGCCGCTCGAAGAATGGATGCGCACCACTTCCCGCAGCGGCACGGCAAACATTCCGTAGGGATAGTTGAGACGCAGATCCTCCTTCTCGGTAAAGGGGAGGCGGCTCAAATCGGCGAGCGATTGGATATCCTCGGGAATAATGCCGGCAGCATTGAACTTATTACGATAGCATGGAACATTCTTGTAGACGCGATTGAGGGTCGCCTGCAGACGCTCCAACTGCAACTGCTCGAGCTCTTGTCGCGGCATGCATTCGTGCTGTTGATCCCAGATATTCATAGCAGTCCTCACTTTTCCCAGATCTCTTTCTTCTCTTTACCGAGATAAGCCCGCTGCACTTCCGGATTATCAAGAAGTTCAGACGCCACCCCGGACAGGATGACCTTGCCGGTCTCCAGGACATAGCCGCGATCGGCCAGTTTCAAGGCGGCTTTGGCATTCTGTTCAACCAG
>JAXMLA010000326.1:0-1292 GCA_034370465.1 Desulfuromonadales bacterium
TCAGTGGTGGGAAGGGTGAAAAGAAAAAAGCGAAGGGCTCTTGACAGGAAGAAGCAGGGCGACTAGATTGCCGCCCTCTTCGACGGAAGCCGAGCCGAGCAGCAGGGCAAGGCGAGAGAGAAGAAGACGCAGCACGCAGGAAAGTCCGTCGCTCCTTGAAATCTGAATAGCAAGTCCGCGAAGCATGAAGAAAGTGCGGAACGCGTAGTTTCTTTGAGGCGGCACTCCTCGCGAGGACCGAGAGGTCCGAAGAGGGGAGCAGAACCGCTTATGGACCACGAGCTCTAGCCGCTCGATGGTCGCCAAAAAGATCAACGAGGGCGCAAGCCTTCGCTCCAAGTTCAATTGGAGAGTTTGATCCTGGCTCAGAACGAACGCTGGCGGCGTGCCTAACACATGCAAGTCGAGCGAGAAAGTCTCCGCAAGGGGGCGAGTAAAGCGGCGCACGGGTGAGTAACACGTGGATAACCTGCCTGGGTGTCCGGAATAACCTTCCGAAAGGAAGACTAATACCGGATAAGACCACGGGAACCTCGGTTCCTGAGGTAAAAAGACGGCCTCTGTATACAAGCCGTCACATCCAGAGGGGTCCGCGGCCCATCAGCTAGTTGGCGGGGTAACGGCCCACCAAGGCTACGACGGGTAGCTGGTCTGAGAGGACGATCAGCCACACTGGAACTGAGACACGGTCCAGACTCCTACGGGAGGCAGCAGTGGGGAATTTTGCGCAATGGGCGAAAGCCTGACGCAGCAACGCCGCGTGAGTGATGAAGGTCTTCGGATCGTAAAGCTCTTTCGGCTGGGACGAAAACGGTCTGGTTAATAGCCAGGCCCTTGACGGTACCGGAAGAAGAAGCACCGGCTAACTCTGTGCCAGCAGCCGCGGTAATACAGAGGGTGCAAGCGTTGTTCGGAATTATTGGGCGTAAAGCGCGTGTAGGCGGCGATGTATGTCGGGTGTGAAAGCCCTCGGCTCAACCGAGGAAGTGCGCCCGAAACTACATTGCTCGAGTGCTGGAGAGGGTAGCGGAATTCCCGGTGTAGAGGTGAAATTCGTAGATATCGGGAGGAACACCAGTGGCGAAGGCGGCTACCTGGACGGACACTGACGCTGAGACGCGAAAGCGTGGGTAGCAAACAGGATTAGATACCCTGGTAGTCCACGCTGTAAACGATGGGAACTAGGTGTGGCGGGTGTTGACCCCTGCCGTGCCGAAGCTAACGCATTAAGTTCCCCGCCTGGGAAGTACGGCCGCAAGGTTAAAACTCAAAGGAATTGACGGGGGCCCGCA
>JAXMLA010000327.1:0-3448 GCA_034370465.1 Desulfuromonadales bacterium
GGAGTGCGTGGTGGCGACCACCTGCCCTCCGGCCAGGGTGAACGAGCGGAGCTCTTCGACGATCAGATGGATCGTTCGGGGATCGAGGCCGTTCTCCAGCTCTTCAATAAAGACGACCGTGGGAGGTCGGGGATGGCGCAAGACCGCCAGGAGGGCCACGGTGCGCAGAGTGCCCTGGGAGAGCAGCCACCCCACGAGGGGCTCCTCGAGTCCCGACTCGTGGAGCTGCAGATAGACGTTTCGTCCCAGCTCCCGGGTGATCCCCGGGCGCAGATCCGTCGCGTAGGGCAGGACGGCCTGCAGGGAGTCGGCAATGCCCTCGAGCACCAAAGGGTCTTCGTCGTGGATGCTCAGGAGAAACTGCGCCAGGTTCGCGCCGTCGCGGGCCAGCCGGATCTCGCCCCGGCTCTGCCGCTGCAACTGAGGGTACAGCATGGCCTGGGGCGTCAAATTCAGGAACTGCCACCCCTGCACGAATTCCCTCCATCCGGGCGCCAAAACGCGGAAGCGGTCCTCCTTCCCTGGTCCGGTGTCCGGCCGCGGTAGCGTGGAGTCTTGGCGGGTGACGAAAACCGTATTGCCGCCGGGGTCTGTGGACACCTCCAATTCGCCTCCAAACGGCACTTCCCCGAGGGTTCCCGTCACCGAAAAACTCAAAGGATTTCGGAGGAAGACTCGCCCCACGTCGTCCTCGGCGGGCCGGTGGGTGACAGCCTTGTTCCAAACGTGGTCGAAACCCCGCCAGGGCGCCATGGCCTCGTCGAGCCCCTGGAGCACCATCGTCTGTAAAGCTTCAAGCGCCTCGATGAGGCTGCTCTTGCCCGAGCCGTTGTTGCCGATGAACGCGGTGAGTGGGGTAAAGCGCACGATGCCGCTGTCGCGCACGGCTTTGAAACAGCGCAGACGCAAGGTCTGCAATGCAAGCCGGGGCTTCTTCATCGGCCGAGCTCCTTGGCGGTTTCGCGGTAGGCGTTGAGCGCTCCGAGGCGAACGGGATCGGGGAGGTCGAGGTCGCTTAGGATGGAGGAGAACTCGTCCTCGGTGAGGCCGTAGAGATGCGCCACGGTCCCTTCGATTCGCGCTTCCAGGTCCCCAACTGGAGCACCGGGATCTTTACGTTTGGCGTCCAGGATCGTTCGGACCTCCGACTTGATATCCTTTTGCGCAGCTTTCCCGATTTTAGGAATAGGGACTTGTTTCATGTAGTCGGTAAACGCGCGCAAGTAGCCCCCGCGTACACGGTTTGAAATAAGCCCGTAGAACCACTCCACTACCAAAGAATTAAAGAGACCCATCAGCCACTGTTCTGTGGTAGGGACGAAATAGCATGTATTTGCCAGAAAGTATCCACTGTCGTCCCATGCAAAACTCTGTCGTTCGTAGATATCTGGATATACTATTTTAGTTCTACCAAATTCTTTCCAGTATTCAGGCCTCCATCGCTGAAGTGCATACCACTCGTACCTTATGCCTGTTTCTGCTTCAGCTCTGGAAGCCAAAGACGGCCTGAACTTGCTTAAGTGATTGAATACCGCTGGGTACTTTTTCTTGAATTCCTCCTCCGCAGCTACCGAGGCTCCCTGTATGACAGGATCGTCCTGCATCGGAAAGTGCCAGGGAATGAAGATAAGCCATAGGTCCTGCGACAGGATCTGCCATCGCTTGATCTCTCTTCCTCGCAGGTATGGCTTCAAAACGGCGGCCGACGAAGGGTGTTCCGCGATCAGTCTGTCCCGCGTGGCCCTGTCAACCACGAAGGCTTCATTCAATCCGGTCTTAACCCCATAGTAGAACTTGCCGCCGACGTACTCACCCAGTGGCGTGCCGGCGCCCCGAAGCTTCTCCAAAAGGGCCAATTTGATAGGGCGTTCCAGTCGCCACCCGGCCGGAGTGAGCTCTCTCTGGGGCAACTCGAAGCTCTTGTCTCGGAAAACCTCGGGGAACTCCTCGATGGTGGGGCCGGGTTCCCAGCGCAGGACCTTTACGTGGGAGGCCGCAGACGGGGTCCGCGGAGGAGCGGGTTTCTTCGAGCGCAACTTGGCCTTTTCACGGGTTTCCCGGGTCTTTCGCACGAGCACGATGCTGGGGTACGCAATGGCGCTAAAGACCGGGGCATCGCCGAAGTCTATCAGGAGGCGCACGTCGCCGTTTTCGGCCAGGAACTGGCGCAGCTTCTCCCCGTAGCCGGAACGGAAGTACTTGTTGGACGAGATGAAGCAGAGCACCCCGCCCGGACGCAGCAGATCGAACGCCTTCTCGAAAAAGTACACGTACAGGTCGGCGGTGCCCGTGTAGCAGAAGTAGTCGCCCTTGAAGCGCGGCTTGAGCTCTTTGATCTCTTCCTGCCGCACGTAGGGCGGGTTCCCGAGCACGATGTCGAAGCCCCGACGCAGAGAGAACATCCACTCAGTGTCGAAGAAGTCGGCCCATAGGTCAGCGTGATAGGGGTCCCACCCGGCCAAGCACTTCGCTTCGGGGCCGGAGAGGGTTTGGCTCGTCTCCAAGAGGGTGGCGAGCTCTTGGCGAAGCTCCTTGTCTCGGGCACGGAGCTCCTTCTTCTGGGGCCACCGTTTGGCAAGGAAGTGCCGCCGCCGGACCCGCCGAAGCTCCTCCTCCTTCTCATCGATGGCACGATCCCGCAGGGCGAGTTGCCCCAGGCGCTGCAAGCCCAGCAGAGTATTGGCAGCGACGAAGTTGGTCTCCAGATTCGGCAGGGGCAGGATGCCCCGGTTGGGCAGAGTGTCGTCGGGCTCTTGCTCGACAACGAGCGAGACGAAGCAGCGCAGCTTGGCGATCTGGACCGCGATGGGCTGGATGTCGACCCCGTAGAGGCAGTTTTCGATGAGGTACAGCTTGCGCGCATAGTCGCCCTGGTCGCGGGAAAAGGCTTCCTCAATGGCAGCGAACGCGGCATCGCGGCCCACTTCGAGCCGGTCCGCATTGGCAACTTGCCGAGCCTTCCAAGCGGCGTTCCCCGGGTCGAGCTTCTGAAGGAGGGAGACGAGCTTGTGCAGCACGCCCAAGGGGAACGCCCCCGAGCCGCAGGCTGGATCGAGGATGCGCACCTCGTTTATGGCCTCTACGAGTGTCGAAACGTCCTCCGGGCTGAAATTGTGGGAAGCGTCGGTGTAGGCGAGCAGCCGGCGCAGGCGGGGTTCCGCGTCCGAGCACCCCGGGCACTTCTCCTCAAGCCTGGAGCCGAGGTACGTGACAAGGGACTCGTCCACCATGAAGTCGACCACGGAGCGAGGGGTGTAGAACGATCCCGTGGTCTTTCGCGCCACAGCGCCGGTCTCCGGGTTGTAGGCGGCGAGCAGGTTTTCGAACACGTGGCCTAGGAGCTCGGGATCGAGAGCCACCTCTTGCTCGAGGGGCGTGTTCTCCGCAACCGTAAACTTGTAGCGATCGAGGAGCGAGATCAAAGGGCGCACGGCGGCTTGGCTGTAAC
>JAXMLA010000328.1:0-1777 GCA_034370465.1 Desulfuromonadales bacterium
GCGCCGCCGTCTTCAGTGAGCGGAAGAACGTCGAGGAGCTGCCAGAGGCCAAGGCCCTCAAACGGATCGCCCTGCAGGTCGGTTCGGTGACCTTTCCCGGGGAGTGGTGGGAATTGAAGCGGGAGCTTGATCGACTGCCCGAGGTTTGCCGTCATGACCTGAGCAGCGAGCTATTCCTCAATCCCGTTTGTAGCTGCGGCTTCACGATCGATAGTACGGCGCCGGAGGTACCGGCGGATTTTACCGCCTCCTGCCAGGCGGGGCTGCGGAAATTCCTGCTAACGCTTCAGACCACCGAGAACAGGGAAAGGCTCGATTCCTTCATCCTGAGCCTAAATGACGGAGGCCAGCGGGACCTGGCCACCCGGTGTGCCTCGCTCATCAATCTCCACGCGGAGAAGGTCAACGTCGCCCTCATGCTGCCCCTCCTTACGGACGAGGTGCTCAGGGCCATAGAAAAGGCATTGAAGGGCCGTTGGACGGTCAGGGAACTGGATCTGGCCGATTTTATCGGCAAGGTAAAGGGCAGACGGTTCCGGCACGAAGAACTCAAGCGGCTCTTTCTTCAGTGGATCGGAGACGATCAGGATTGCATCATCCACCTGCGCGGGGAAGAGGGCGCGGCAACCCTGGAACTCAAGGAGGGCTTTTGCCGGTATGGGACGCAGGGAGAGGCGATTTTCCGCGCCCTGATGGCGCAGGAGCGTGGTGTGCGCTCCTATGAAGAACTGGAAGACAGGCTCCAGGAAGAGGATGGATTTCCGGCCCTTCATGCCCTCCGGTTGACTGCTTTTTCCGAGCGGGAACTCCTGACTTTGCTCAAAACGGAGCGCCTCGGGCGCCTGAAAAAACAGCTCCGGGGAGAAATCTTTCACCGACTGGGGGGGAAGGTCCTTTCCACGGCCTCTCTGGGGGTCATGGAAGACCGGCCGCTTGCCCAATTGCTTCAGATTGCGGGGATACTGGCAGAACGGGAAAGATACCGGGGTGTGGAGATTTTCACGAGGGTGATTGCCCCCCTGGCCTGCCGCCTCCCGGCGCTCCATCATGAAAACATGGATGAAAGTCTCATCGATGAATCCATCATCACGGCCCTGGAAAGGAACTACCATGATTTCCTGGCCGGTTATGAAAAAACTCCCGAGCGGGCGGCCGGCGCCCGGGACATCACTACTCTGAGTAATAGTCTGAAGGGCATTGTGGCCGTCATGGACGGATTGCGCTACGACCTCTGGCTGATCCTCCGGGAAGTGATGGAAACAGAAGGGCTGAAGCTCAGGGAACATCCCTTTGTGATGCCGGGACCGACCATGACGTCACACTTCCGGCGCCTTCTGGGGATCGGGGAGACCGAAGAAGCGGACGGGCGGACCGCCCTCCTGAAATGGTCGGAGCGAGGCATCCAGACACGGGAGCTGAAGCGGTTTCTGAAAGGGGACGCGGAAACGAAGGTTCTCCATTTCAATTTTATCGACAGCAAAATACATAACTCCACCCTGGATCTCTATCCCCTTTACCTCACCATCAAAAGCGAATTCATCCACGGGATCATGCCGATCCTGAAAAGCCTGCCGTCCTTCACCCTCCTTTCCGACCACGGGTTTATCGATACGGGAAGATTCAAGGAGCGCTACACCCACGGCGGCAACAGCATCTGGGAGACGATCCTGCCCTGTGTCGAAGTGGAGTAGATTATTGCGGATTGCGGATTGCGGATTGCGGATTAAAACCAACCTCGCGAATCGGTTAGCTGGTTCAATCTGCAAGATTGAACCAA
>JAXMLA010000329.1:0-23025 GCA_034370465.1 Desulfuromonadales bacterium
AGCAGGGGATGCCTGCACCATTGATTGCAGAGATAATGGCATCTCTGGTCATAAAGTCGGGAAGGCTGTCAGGCTCGATAAAGGTGTAATACTTGTAATAAGCATGCGTCATTTCCGACGGTGGGACGGTGATCCGCAAGCCGCGAATCTGCCGGAATGTCTCCGTCAAAATGGCGCCATAATGTCGTCTGCGGACAACCCACTCCGGCACTTTGCGCAGCGCAATCCGGCCGAGCGCTGCCTGCATCTCGGTCATGCGCCAGTTGGTACCGAAGGAATGGTGTAACCAGCGAAAGCCTGCCCCGGATTGTCCGCTGAAGACCGTGTCGTAATCCTTGCCGTGATCTTTGTAGGCCCAGGCTCTTTGCCAGATTTCCGGATCATTGGTCGTCAGCATCCCCCCTTCGCCGCCGGTCGTCATGATCTTGTCCTGGCAGAAGGAGAAGGCGGCGACGTCTCCCAAGGAACCGATCGGGCGCCCTTTGTAGCTGGCGCCCTGCGCCTGGGCGCAATCCTCGATGACCTTGATGTCGTGGGCCCGGGCCAGCTCCAGCAGGGGATCCATGTCGCAGGGCCAACCGGCGAGGTGGACGGCAATAATCGCCCGGGTGCGAGGAGTGAGCAGCGGTTGAACGGTTGCAACACTCAGGTTCTGACTGTCGGGATCGATGTCAGCAACGACCGGCGTGGCTCCCCGCACAACGACGGCGCTGGCTGACGCGATAAAGGTGCGACAGCTGACGATCACCTCGTCACCGGGGCCGATACCGAGGGCGAGCAAAGCCAATTCCAGGGCGACGGTGCCGTTGGCGACGGCAATAGCATGACGACAGCCGGCAAAGGTCGCGAATTCCTGCTCAAAGAGGATGTTCTCCTGACCGGTCCAGCGGTTAACCCGCCCGGAACGGAGGACAGCCGTGACGGCGGCAATTTCATCTTCCTCAAAGTGCGGCCAGAGAGGGAAGGCCGGCATACTTTCCGATTCCTGCGTTTTTAGAGATTGCTGATACATCTCGATCTCCTGACAAGCATGAAGTTATGACGATAGTTGAGCCATCTCCAGTACCGCTTCGATCCGTTGGTGGAAGTTCTGACTGAGGAACAAAGGCCCCAGCGACGAAATCGTACGGCGCATCCCTTTGTTGAGCAGGATGCGGTTGGTCAACGGTCGGAGGTGGGTTACCAGGACGACCGGTTCGGCGATGAAACCCATCCCCTGCTTGAAGCGATCGAGGCCGACACTGGTCGTCAGCCACTCTGCCCCGTTATAAACCGCCTCGACCCCCGGTCTTTGCATCAACTGTTGAATCATGGTGAAGTAAAGAGCCGGAGAGGGGTGGGCGGTTAACAAGTTGGTGCGCGAATGGCTGAATAAGACGCTCACCACCGGACCGAGTCGGCTGGTAATAATGTAGGATGCGAGTTCGTTTTGAACAAAGGCACCCCATACCTCTATCTGCTCCAATTCTTTTCCCGCCCGGCACAAACGTTCCCAGTGTTTCTCGTTGCTGAAGAATTGGTCAGATCGTCCCTGGCGACTTAATGTATCGAGATTGAGCGGCATCCGAGCTGATGCAATTCATCGAAACTCATGAGCCGGATCAGACAGCGGTTCAAGCCTTTTCGAACATTACGGCGACAATTGGTACTGAGATTGTTCAAGCTGTAACTTTGATCGCGAATAAAATAGTTATGACTGATCTTCCCTTTGCACCCCGCTTCTGCGGCGTAAGTAAGCCCGAACAGGCGATGCCGATGAAAAAGGGCTTCTAACTCCGGCTTTGGCGGCGGGGCGGTCTCATAGAGGGGCATGCGACTGAAAAATCCGTAGCGTGGCCCAATCCACACACTGTTGGATGTTTCCAAAACTTTGTAGCCGATTGATGAACAGAATTTAGCGTATTCTGAATAGATCAATGCCGTTTCTCCATTTATTGACAGTCACGTAGCCGCGGAGTTCCATAAAATAAGACGTTATCTGTTATAGCGGGTGAGCGTTTGCAGGATCTTCATCTCCCCCTCCGGCAGAATCTTCGACGGTTTCAACGCCCCCTTTTTTTTGCTCAACACAGAAAATGCGAAGTGGCTGATGCGTTGCAGGAAAGGCAGCGGATCTCGCCAGTCGCAGATAGCCCAGGTATGCGGCTGCAGATAAGGACGGAGATAGTCCCGCAGTGCGTACTTCTCATCTTGATAATGTTTGAGGCTGTAAGGGATATCCCGGACCAGGTCGATCCAGTAGGTCCCGCTCGAAAAGCTCTGTTGCACCGGGATGTCGCCATAGACGTGGTAGAGATACTCCAGCCAGGGGAAGTTGATCCCGCAACGCACCGCCAGCAGCGTCGACAGATTGTGGCGGCCATTGATATCGAGAAGCTTGTATTGCCCGTCCCGGCGATCCAGTTTGAATTCCGTGCAGGCAAAGCCGGTGTAATTCATCGCCTTCATCAAGCGTTGTCCCGGTTCGAGCAAGGTATCGATCTGCCGACTGCGAACGACCCTTGGTGAACCGAACCACGGCGGTGCATTGCGAATATGGTCGGCCGTGAACTCCGTCAGCACTTTCCCCCCCACCGCGAAACAATTGTAGTTGGCCACGCCTCCGTCACCACCGGGGATGTATTCCTGGATCACCACCTTCAGTCCGGCTTCGGAAATACGCTTATAGCCATCAACCAGTTGCGCCGGATTCTCGACAAAGAACATTTTGCTGCCGAAGCAGGCATAAAAAAGGTGACTTTGTACGGGCTTGAGCAGGCAGGGGAAGACCCCCTTGTCGCAGAAACTCTGCACATCCTCCAGCGATTGCGGCATCAAAGTCTGCGGCGCTGCGACTCCGGCGGCGGCCGAGAGGTGATAGGTCTGCTCTTTGTCGACAACCTGGCAGGCGGTCGCATAGTCGGGGCAGGCGACCAGAAAGTGGCGGGCAAGCGTTTCTTTGTGGCGGGCGGCAACGAGCAGTGTTTCGTCCGAGGTCGGTATCAGCAGCGCACCTTTCCATTGACTGGCCAGTTCCATGACGCGTTTGAGAAAACCACTTTCATCCTGCTGGGGATCGGGAGCAGCCAGCGATTTTGTCACATAGCGGGATCGATGCGCCATGTCGCAGGGATGGTAATGGACGACAACCAGCGGGATCCCTTGCTTGCCGAGCGCTCTGACGACACCGAGCGATTGGGTCTGGGCAGATAAGATGATGGCTGGAATGATTTTATTCATCGGGGCTCACAGTCTTTTTGGCACGATCCGGGTTAAATGCCAGACGTGCGGTTATGGGTAAATGATCAGAACCGTAAGAATCCTTTGTCGTGGCCGCCTGCAGGGCGATAAAGTGTGGACTGAAAAAAATATGATCAATACGAACGACGGGGAAAAAAGGGAAAAGCCTGCTTTTTACCTGGAGAGCTTTCGGAAAGGTGAAACCGAAGCCTTGGCCCGCGTCGTTATGGGCGTTGCGAAGATGACCAGCAAGGAGTTTGAAGATCTCTGATTGCTCCGGTGCATTGAAATCACCCCCCAGGATGACGGGGAGTTCACAGGGGAGAATATCGTCCCGCAATAGATCCGAGAGTTGTTTATCCCGGCGTGCCCAGTTGCCCCAGGTCGGATGTACGTTAAAGACCATAACCGGACCCCAGGGGGTTTCGGCACTGACCACCTGGACTTTAGCTTTGTTCCGTTTCGACCACAGATTGGTCAGCGGATAACGACTGACCGTCGCTTGCAGCAGATTCGGATTATAAACTTTGTCCCAGGGTTCACCGCTTGAACGGGAAAGTTCCTCTAATGCCCGGGAAAGATCTTCAAATTGTGGCGGCATGATCTCCTGAAGGAGGAGAATATCCGGTTCGTGCTCGACCACTGCCGCGGCGATTCGCTCCGGGCTGGAGTTTTTCGACCAGACGTTAAAACTCATCACGTTCAGAGCGGCCGGCGCAGCATGAACAATATTGGGACGCGGCAGGAGCAGCGGTGCGTAAATATAAAGAATAAAAACCAGCGAGATGCCGAGGACGACGGCTAATGACCACTGGCGCAGCAGCAGCGCCGAGAATGCTCCCGGCAGGAGAATGACCAGCAACCAGGGCATCAGATAACCGGTATATCTGCCCGGGGAGAGATGGTCGCCGCTCCACCAGTGCAGGGCCAGGCCGATAAGGACGGCCAGACCGAAGGCCCACAAAACCTTCCAGCTCAGCACGATGAGGCATGATGTCATGCGTCCTCTTTCTTCCATTGCGACTCTTCTTCTTTCGCTAAAGGCGACTCATATCTTTACGGCTTCGACTACTCTTTGGTATGGGCGGTTTCATACAGGAAGAATCTCTGCACGACAAAGTGAGATTTCTCTTCGTAGCCGATCAGTCGATGGACCCAGAGTGCCGGCACATTTTGCGCGGCGAAATATCCATAAGCCTTGTCATAACCGTTATTGCGCAGAGCGAAGAGGACGCTGGTGAGAAACCAGGTGGTCAGAGAATTTCCCCGTTCTTTCTGATCGACGTGCATATCGAACATATAAACTTCCTGTTCTCCCAGATCGATTCCGAACCATTGCAGGTGGGGATGGAGCTGAGGTGTATGGGCCGTGCTATGAGCGACATACCAAAGATCGCCGATCACCATCCCGTCACGCACCATGGCAAAGGAGCGGTAGCCAAGGCGAAAGCAACGTTCAACCCGCTCGCGGCGACTGCGCAGAGGATAATGCAGATCATAGGAAGCGAAATTGTCCGGTCCCAGATCGAGAAGGACCGGCAGGGTGCCGTTCGGCGGCTTCGCCGGGCGAAGCGTTGCCAGATTGCGGACAACCGGCACAGCTTCCTCACATTTGTACAGACTGAACTTGCAGGCGGCGAGAAAACCGTTCTGCTGCCAGTGCTCAATGAACTGGAAATACTTGATGCGCAGCAACGTCAACATCTTCTGTCTCCTTTTTGAGTATGTGGTCAGAATTGGTCGCGGCAATCTGCACCAGGAGTTCTTCTGCCCGGTTAGCGTTCGCCTTTTCCAGGGCGACAAACAAGCGGATGAGTGATTTCCATGGTAATTCGTAAAGGGCATCGGAGCCGAAGACGATGCGCTCAAAGCTGATGCGCGACAGCAGCAGGCCGATGACTGGGGCAGAGAGAGCCGACACATCGACAGCGAGATGGTCGTAGCGCAGTAGCAGTCTTTGCAGGCGCGGCAGGACTCTCGATTCGACCTGCTGCTCATTCAGTCCAAAAGCCGCGGCGTGGGCAATGACCACCGGATACCGGGTGAGGTTGAAATCGATGCGATCCATATTCTCCAGCAGCCCGAAACAGGGACCGCACGATTCGTTAATATCCGGATAAGAACCGCCGTGAATGATCGCCGGGAGTCCCGCTCTGCCGGCAGCCGCCAAAATCGCCTCCAGACGGGAACGTCCAGGGGCAGCACAGAGGTTGATGTTGGACAGGCAGGGATGCACCTTGACCGCGCGCACCCCCCACAGCCGGATGGCCCGCTGCACCGTCACTTCGATCTCTGCCTCGGCGGTCTCCACCGGGACGGAATAGCCGAGGAGAAAGCGCGGATCGTCAGCGAAGATTCTCGTTAGCAGGGTCATGTCTTTATCAACATCGCTGCCGGGGCGGGCCACCGGCAGGAGCAGCCCCCGCGAAATCCCGCCGAGCAGCATCTGATCACCGAAACAGTGCGGACCGGTATGGACGTAGAGGCGCCGCAGTCCCAGCAGGGTCAGGCGTTCCTGTATCGCTGCCGGCAGATCGTGGGGTGCATCGGTCTGCGGCGTCAGCGTCATCGCCCCGGTGGATGGGGGGAGATAGCAGAGGTCAGCCGTACTCCAGAGCCCCGTTGTCTGCTGATTTTCGCTGTAACGGCCCGCTCCGAAGACGACTTCGAAGGGGTGCATATGCAGATCCGTCAGCCGGTGCTCGCGGCCGATCGCCCGAAGGATCGTCAGGTAGCGCTCAACTTCTGATTTGCTCAGATCCATAACCATGGTCCTTATTGGTTTCCAGCGCTTGCAGAGCCTTGCGGTCGATCTTTCCCCGTTCACAGCGCGGCAGGCTGGCGACGTTGAAGAGGCGCCGCGGGATCATATAAACGGGGAGTTGCTGTTTGAGCTGCTCAAAGGCGGCGGTGGTATCGGCGCTCAGCTCTCCTTCGACAAACGCGACCAGTTCACGGAGATCCTGATCGCCGGCAGACATGGCGGCGACGGCAACATCCTGCACCCCCGGCAGAGCGGCAAGGGCATGCTCGATCTCGCCGAGTTCGATGCGATACCCCATGATCTTCACCTGATGGTCGGCGCGGCCGACAAACTCATACGCCCCGTCGGTCCTTTGCCGGGCGAGATCTCCCGTCCGATAAACGCTTTCGCCGGGGCGGAAAGGGTCGGGCAGAAAGGCCCGGGCGGTCTTCTCCGGGGCATTCAGGTAGCCGCTGGCAAGGCCGGCGCCGCCGATGTAGAGTTCGCCGATCTCTCCGGCGGGCACAGGTTGGAGCTCGTCGCTGAGGAGATAGACGTAGGTGTCAGAGCAGGGGTAACCGATCGGGATCAATTCCTGTGGGCTTCCCGGCAGCGCCTCGATCTGGTGGAAGAGGGAGATGCCGGTGGCTTCCGTCGGGCCGTAGACGTTATAGAAAACTTTCTCGGGGAAGACCTCCATCCAGTGGATCAGCCAGCGGGTCGCCAAAGACTCGCCGCCGTAAAGGACCCGGCGCAGTGCCGGCAGGCGTCCCGGTCGCAGGACGCCGGCGCGGGCGAGGTACATGAGCAGGGAGGAGATCCCTTTCCACAGGGTGACCTGGTGCTGCTCCATAAAGGAGACGAGCTTTTCCGGGAAGAGCGCCAGCGCATCCGCGGCGATATAGAGGGTGGCGCCCCGGCGCAAGGTGGTGAAGACGTCAAAGGTCGACATGTCGAAATGAAAGGGCGCGGTACAGAGGATGCGGTCCGACGCATCGATAGCAAAGCGCCGCACCGCCCAGTCGATGTAGCTGCGGATATTGCGGTGATGAATCATCACTCCCTTCGGTTGGCCGGTCGAACCCGAGGTGTAAAGGATATACGCAAGGTCGTCATCATTCACCTCCTGCTCCGGTCTGTCTGCTGAACAACGATCGACCCAGGCCTGATCGAACTCACCCTCACCGCTCTTTTCCTTTGCTTCGCCGAGGCAGATGATCGGGATATCGGCATCGACCAGGCGCCGCGCCAAAGGCCGCGTTGTGGCGTCGCAGATGAAAGCCCGCGGTGCACAGTCGAGCAGGATACTTCTTGCCCGGTCGGGGGGAGATTTGGGATCGATCGGTACATAAACGGCGCCCGCCTTGAGGATGCCGAGCAGGGCCGTGAGGCAATGGACCGACCGCGACAGGCAAAAGACCACCCGGTCCTGCGCATTCACTTCCAGGTTGTGCAGGGCTCGACCCAGACGATTGCTGCTTTCGGCCAGCTCGGCATAGGTCAATATCCGTTGGCCGTCGTGCACTGCGGCTTTTTCCGGTGTCCGGGTCGCCCAGAGGTCGATTTCATGCTGCACAGAGAGTCGGTTCATGATGTCAAAGCCCCATAAAGCGAGAGATGATGTTCTGTTGCATCTCACTGGTTCCGGAGTAGATGGTGGCGGCAATGCTGTCGCGGAGGTCGCGTTCGATGTCGTATTCCTGCATGTAGCCGTAGCCGCCGTGAATTTGCACCGCATCGAGACAGGCCTGCTTCAGCGCTTCGCTGATGTAGAGTTTGGCAATGGATGCTTCCAGGGCGGCGCGTTTGTGCTGATCTTTGCTGGTCGCCACCTTGTATAGGATGAGGCGGCCGAGTTCGAGGGCGACCTTCATCGCCACAATCTTGTTGGCAACGGCCTGAAATTTACTGATCGGCTGGCCAAAGGCCGGGCGCCCCTTGGCATATGCGACGCAGGTCTCTACCACCCGTTCCAGGGTCCCGAGATGCGCCGCCGGCAGCAGGCAGCGCTCCCATTCCATCGATTCGTTAAAGAGGATCGCCCCCTGACCTTCGCTCCCCACGAGATTTTCCCTCGGCACGGCACAGTCAGCAAAGACGAGTTCACCGTTTTGCAGGGTATCGAGCCCCATCTTCGCCATCGGTGGACACTGACTGAACCCGGTCATTCCCTTTTCGACGACCAGACAGGAAAGGCCACCGATGCGGCTGACCTCCGGATTGGTGACGGCGAAGGTCAGGACGACATCGGCGATTGGACCGTTGGTAATGAAGATCTTGGTGCCGTTGAGCTGGTAGCCACCCTCAGCAGGTTCGGCCCGGCTGCGCATGCTCAGGGCATCGGAACCGGACCCGGCTTCGGTGATGGCCTGGGCAAAGATCTTTTCACCGCGCACCAGGGATGGTAAATAGCGGCGCTTCAGCTCTTCGCTGCCAAAAGAGTTGATCTGCATGCCGCAGAGGATCTGGGTGCAGACGGCATGAACCAGCCCGGCGTCTTTGCAAGCGTAGCCGAAGGCCTGCATCGCCACGACCGTGGTCAGGAAATCGGCACCGCAGCCGCCGTAGGCTTCCGGAAAGGGGAGGGCCATCAGCTGCATTTCAGCGCACTTCTGCCACGCTGCGTGCGGAAATTCCTTCCCTTTGCCAGGCTCGGCCAGTTCCTGGCGGGCGAAGCGAAGGATCGAGTCCCGGATCTCCATCTGTTCATCGTTCAGGGCGAAATCCATCGTCAGGCTCCCGCCGACAATCCGGCCTTGCGATCGATCAAAGAGGAGATGGTGCTGATGCTGGAAAAATTCTCCGGCGTCAGATCGTCCCCTTCGATACGAACCGAAAACTTCTCTTCGAGAAAACCGAGGAGGGTCATGATCCCGAAGGAATCGATAATCCCCTGCTCAAGAAGTTGATCATTGTCGTCAATGGTGGTCCTGGCTCCGTCAGCAGCCAACTCCGTGGCGATGAAGTAACGAATGGAATCTTTGCTCATAATGGCCTCCGTTCAACATTGATGAATCCGCCTGGCAGGCAGGCATCGGCAAGTATTTCTGCGACGTCGTGAATACGCATATTCCCTTCTTCTCCGCTCTCTTTGAGCGCATCGTTCAGCATCGTCAGGCAGATCGGACAGGCGGTTGCAATCATCCCGGCCCCACTCTCTGTGAGCTCGCGCAGGCGCTCGCTGCGCATGGTGACAGCTTGTTCTTCGAGCCAGAAACCGCCGCCGCCGCCACCGCAACAGAAGGTCTCCTCACCGCAACGCGGCACTTCGACCGGGGCGTGCCCCAGGGAGGAGGAGAGCAGGAACCTCGGTTCACTGGTCATGCCGTGGTAGCGGGCCAGGTAGCAGGAGTCGTGATAAACAACGCCGGTCGTTGGCGGCGCGGCGATGATCGGCAGCCGCCCTTCCTGCACCAGTCGTTGCAAGAAGGTGGAATGATGAACAACCTCCCATTGCCCGCCGAAGGCCGGGTATTCCTTCTGCAAGGTATTGAAACAGTGCGGGCAGCCGGTGACGATGGTCTTCACCTGGTAGGGGGCGAGGCTGGCGATGTTCTTTTCTGCCAGAGACTGGAAGAGATATTCATTGCCGACGCGCCGCGCGGCATCGCCGCAACAACTTTCCTGCGCCCCGAGGATGGCAAAGCTGATTCCGGCCTGGCGAAAAAGGAGAGCCTGCGCTTGCGCCGTACGCCGCGCCCGGTGATCGTAAGCGGCGGCGCAACCGGGCCAGAAGAGGACTTCGGCCTTCGGCGCGTCCGCCAGCAAGGGGATATCGAGTCCCTGCGCCCAATCGCCGCGTCCCTGGCGGGGCAAACTCCAGGGGTTGCCGCTGGTCTCCACGCCCCGGAAGGCGGTCTGCAACTCGGTTGGAAAGCGCGATTCGGTGAGGACGAGGTAGCGCCGCAAATCGACCAGCCGCGGCACATGTTCAATCGCCATCGGGCACTGGACTTCGCAGGCCCGGCAGGTGGTGCAGGCCCAGAGCGCTTCGTCCGAAACAATAGCGCCGAGTTCCGGTGGTGGAAATTGTGATTCATTTGACAGATGGGTACTGAGCGCTTCGCCGAGCTCTTTGGGCGACAGCGGTTTCCTGGTCAGCCAGGCCGGGCATTGCGATTGGCAGCGGCCGCAGCCGCTGCAGGCATCGGCATCAAGGAGCCGTTTCCAGTGGAAATCGCTGATTTTGCCCACGCCGAAGGAGGTCGCATCTTCGTCGCTGAAATCAAGGGGAACAAGAGCTGCTGCCCCCTGGCGATCAACAAAGAAGAGGGCGGCGCTGCCGCTGACAAGATGGAAAAGGCGGGTAAAGGGGATAACGGCAATAAAGATCAGGGCAACGCTCAGGTGTCCCCACCACAGTGTCTGGTGCAGATTTGAATAGGTCCGGGGTTCGAGGCCGGAAAAGAATGATGCCAGCCCGTAACCGACCGGTGACCATAAAGCCCAGAGATGATCATCGCCGGCAAGCCGGACTCCCTCCAACAGCAGGCCGGTCAGCGGCAGCAGGGCGATCAGCAGCAGCGGCAGGGCGCTGCCGGCCGGCCGGCTCAGCTCCGCTGGTTGCGTCCGCCAGCGGCGCCAGGCAGCGAAGCTGACTCCGACCAGGACCAAAAGGGCGAAGAGATCGAGGGCAAGCTTCAGCCCGAGATACCAGACGCCGCTGAAGGTCGGCAGACCGAAATGCTCCTGCAACATGACGCAGAGGGTGGCGAGAAAGAAGAGCGCGAATCCCCAGACGATAAAGGCGTGAAAATGCCAGGGATGCTGCGCTCTGCGGAAGCGGCGCTGCGTCAGGATATCGACTGCGACCGCCAGGATCCGCTGCACCGGGTGATCAAGCCGATCACTTAATCTTCCCTGCCCCTGGCGCCAGCGCTGGACCTGCCGCTCTACCCCGATGGCGCAGACCACCACGGCGATGCTCGCCAGCAGGTAAAGGAGCCAGTACATCTGGCTGTAGGTGCCTAAGGTCCGGGTGATTTCCATGGCAACATTCTCAGGCGGCTTGCGGCCGCTGCGCTTTCAATTCCTGGATCAACATCGGCACGACTTCAAAGAGATCGCCGACAATTCCGTAATCGCAATGCTGGAAAATTTCCGCCGTGGGATCTTTGTTGATCGCCACGACTTTGTGTGCCGAGCGCATCCCGGCGAGATGCTGGACTGCGCCCGAGATGCCGCAGGCGATGTAAAGGTCGGGACTGACGACTTTGCCGGTCTGGCCGACCTGATAAGCATGATGAATCCAGCCGGCATCGACGGCCGCCCGACTGGCGCCGAGGGCGGCACCGAGTACCTGACAGAGTTCTCGAAGAGCGGTCCAGTCATCGGCACCACCCATCCCTCGCCCGCCGGAAACGACAATTCTGGCGTCGGCGAGTTCGGCGATACCGGCGGAAACCTTCACCACGTCCTTGATGCTGCTGCGTAAAGAGTTCGAGTTATTCACGGTGTGGTGAGCGATGACGGGGAGTGCCTCGCCGCTGCGCTCGATCTGGAAGCTGGACGGTCGCAGGGTCACCAGCGCCGGCTGCCGGTCGAGGCGCAGCTCAGCCAGTAGCTTGCCGGCATAAAGGGGCTTACGAACCCGCAGTGTGCCCTGTGTCGTCTCCAGAGCAATGCAGTTCTGCGCCAGTTCAGCATCGAGGCGGGCGGCCAGGGCGGCCATCCAGCTCTTGCCCAGAGCAGAAGCCGGCCCGACGATCAATGCGATTTCCAAGTCTTTGACCATCTGGGTCAGCAGCGGCAGCCAAGCTTCGTGACTGAGGGGAGGGAGGTGCTCTGCGGGGACGGCATGCAGGGTCGTGATCCCGAGACCGCGCAGACGGCTCGCCACGTCTTCGGCAGCACTCCCGGTCCAGAGGGCATGCAGCTCCGCCCCAGCCAGCCGGGCAGTGCCCGCCGTCGTCGCCAGGGCGACCAGGCTACCGGGTGTCAGTTCTCCGCGAGGTTCGAGTAAGACCAGCCAGCGCATCCTTTTCCTCCTTGCCGATTTATGCTTCCTGCCGCAGCAGCTCGGCGAGTTGTTGGACTCCGGTAGAGATCTCCCCGGAAAAGATCTGTTGTCTTCTTGCCGTCTGTTGCCGGGTCACGCTCTCCACCTGCCAGCCCGCGGTCAGATCGACACCCAGCGGCAGGGCCATCTCATGCAGTGGTTTGCTCTTCGCTTTGAGGACCTGCGGCAGCGCCGGATAGCGCGGGACATTGATCCCTTTTTCGGTGGTGACGAGCGCCGGCAGGGGGAGGTCAATAAGGAGATGACCCCCTTCGATTTCACGCTTGACCAGCAGTCGCGCAGTATCGACGATGGTCAGCTGCGAAACCGCCGAGGCATGGACGAAGTCGAGGAGTTCAGCCACCCGTTCAGGCACCTGCGCATCGTCGCTGTCGACTGTCTGCTTGCCGGCGAGAATCAGATCGGGAGCAAGTTCGCGCAGGGTCGGGAGCAGACCAAGCGAGCGTCCGCGACCGGTCAGTTCTATCCCCTCGGGCAAGCGCACCAGGACGCCGGATTCGACCCCCATGGCGAAGGCGCATCGCAGTGCTTTGCGGGCCATATTGCCGCCGAGGCTGACGGCAATGACCTCCGCTCCCAGGTTTTCCTTGAGCCGCACCGCTTCCTCCACGGCATATTCGTCGTAAGGGTCGAGGACGAATTCGAGCTGTTCGGTCAACACTGTCCGTCCGTCCGGAGCGATCTCCGGGGTGGCGGCGGTATCGGGGACAGCATTGACGAGGACGACAACTTTCATGGAACCTCACTTGTGCGTAAATGTATAATTGTAACTACTGAGAATTCAGAATACAGGAGCCAGAATTCTGAAGAAAAATGCTGTAAGTCCGGTTTATTCCGACTCCTGAATTCTGACTCCTGACTCCTGAGTCGTTACTATAAATTAACAATCTCCACCAAGCGGTCGCATTTGGCGGTAGCGATATCCGGCTGCATGACCAGCCAATCGGGGTCGACCGTCTCCTTCTGCGCCCAGGCGATCAGGGCGGCGGGCAGGTTGGCGCCGGCGCGGTGGGTAAAGGGATAGCCGCCGCCAAAGCGGGGATTCAATTCGAGCACCCAGAAGCGTTCGCCATCGACGAAGACATCGCAGTCGAGATTGCCGATATGTTTGAGCGACTCACCGATGCGCCGACCGACCGCCTCCAGCGCCGGATGGCTGACGGTGATCGCTTTGTCGGTCTCGCCGGCGCGCATTGCCAGTTTGCGTTTGACGAAAGTGGTGACATAGCGCCCTTCAAGATCGTTGACGATGTCGAGGCCATACTCCGTCCCGTTGACTTTCTCCTGCGCAATCAGACAGCGCTCCTGATCGGTACTTGCCGCCAGCAGATAGGAGCGCTGCAGACGCATGCGGCCGAGTTCCCAGCTCAGCGCCATCTCCTCTGCCGACTCGGGATAGTCGATGCCGAAAGAAGCTGTCCCCCAGCGCGGCTTGACCACCAGCGGGAAGTCCATCTCACTGCGCGACAGTGCGGCCTGCGCCTCGGCCAGGGAGATAAAGGTCATCGGTGTTGGTACATCGATCTCCCGCAGGAAGTTCCAGGTGGCCCATTTGTCAAAACAGAGGTCAACGACGGTCGGGGAGGAGACGACGGGGATGGTGCCGACGGCGAGGAATTGGTAGCGCTGCCGGGACAGGTGCGGCAGTTCAAGATCGTTGAGTGAGAAGAGGAGACGTACCTGGTGGTCGCGACAGAGCGCCAGCAGAATGTTGAAGTACTCCGGATCGGTGACGGGCGGGACGAGAAAGGCCCGGTCGGCTTCCTGAAGGGCGGGCGCCGAGAGGGCGGCATCGCTGGCAAAGACCTGGCCGCGGCCGGCCAGTGCATGGCGAAAGTACTCGACCAGATAATTTCTGCGGCCGGCGCAGGTGAGAAGGATGTTGAGCATGGAGCCTCCTTACGCATTAAAAGAGATAACTGCCGAAAATATCGTTGAAATCCTGGCGGCGGCGAATCGCCATATACCCCTTGGGGCCGCGCACCACGATCGGCGGCGCCAGGTTGATAAAGGGCGGCGTCATCACCACGGTGTAGGCGCCGACATTCTCGATGCGGATGAAATCCTCCCGTTCGATCTCGACACTTTCGATCTCCTGCAGCAGGCGGTCTTTCTCCATGCAGGTGGCGCCGACGATGTGATAAAAGACCTTGGGACCGGCGCCGCTCTCTTTTTTGATGACCGAATAAGGATGATTGCGCTGGTGCAGCGTCGGTTTGACGTTGAAGATGCTGCCGTCGACCACCGCCAGTCGCTGGTTGTCGATCCTTTTCACTTCGAAGACCTGGGTGATAAAACTCAAGGTATCCGCGGCAACCGCCATCCCCGGTTCGATGACCAGGCGCGGTTGTTGTTCCTTGATCCAGGGGTATTGAGCCAGAACGTCGCAGATCGCTTCGGCATAGTCGTCAAAGGTCGGAGTATCGGTCAGTCCCATACTCGGTGCCGGCCGCCCGTAAAATCCGCCGCCGACATTGAGAAATTCAATCGATTCCCGGAAGTAGCGCTCGCCAACCTCCGCCAGTTTGGTGGCAATCGTCCGGTAACCCCACAAGCTCCGGTTCGATGACGAGGTATGGCCGTGCAGGGATGACACTTGAACATTCGGGAAATCCCGCAGCAGCCGGACCGCCGCCCGGAGAGCGTTATCGGAAAAGCCGAAGCGGCCGGAAGGGAGGTCGTTCTGCAGATGCGATTTCCCCTGGCTGTCGACCAGCGAAATGTTGATGCGCAGACCGATGCGGAAGATCTTTTCCGGCTGCTGTCTGGCCAGGTTCATGACAAATTCGAGCTCGCGGATGGTGTCGATGTTGACGGTGACTCCGGAGGTCAGGGCAAAGGTGATGTCTTCAGCCCCTTTGATCGGTCCGTTATAAATGATCTCCTCTGGCGGGCAGCCGATTTTAAGCGCCAGGTCGAGTTCCAGGCGCGACACCACTTCGGCATAGCCGCCGAGATTCTGGACCAGCTGGCATAGGTAGGGGATGTAGTTTGTTTTATAGGAATAGCCGATGGTGACGAAGGGATAGCGCTGGGTAAAGGCGGTCCGAATCTCCTTGAAGTTGCGGATGAAAGCCTCGCGGTCGAAGATGTAATAAGGAGAGCCGTGTTGCTGTGCCAGCTCCGCCAATTCTTTATAGGTTTCCATAAGAAATTCCTTTGTTTTACCGCGAACAATCGAGGTGGAGATCAGCCAGCCGGTTGCGTCGTTCCTGATCCATGTCCGGTTCAACAACATCCGAGTTGGGGGCAACGCCTTCCTTGCGGAGCACTTGCCAGAAGGTCTTCACCAGGATGACAAGATCAAGACGAAGAGAGTGGTTCTCCGCGTACCAGGCATCGAGGGCGAGACGCTCATCCCAGGGGAGATGATTGCGGCCATGAATCTGTGCCCAGCCGGTGATCCCCGGCCGGACCGTGTGGCGTTTCTGTTCCTGTTCGGTGTAGTAAGGCAAATACTTCATGTACAAGGGGCGGGGACCGACGATACTCATCTCCCCCTTCAAAACGTTGAACAACTGGGGGAGTTCATCAAGGCTGGTGCTGCGCAGGAAACGGCCGAGCCTGGTCATCCTCTGACCGTCGGGAAGAAGATTTCCGGCAGTGTCCCGTTCATTGGTCATGGTGCGGAACTTGTAGAGGTTAAATGGTCTGCCCCCCAGGCCGGGGCGGGTCTGCAGGAAAAAGACCGGAGCACCCATTTTGAAGCGCACCAAGGTGGCGACCAGCAGCAGAACGGGGAGAAAAACTGCCAGGAGAAGTGCCCCCAGCACGATATCAATGATCCGTTTGCATCGGTATTCGCATAATTCAACGGCCGGTGAGCGCTTCTTCATAGAGATCCTCATGCAGTTTCAAAATAATTCCGACGTCAAAATCCTTCATTCGTCTTCGCCCTCGTGCCCCCATCTCTCGGGCTTCCGCGGGGCCGGCCAGAATTCGGTTCATTCCCTGAGTGATGGCGTCGACATTGCCGACCTCGGTCAAAATTCCGCAGCCGTCGCTGAGCAGGTCCCGGGTGCCGCGAATGTTGGAGCCGATGCACGGAACTTCGAGGCAGAGCGACTCCATGATACTGCGCGGCAGACCTTCCTGCTCGGAGGGGAGCAACATGGCAACAGCGGCGCGGTTCAAGGTCGGCACATCTTCACGAAAGCCGAGAAAGTGCACCCGTTCCTGAAGGTTGAGTCGCTGGGCCAGTTCCTTCATCTCTAACAGGCACGTCCCGCCGCCGGCCATGGCCAGATGGGCGTCCTGGCGTTCAAGTCGGGCCATGGCGTGGAGAACGTCCTGGTGCCGTTTTCTGCGATCAAAGGCAGCCACCATCAGAAAGAGCGGTGTGCCGGCCGCGAGGGAGAGTTCCTGTCGCACTCCTTCGACAGCGTCCAACGTAATGTTTTCTTTGCGATAGAGATTGGTATCGACGCCGATGCCGGGCATATAGCGGATGTGCAAGGGATCGACAATCCTGTAGCGCTCGGCTTCGATCTTGTCCTCGTGGTTAATGACCACGAGGAAATCGGTCCAGCGGCCTGCCAGTCTTTCCAGTTCAAGAAAAACTCTGTTTTTCAAAATGTTGCCGGCCGGATGGAAGTGGAAACCGTGGGCGGTGTAGATGACTTTTGGCCTTTTTTTTGTTTTCAGATCGCGGATGGACAGTCGGGTCAGGAAAGCGGCAATCGGCGTATGCACATGCACAAGGTCATATTCACCTGCTTCCACGATCGATCTGATCTTAGTGACTGTTTGGGTGAAGCGGGATAATGACTGTAGCGGATTACGTGACCAGTCCATTTCGAAAGTATTGTCCAGATACTCTTTGTAGACAGGGCGGGACGAGATGCCGGCCGCCATGCCATCCACCTGCCAGCCTTTGTTGCGAAAATGACGAGCGAATGGCAAGAGAAAGATGCGGATAAAATCGGCAGGGGTGGATACAAAGAGTACTTTTTTCATTAATGCTCTCCTATAACTGTTAGAAAAAGCATAGATGAATTGTTGAGGGGGGCTATTATCCCTAGGTTGTATTTTGAGAGAAAAGAGGAGGGGTTATAATTCAATCAAAAGTTTATTGTCCAATGACTTGAAAATAAAATATGTAGTTTTTACAAGGAAATTCCCGGTCAAAAGGGGAAAGAGGCGGAAGGTAGAGTTCCTGGAGGATTTTCAGCCAAGGCGGGAGTTACAACCACTGTTTATACTGGCGGAGCAAAAAGGTGGTGAGAAGTGTCAGGCTAAAACATCTTTATAGAGGTCTTGATACTTGTTTACGACCCGGTCAAGGGAAAATTCCTGCTGCACTCGCTGCCGTGCCAGCCATCCTAGCTCTTGACGCCTCACCTCACCGAGTTCGATCAAGGCTTTCAATTCGGTCGCGAGGGCTTGCGGGTCTCGGGGCGGGACAACTTTTCCGGTTGCGCCGACGATCAAAGCCGAGTCGCCGACATCGGTGACAACGCAGGGAACGGCACAAGCCATAGCTTCGCCGATAGCGTTCGAGAATGCTTCTCCGTATGCCGATGCCGAAACCGCGATGTCGAAGGCCGACGTGATCGCAGGCATGTCGTCGCGTCTGCCGAGCAGACGAAAAGCTTCATGCAGGTGGTGATCGTCGATGCAGCGGCACAAGTCCGGGTTGTCCCAACTTGTTTCATCTCCGCACAGAATAAAGACCGCCTGCGGGCAGGCCACCCGCACCTGTGCTGCGGCCTGGATGAAGCCTTTATGGTCCTTTTGCGGATCGAAGCGCGCCGCATAGCCAACAATGATCGACGTTTCAGGAATGTTGTGTTCCTGGCAAAATCTGTGCCGTAATTCCGGGTCAGGACGGAATGCCGACAGGTCGAAACCGTTGGGGATAAAGACCATTTTGGAGCGGTCATACCCGAGTTGCACATGAATATCCTCGGCCACCTTTGAGCAGCAGACGATTTTTCGGGGGAGATAAGGGGAGAGACGGGCGCAGAGGCGGGCCACCATGATCGACGATTTCTTGCTGGTCTGCGGGTCGAGATTGCTGTTGCGCAGGTTCCAGATCAGGGGGACGCGTCCGGCGCATAAGGCACCGAGGCCGCCCAGAAAATCGGCATGATACATCCAGGTCTGAACCAGATCCGCTTTCTTGGTGCGCATGACACGGACCAGTCGCGCCATCTCACCAAGATTCACTCCGCCCCGTTCCATGCCGAGGAAATCGACGGGGATACCAATCTCTGCATACTTTTGCGCCAAGGCATCGATCCGCGTGAGGGAGAGGACCTCAGCGGAAAAAAGCTGGCGATCGATTCGGGAAAGTAGTTTCCAGAGCATCATTTCCGCCCCGCCGGCTCCGAGTCCCGTGATTACGAAAAGAATTTTGTGTGGGACCATGGCGACGCACCTTTCTTCTGGTTCTTATCCACACGTCGGAGGAGCAGGTGCAGTCAGGAGTCGTTTCAAATAGTTGTCAACGGAATGGCTGGATTGAAATTGTTCCCAGGAATTTTGCGGGGGGAGGGATTTGGCTTTGCCCAGTTCGTCGATGATCGCTTTAGCCAGAGCGGAAACATTCTGCACCGGAACAAGACGGCCGAAACGACCACATTCCAGGATCTCATCCGGCCCGCTCTTGCAGTTGGTGGAGACGACCGGGGTTCCGGCTGCCAAGGCCTCGATCAAGACCGTCGGTAGCCCTTCCCAGCGAGAAGAGAGGACAAATAGCCGGGCATTGGCCAGATACTGGTACGGATTATCCACAAAGCCGGGGAGAGCGACATCTTTTTGTAGCCCGTGCTGCCGGACGAGGGCCTCCAGAGAGGAGCGCAGTTCGCCTTCCCCGAGGATCAGCAGTCGGCACGACACTCCGGCGGCTCTGACGCGGGCAAAGGCCTCAATCAGGGTGGCAAAGTCTTTTTGCTCAGTGAGACGGCCAACGCCGACCAGGACGGGCGGTTGGCCGGCGGCAAACCAGGGGTGATCGAGGAATTGGCGGGATTGGGCCAACATCCGGGGAGAAATGACCGGATTGAAGATCACCTCGATCTTTGTTGCCGGGGTCTTGTAGAGTTCGGCATAATCGGCCGCCACTCCGGCGGACACCGCAATAATGATATCGGCGCGGGCATGGGTGTAACGCACCACTCTTTGTCCCAGAAATTTGCGGTAGGTCGGGCTCTGTTTCGTCTTTTCCGAGGGAGTGTTGTGGAGCGTGATCGCCACCTGGGTCGCAGCCTTGGCCAGATTGCGGGCGATGACGGCGGCACAGTTGGTATGGTCGAGGGCCGAGAGGAGTACGGCCGGTTTTTCGCTTCGCAGATAGCGGACCAGGGGCAAGACGCTGGCGCGGACTCGTCCGGCAGTGAGATCGATGATGCGAATTTCATCCGGCACTTCTTTCAGGTAGGGCCCCTCAGCGGTGGCAAGGAGCAGGTCGACCGGTACTCCGCGTCGGACAAAACCGCAAGCGAGGTTGAGCATGACCCGTTCCGCCCCTCCGCCGATCAGGGACGGGAGAAAGACGGAAATTTTGCGCTGGTCATTTGTCATAAAAGTTCTCCGTGAATCTGTTTCAACTAATTGTGCAAATACGCCAGGGTCGTCGCCAGTTGCGGAGAGCGGTGAATTTCCTGCGCCGCCAAAGAGAGGTAGGCTTGCTGCAGCTTTTGCACGGCGACATCCATCGAGAAGTGTTCTGTGACGATCTGGCGGGAGTGATTCCCCATGGCCAGGGCTTTGATCGGATCAGCGAGAATTCGCTCGACCTGTCTGGCGATGGACAGATGGTCGCCGACATCGACGGTAAATCCGTTTTTCCCCTCATGGATGATCTCTTCCAGATTGGTACAGCGGGTCGATACCACCGGTAGCGCGGCGCGCATCGCTTCGAGCAGGACATTCGGGCAGCTTTCGGAATTGCTGGTCAGGACAAAAATATCCATACTCTTCAAGGCCACAGAGATGTCCTCACGAAAACCGAGGAGGTGTGCGTGATTTTCCAGGCGGTATTCGACGATGCGTTGCGCCAGGGTCTCTTGTAACGGTCCCTTGCCGATAATCCAGAAATCCGCATCGACCCCGGATTGTACGAGGTCGCGCGCCATCTGCAGGAAGAGCAATTGGTTTTTGACTGGCTGCAAGCGGCCGACGGTGCCGATGACCGGGCGATTGTTCCGCAACTGTTGATAGTCATTTGTCGACATGTTCAGGAGTACCGGGTCCGGTTCGATCTCGATGCCGTTCGGCACGATTCTGAACGGATTTTTGCCGAGAAAGGTAATGCTCTTTTCGGCATGAGTCTGCAGCGTTTCAGAGTTGACGATCCAGCCGGAACACCGCGCCGAGACGAGGGAATAGATTTTTGGCCAGTAGGAATCAAGCTCGATCTTCCCTTGCAGTCCCCCGATAATCACCGGAACCCGGTTGATTGCCGCCGGGAGCCAGCCGTAAAAATTTGTCGAGTGCTGAAGGCAATGAACAATATCGAAGCGTCCTTTGCGCATGAAACGGATCGCGTCAGTCAGGTAGCTCCACTTGTTCCAGACCGGGTTTCCGAGAAAGCGGACCGGTATGCCGGATTTTTCCAGAATTTCTTTGGGAAACCCGGTGCGCGCATCGTAATAGGCCACCTGGATATCGAAAATGTTTTTGTCCAGACGGGAGAGGAGTTGCGAGAACTGCACCTCGGCGCCTCCTACATCGAGAGAGGCAAAGACAACCAGGAGTCTGAGTTTCTTCATTCGCACCTCCTTATGGCGCTAGCTGGCTGCGCCCATCCTTTGTGTCCCTGTTTCCGAGTGTGATGAATCTCCCTTCGAGAATCGCGACACAGAGAATGAATGCGTAGTTTCCGGGAGCGAAGACCGTCGTAAACTGGGCGGCCAGAAACATCAGGAAGATCGTCAGGGTTTCGATCCGGATTGGCCAGGAGCCGTGACCATGCCCGAGGACAAACCGGCTGGTCTGCCAGCCAAGGTAAGCAACCCACAGGGCATAGATCCAGGCACAGACGCCGCCAAAGGCAAGATGCAGCCAAAGGAAGGTCGAGTGTGGCAGGGAGCCGTCGAAAGAATAGGCATTGATGCTGCTGTGTCCGGCGAGGAGACTGTTTTTCATGTCCCTGAGCGCGGTCATCCAATAGTTCGTCCTGCCGCTGTCCTGGGTGAAACGGTAAGCATAACCGTTGATGACCTCCGTTAGGCTATCCATGTTGTAGAAGGTAAAGACGGCGATTGCCGCAGTGATGATGATCAGTTCGAAAGAGCGGTTGCGTTTGAGGAGAAGAGCGATGAAGTAGAGGACGAAGCCGACAACAAGGAACACAATCCCCTGTCTCGACAAGGTCAGGAGGGTTACCCCCGCGAGGCCGAGGGCCGCAGCATAAAGTACAAGTTTGGTTACCAATGGCCGGCTGATGCCCCGGAAGAGGAGGATCACGGCCGTGACGCAGGCGATCTGCGCAAGGTCGTTGGAGTTGGCAAACATTGCTCCGGCTCCGTCCTTATTTAGATAGAGTCGCATGATTCCGAGTTTTTCCGCTGCAAAGACGGCATTGAAGGTCAGGGCGCCGGCGACACAGGCGCCGATGAAGAGGAGTCCACGGCTGATTGCCCGCTCATCACGAAAGATAAAGCATGCCATCAGCAAGGCACTCAACCAGAAGATCATGTCCCGGTTTAGTGTGCTCAGCCAGACCAGATCGGTGATCACGGCAAAGATGTTGATGAAAAGGGCAAAGTAAATGCTTGTCGGGATTCCCTCATGCCGGGCACGGATGATCAGCAGGCAGATGGTAGCGGACGCGAGAATCATCGCGCCCGACAAACCGGTGAAACGCAAGAGTCCCAACTGGGGGGCGAAGACCCGGCTGCCAATCGACAGGTAGAATAAGCATTCGACGATGATGCGACCCCAGTCCACGGTCTGATACCACGTCGCGGCAACCGGAGTGGTGTCGCGGTGGATAGCGGTATAAGGTGCGGAGTTTGATGCCGGGTAGTTCAGTATCTCCATAGTCACGGCTCGCCTCGGTTTGCGGATTAAAAGGTAAAGAAGGTAAGGCTGGCGCTACGGATACGCAGCCCCACTTTTCGCAGGAAATCTCCGGCTTCCACCGGACCGACCCAGATCAGCCAGGAGATGTAAATCGCCCCGGCCAGAGTGGTGGCGACGACCAGTTGGGAGACAACGTTATTGATCAGCAAGAGAGGGATGGCTGCCAGTGAGACGCTGACTCCGGCACCGGTGGCCGTAAAAAAGTTGCGCACCGGCATTTGTAGTCCCCACTCTTTTTCCAGGGGTTTGAGCAGCGGCAATAAACCGGAAAAATAGCCGAGTCCCATGGCCACGGGAATCCCCCACGGGCCGACGGTTGGCAACAGAACGAGATAGCCCCCCATGGTGACGACCGTGGAGATGAGATACTGGTAGGCGATATGTTTTGGGGAGAGGAGTCGCAGTGCCGCTTCTCTCAGCGTCGTCCACAGGGCGGCGCCGATGAAGGTAAAGCCGAAGGCGATGAGCACGGGAGTGTTGGGGAGATACTTTTCTCCGCCATACAGCAACAGCAGTTGCGGGCTGATGACCGCTAGAAAAAATCCCAAGGGGATAAAGAGCTGAGTGATGAAAATCATGCAGGTGCGATAATACTCTTTAAGCACCCCCGCGCCGGCTGATCTCAGTTCGCCGAATTTCACCCCGGCCGGGACGACGATCGCAATAATGAGGGCATAAAAATTTTCATACAGACGTTTGGCGACATGATAGCCGGCAAGGGCTTCCGCGCCCAGAAAGAGGGCGATCACCGGGCGGTCGAGATGATCAAGGCCCGAGCGCAGCAGTTCCAGGCCGAAATAGCTGCGGCTCTCACGAAAAATTCGGGTAAACGGGATCAGTCGCCAGGTGAGATATTTCCTGATATCGACCAGGCCTAACCCCAATCCGAGGAGCGTTGCCAGCAGTAATCCCCAATAGAAACCAGACACTCCGGAGAGGATAAAGCCGAAAACGCAGAGTAACCGCTGACAGAGAACGGTGACAACGTTGATGACCTCCCGCGACATGAACTTCT
>JAXMLA010000330.1:0-1008 GCA_034370465.1 Desulfuromonadales bacterium
CCTGGAAGCCGCTCTGGCACTATGCGGTGGTGGTCGGTTTTGATGCCGCCAACGGTCTGACGTATCTCACTTCCGGGCAAGAAGAGCAGCGGCCGGTGGCGACCCGGACGGTGCTGCGAACCTGGGAACGCGGCGGCAGCTGGGGGCTGCTCCTCCTCCCCCCCGGTGCATTGCCGATCGAAGCTGATCCCGATCGCCTTCTGGCCGCTCTCGCCGGACTGGAGCGCAGCGATGCCGCCTCCGCCCGCCCCGGTTATCAAGCCGCCGTGGCGCGCTGGCCTGCCCATGCCGGCCTTGCCACCGCCTACGGCAACTTGCTGCGCCAGGCCGACGAATCCATGGCAGCCGAAGCTGCCTACCGCGCTGCCCTGACGGCGGTCCCCGATCATGTGCCGGCCCTCAACAACCTTGCCGATCTTCTTCTCGAACTCGGCCGTCTTGACGAAGCACACGTTGCTGCGGTGGCAGCCGCTGCCGTTGATGGCCCCTATCGTAGTACCGCTGCCGCCACGCTGCGTGAGATCGAACGCGCCCAGGGTGGTCATCCTCCCGATCATCCCTAGAAATCCTTGCAAGCCTCCCGCTCCCTGTTAGACTTTTAAAACAGCAGGCATCAAGTCGTCCAGCCGTGACCGGCTGGCTCCAGGGCTGATGCCGATCCAGCAAGGAGGTATTATGGCCAAAAAACATCTTCCCCCCTCGAGTGCAGAGTCAGCTGACCTCAAACAAAGTCTTATCCGGGGTGAAAAAGATCTCGACATTCTCGAAGTCCATGCGGCGGAACTTTCCGAGGTTGAGAATGAAATTCAGTTGGATATGAAACGCAAAGACCGCGCCTATAAAGATTCTCACTTTCACAGTATTCCCAAACCGATCAAGCACACCCGACCCTGACTGTGAAATGCCACGCACATTGGTTCTCTCCATGAAAAAAGCGCCTCCGGTCGATAAAAGACCGGAGGCGCGGGTGTGTGAGTCGTGCAAAAGTGCGATCAGGAGTCGCTCTTC
>JAXMLA010000331.1:0-1499 GCA_034370465.1 Desulfuromonadales bacterium
CATCGGACTGGACGTACACAAAGAGAAAATTCTCATCGCCCTGGCCTTCGCCGGGCGATCGGATCCGGAATCGCATGGAAAGACATCGAGCGATCTGGACGGATTCCTCAAAATCCTGCGGCGGATCCAGGAGAAATATGAACTCAAGAAGGAAGAAGTGGCACTCTGCTACGAAGCCGGGCCGACCGGATTCGTGCTTTGCCGCCGGCTTCGCGACCTGGGCTACGAGTGCGAAGTCATTGCCCCATCGTCGATTCCCAAAAAGTCGGGAGACCGGATCAAGACCGACCGGCGCGACGCCTGCAAACTGGCCCGACTGTTCCGGGCCGGGGAACTGACGGGTGTACATGTGCCCGATCGAACCGATGAAATCATCCGGGATGTCGCCCGGGCGAGAACGGATGCGGTGGAGGCCCGAATGCGCGCCCGGCAGCAACTCGGCGGGCTGCTGCTCCGAAACGGATACAACTACACCGGGAAAAGCGCGTGGTCCGAGGCGCATATGCGATATTTGCGGGAAATGGTGTTGCCGGACCGGGCGCAGAAACTCGTGTTGGAAGAATATCTTCAGCGGATCGATTCGTCCGTTGCGACGGTGGAGCGGATCGAAGAGCAAATGAAAGCCCTTCTGCCGACCTGGCCCCGGCGGCGGTTCGTGGAGGCGCTGCAAGGGTTCCGGGGCTTTCAGTTTGTCGCCTCCATGGTCATCACAGGAGAACTCGGTGACCTGATGCGATTCCGACATCCCCGTCCCTTGATGGCCTATCTGGGGCTGGTCCCCTCGGAGCACTCTACGGGGGATCGCCGCCGCCAGGGCTCCATCACCAAATCCGGCAACAGCCACGCTCGCTGGATGCTCGTCGAGGTGGCACAGCATTATCGAATGCCGCCCAAGGTGAGCAAAGAACTCTCCAAACGACAGGAGGGGTTGAGCCGGGAAATCCGGGACTTGAGCTGGCGGGCACAAAACCGGTTGCATCGGCGCTTCCATCGCCTGCTTCTGCGTGGACTGCATCCCAACAAAGCGGTTGTGGCCGTGGCCCGCGAACTCGTGGGATTCATCTGGGAATTATCCCGACTTCTGGAACGTGATGCGTCCAACGCCCCGCTTCACGTCGGCGCCAACCCCGAACCGATGGCCCGTGCCGGGTAAGGCCCACTCCATTTAATCGGAACCGGAGGGATGAGAGACATGAGACAGAGGCCGGCCCTTGATGACGTTGTGAGCTACCGTTTCCACCGCTGTGGCGGGGAGGCCAAGCGCTCGTTTGCCAGAGAAAGGGGTAAGGCCGCGGTGAATAAAGAATGTGTGGTAGTCGTCTCCACTGCGGAGCGACGAGTCCACGGATATGAGCATACACTGTCTGCGGGATAACCGCTCACCCTGTTGAAAATCTCATCCCCCGGTTTCGATCTCTTTCTCTTCCTAAAAATAACATCTATGAATGGAAGAAAATACACCTGCACCCGGTTGACAAAACGTCAGCCATATGAACGTC
>JAXMLA010000332.1:0-4411 GCA_034370465.1 Desulfuromonadales bacterium
GGGCTGCAATATTTGAGTACATCGAAGTTTTTTACAATCGCCAGCGGCTCCATTCTGCTAACGGATATGAGGCTCCGCTCGTCTTTGAATCCATGCAGAAAGCTGCTTAACCTTGTGTCCGGAAAACTGTTGACACTTCAGATCGTTGAAACGATCATTTCAAAAATAGAGCATAAAATTAGCGAACCATACACATAATTGCAAATTTACCATTTTGAGAAAGGGCGGAATAAAATGGCTAACGTCACAGGTCCGCAACCAGATATTAAATATTGCCCTACTTGCATGTCATCTCTAGAAAATGTGCCGCGCGAAAAAATGAAATCAAGAAGTAAGCGAAAAGACGGAACAGTCCCAGAACATACCCACACTTATCAATGTATTAATAGCAAATGCAAAAATAGGTACGAAATTAATCAAGACAGATAAATTCTTCTGCCATAGGTACGGAAGGAAGGCTGAAAATCTACCACCCCCAGCCCCTCCTTAAAAAGGAGGGGAGCTTAAGAGCTTAGAGCCTAAACCTCCCCCTCTTTTTAAGGAGTGGGTCGGGGGGCGGTGCTCACAGGCGCCGGGAGCCAGAAAACAAGGGAATAAAGGGGACAGGCTACTTTTAAGGACCCGAAAAGTAGCCTGTTTTTTTCCGGAGTCGAGACCCAATGCCTCCCATCTACCAGCAGAAAATCGCCGCTCTCGACGTACTGAAAAAATCACTCCTCGACCAAGCCTTCACCGGTCAACTCTAGGAAATCGCCCATGAAAGATAAATTGCCAATACAATCAGAAAGCCAGTTTCTGGTTTATCAGACTGAAGACGGAAAACTGAAAATTGATGTCCGGTTTGAGGGCGAAACGGTCTGGCTTGCCCAGCAGCAAATGGCGGAGCTGTTTCAGACATCCAAGCAGAATATCAGCCTGCATATCCGGAACACTTTTTCAGAAGGAGAATTACAGGAAGATTCAGTTGTCAAGGAATCCTTGACAACTGCCGCCGACGGCAAGAACTACGCAACCAAATTTTACAACCTGGATGTCATTATCTCCGTCGGATATCGGGTAAAATCGCTCCGTGGCACCCAGTTCCGCATCTGGGCCACTCAAAAGTTGCGGGAATATATCGTCAAGGGTTTCGTTCTTGATGACGAACGTCTGAAAAATCCGGATCAGCCCTTCGACTACTTTGAAGAACTGACGCGCCGGATTCAGGACATCCGCACCTCGGAGCGGCGGTTTTACCAGAAAATTACCGACATCTACGCCACCAGTATCGACTATGACCCGACCCGGGAGATCAGCATCGGTTTCTTCAAAACAGTGCAGAACAAGGTCCATTGGGCGATTACCGGGCAGACCGCCGCTGAGATTATCCATGACCGGGCAAAAGCCTCAGAGGCAAATATGGGACTCACCAACTGGCGCGGCGCGGTGGTCCGCAAACAGGATGTCGGCGTTGCCAAAAACTACCTCTCCGAGCCGGAACTGGCGGCGCTCAACAATCTTGTGGAGCAGTACCTTGTTTTTGCTGAAGGTCAGGCCATGCGGCGGATTCCGATGCACATGGCGGATTGGGTCAAGAAGCTGGATGGTTTTTTGATGCTCAATGATCGCGACATTCTGACTCACGCAGGGCGCATCTCTCACGATATGGCGCAGGCTAAAGCAGAATTGGAATACGACAAGTTCAAGGCCTTGCCGTCTGCAACCGCCCATCCGGTCGATGATGATTTTGAGCGCGCCGCACAATTCCTGCCCAAATTGACTGGAAAGAAGAGTCCTAAGAAGGTCAAATCATGAACGAAACCGAAAACCGAGGCGACATGTGGACTCAGCCGATTGCGGCGGCGCTCTTTCTCATCTATATTTCAGAACAACTCTTTTCCCGCGAAAAGGAGATATTATGGTCTGGATTCTCAACAACCGGGGACTGATCTTCAGCGTTATTCTCATCGTTGTGCCGCTGGTCATAACGAGCTGGTTTTATGGCACGAAGAAGAATAAAAAATGTCAAAACAATGAAAATGAGGAGCCTCATGTCACATCATCATAAACGCCCCAAACCCTTCGCCATGATTCGCGAGTTTCATCTTGCTGACTGGTTCACTCTCGGTAATGCCGTCTGCGGCACCGGCGCCCTCTTCTCGATGCTGACCTATCTGCAAAAGGACGACGTCACCCACATCTACTTTGCCGGGGGAATGGTCGCGGCGGCCTTCGTCTTTGATGTACTCGATGGCCGGATTGCCCGCTGGCGGCAGACGAGTTCGGGGATGGGGCGGGAGCTCGATTCTCTCGCCGATGTCATCTCTTTCGGGGTCGCGCCGGCGGTGATTGCTTATGGCTGCGGTATGCAGGGGTTGTACGACCGTATCGTTTTAACCTACTTTGTTGCCTGCGGCGTGTCGCGCCTTGCGCGCTACAATGTCACCGCCGATGCCCTGTCCGATGAAGCGGGCAAAGTGAAGTACTTTGAAGGGACGCCGATCCCGACCTCGCTGCTGCTGGTCATCATCCTCTGCGTTGCCGCCGCCCAGGGGGCGGTACGGGACCAGCTGTGGTTCGGCAAGGTCCTCTTTGCCGGTTTCACCCTCCACCCCCTCGTACTGATCTTTGCCCTTTCCGGCTCTTTGATGATCAGTCGTATCCGCATCCCCAAGCTTTGAGCCCCCCCGCGTTGGCGGCAGTCGCCATCCCGGCTGCCTATGGTAAACTTCCCCTGCAAGGAGTGACCCATGGCGAATAACGATCTGAGTGGATTGAAAATCGAGACGCGTTTCACCCCCGCCCCGGCCAAGCGCTGGCGCCGCTGGCTCTGGGCGGTGCTCGGGGTCACCCTTGTCGCCGGCATCGTCCTTTTCTTCTTCACCCGGCCGGTGGCGGTGGAAACCGCGACAGTCTCCCTCCTTCATCCCTCCCAGACCTTGACCCTCCTGAACGCCAGCGGCTACGTGGTGGCGCAGCGCAAGGCGGCGGTGGCGGCGCAGAGCACCGGTCGCCTCGTCTGGCTGGGCGTTGAAGAGGGGAGTCGGGTGACGACCGGGCAGATCCTGGCCCGGCTTGAAGATCGTGAAACCGCTGCTGCTCTGGAGCAGGCGCAGGCGGGTCATGCGGCGGCACGGGCGGCGAAGCTGGAAGCCGAGGCCGAACTGCGCGATGCGCAGCGGAGTGATCAGCGGATGCGCGATCTCCTGGTCCAGGGTTTTGTCGCCCAGGCGGAGGCGGACGCGACGCTGACCCGGCTGGAGCGGAGCCGGGCGAGTGTGCAGGCAGCCACGGCGAATATTGCTGTCGCCGCAGCCGGGGTGCGTGGCGCCGAGGTTGCTCTCGATAATACCCGCATCCGTGCCCCCTTCGATGCGGTGGTCTTGACCAAAAACGCCGATCTCGGCGACATCGTCACCCCCCTCGGTGCGGCGGCGAATGCCAAGTCGGCAGTGGTGACGATTGCCGACCTTTCCTCGCTGCAGATCGAAGCCGACGTCTCCGAAGCCAACCTCAGTCGCATCCGTCCCGGCCAGCCCTGCGAAATTATCCTCGATGCCATCCCGGAGCAGCGTTTTCGTGGCGAACTGGTGACGATCGTCCCGACCGCCGACCGCAGCAAGGCGACGGTGATGGTCAAGGTGCGCTTTGCCGAACTCGACCCGCGCGTCCTGCCGGAGATGAGTGCGCGGGTGGCGATCCTCGACCGGCCGTTGACGATTGCCGAAGAAGCCCCGAAGCTGGTCATCCCGCCGGCGGCCGTACAGGACGATGGTGGGCGCAAGATCGTTTATCGCCTCGATGGCGCGCGGGTGCGGGCGGTTCCTGTGACCCTCGGCCCGACCCTCGGTGATCAGGTCGAGATCAAATCCGGCATCGTTGCCGGCGAGAAGGTGGTGCTGCGCCCCCTGGAGAGGATGCGCGACGGTCGGCGGGTGACGCAGGTGCAGCCGTGACGACCACCCCGCCGCTGGTACTGATCCGCGACCTGTGCAAGGCTTATCGGCGCGGCGATCAGCTTATCCCGGTCCTCGACAACCTCTCCCTCGACATCCCCGCTGGCGAATTTCTCGCCTTGATGGGGCCGTCGGGCTCGGGGAAGAGCACTTTACTCAATCTCATCGCCGGCATCGACTTCGCTGATTCCGGCCGTATCGAGGTCGACGGCATCGACATTCGCCCCCTCTCGGAACGGGAGCTGGCGCGCTGGCGCGCCGGGCACATCGGCTTTATCTTTCAGTTTTACAATCTCATCCCGGTCCTCACCGCTTTTGAGAATGTCGAACTTCCTCTCCTTCTCACCGATCTTTCCCGCCAGCAACGCCGCGACCACGTTGAGCTCGTCCTCGGTCTCGTCGGCCTGGCCGACCGCGCCGACCACTACCCCGGCCAGCTCTCCGGCGGCCAGCAACAGCGCGTTGCCATTGCCCGC
>JAXMLA010000333.1:0-3666 GCA_034370465.1 Desulfuromonadales bacterium
CGCCGCTATAAATAACGCGTCCGTCAGCGGCGGCCAGAACCGGGGTGCCGGGAGGAGCGGCAATCTCTACCCCTTTGCAAGGAAAGGGGATTGGATCACCGAAACGGCGCAATAACGCGCCTTGCAACGGCCAGGAAAAGCTCCCCGGAACAACTTTGGGGGGTGAAGATTTCACCTTTTGCTCGCCGGATTTCTGGTTGAGGGCAGAAACTGCCTTGTTCTGCGGTTTTTTTATCGAGGCAGGAGAAGGAACCGGCTTGATCGCCGCTTGTTTTGGCAAAGAACCGGACTGCTTGGCAACGGAAGAGGGTGAATTTGTCCGGCGCAATGAAGTTGCGCCGGGGATAAAGAGGCGCTCTCCCTTTTGCAGCGATTGCGGCGATGAAATCCCATTGACCCTGGCCAACTGCGTTTCACTCCGTCCGTAAGCGCGGGCGATCTGTCCGAGGGTCTCGCCCGATTGCACCGGGTGGTAGATCCCCGGCGTGGAACATCCTGACAAGAGCAAGCTCAGGAAAGTCAGGAAGAGAAAGAAGAGGATGATCCGGGTCGGCATAAACTGTTTCACGGCAGGGATTCGGGCCATCCACCCCGACCGATAAGCGGAACAAAGCGACAGTCGCCGAGATCCTCTTCCTGGAATTGATCAGCGTTGATCCTGGTGACACGCCTCAGTTGCTGTCCCCCTGCCCCACCCACCGGAATGATCAACCTCCCGCCGGGAGCAAGCTGACGACAATAAACATCGACCATGCCCGGTGCGCCGGCGGTGACGATAATCGCATCGAACGGCGCTTCTTCCGGCCATCCGAGGGTACCGTCACCGACACGAATCTGCACATGAGCACAGCTGATACTGTCGAGAATTTTCCGGGCGCGCCGGGCCAGTTGCGGCAGGCGCTCGATACTGAAGATACGACTGACTATCTGCGCCAGAACTGCGGTCTGATAACCGGAACCGGTACCGATTTCAAGAACACGATCATTCCTCTTTAACTGTAGCGCCGCCGTCATCAGAGCGACGATATAAGGTTGAGAAAGGGTCTGCTTATCGCCAATCGGCAGAGCGTAATCACCGTAAGCCTGCCCGCGCAGGGCGTCTTCGACAAAGAGGTGGCGGGGAACCTTGAGGAGCGCGGCCAAAACCTGCGGATCATCGATACCGCGGGTTTTGATATGGCGATCGACCATGGTCTGGCGCGCCCGGGCAAAGTCGGTCATGGTTATCAATACCTGTTTCCGGCCTGCTCACTGCCGGGGAATCCCCAGGTGGAGAGTTCAGCAAAAGATTGATAGTTGGTCAGATCAAGATGCAAAGGGGTGATCGAAACATAGCCCTGACTCACCGCCTGGAAATCGGTCCCTTCGGCATTTTCGAAACTGACCTGACCGGCACCGAGCCAGTAATAATGGCGCCCGCGCGGGTCGGACTTCTTTTCAATCTGATCACTGAAGCGACGCTTCCCCTGTCGGGTGAGACGCATGCCGACAGGAACCCCCCCCGGCACATTGATATTCAGGAAGGTCTCCGCCGGAAGCCGGGTTGCAAGGACCCGCCCGGCCAGATCGACAGCCACGCTTGCAGCGACAGCAAAGTCTTCGGCAAGAAAACGTTCTGCTTCGAGGGAAAAGGCGAGCGCCGGAACCCCCATCAGGGTCGCCTCCATGGCGGCGGCGACCGTCCCGGAATAGGTCAGATCATCGCCCATGTTGCCGCCGCGATTAATGCCGGAGACGACCAGATCGGGCTTGCGGCCGATCAGACCGTGAATAGCGAGATTGACACAATCGGTCGGGGTGCCGTCAACGGCAAAGACACCGGGACGCAATTCATCGGCCCGCAAAGGGGAATGGAGGGTAAGAGCATGGCTGACCGCGCTGCGCTCGCGATCCGGGGCGACGACGACCACCTCGCCAAGAGTCGCTAGCTGCTCGGCAAGGACCAGAATGCCGGGAGAATGAACCCCATCATCGTTCGTGACCAATATCAGCACGGCAACCTCACATCGTTTTTGAACAAAGAAAAAATCTCAGGGGGGCATTTCGAGACGGGCGCGCAGAGTGCGAAGATCATTTTCGATCTCTCTGAGGAACAGTTGCACCGGGGAGAAGATCGTCTCGGGAGGATCGGGGGGCAGGAGGACACCGGCAACGATACGCTTGCGCACACCGGCAATCGTAAAGCCGCGTTCGTAAAGCAACTCTTTCAAAGCAAGGAGAAAATCGATCTCTTTACGTCGATAGAGACGTTGTTGCGACCGGCTTTTGACCGGTCGCAACGAAGGAAACTCTTCTTCCCAATAACGCAGGACATGGGTTTTAACTCCGACAATCGCTGCAACTTCGCCGATTCTGAAATAGAGCTTATCCGGAATCTGCTGCGTCGGCTTCATCGGCTTTTCAAAACTTATTCGACATCTTCATGGTTAATCGATGCCTTCAAGACCTGGCTCGGCTTAAAGGTCAAGATCCGTCGTGACGAAATCTTGATCTCTTCACCGGTCTGGGGATTACGCCCGCGCCGGGTCGACTTGTCTTTGACGACAAAATTACCAAAACCGGCAATCTTGATCTTCTCGCCGTTTTCCAGGGTCTCCTTGATCAGATCAAAGACCATTTCCACAATGTCAGCCGATTCCTTTTTGGAAAAACCGGTCTTGACATATACATTTTCCACCAAATCCGCTTTAGTCATTGAAGCCACCTCCTCGAGCAGAGAGCAAATTATTACTTAATTTTCAGGTAGCTATAACACAGGGTCATTGCCGGTTCAACCGTTTTTTTAACGAATTCTAGCGTTAAGTTCCTTGCAGAGCATTTCCACAAGTTTGCCATGCGCTTTATTGACTTCTTCGTCTGTTAGCGTCCGTTCCGGACTGCGATAGCGGACCCGAATCGCCAGACTCTTTTGTCCGGGGTCAATCCCTTTGCCGCGATAAAGATCGAAGAGGATGAGCTCTTCTGCGTCCTTACTCTTCACCTTGTCAAAGAGTTCAAAAAGACGGGCGGCACTGACCTCTTCGCCTACGAGAAGGGCGCTGTCGCGGGTCAAATCGGGGAAACGGCTTAAGGGCTTGATCCCGGAGAAATGGCCGGCAACCTTGAGAAGAGCTTCAAGATCAAACTCGGCGACATACAACGGGGACTCGATGGCAAAGGCTGCCAGCGCTTGCGGATGGACCTCGCCAAGAACGCCGAGACGCTGGTTGCGGCTGTAAACCACTGCCGATTTACCGGGATGAAGGAAGGACTCGCCGGCATCCATCTGCCAGCGTAGCTGCGGCACCCGCAGAACTTCGGCAATCTCTTCGAAGATTCCTTTGAGATCATAGAAATCAACCTGCTCTGCCCCATGTGCCCAACCATCCGGATTCCGCCGGCCACACAGGAGAATAGCGAGGCGCAGCGGCTCGTCGGGAAGCTCTTCACCGGGACGGGGAATAAAGACCGGACGGAGTTCAAAGAGCCGCAGATCGCGACTGCGGTACGACAGGTTGCGGGATGCGGTCTCAAGAAGACTCGGCAGCAGCGAAGTGCGCATCACTGACTGGTCTTCGGTAAGCGGATTATTCACCTGCACGGTATTGCGGCGAAAATCATCGGCCGCCAGGCCGAGCTTGTCCCAGACGTTGGGATTGATAAAGGCGTAATTGATCGTCTCGGCAC
>JAXMLA010000334.1:0-12359 GCA_034370465.1 Desulfuromonadales bacterium
AGATAATGGTTTTGTCCCATTGATAGAATGGAGAATCGATAAAAATCCCGGAAACTTTTTTAATGGATCTCCAATTATTAACGAAATGTCTGAACTTGGTATTTCCAATGACATCCCGTATTGCCCTAAAGAGCGTAAACAAACCTTCAAAAAGGCATATAGGGTGCTTGCGCAAAATATAAAATATTTTCAAAAAGAAGAAGATTAGAATGTGCAGAGATAGTTATCGCCTGACACTGCCGCCCTTGGCGGGATGACAATTTATGCGGCTTCTTCGGTTATTGTTTTGCGTTCAGGAAGCCCATCGACAAAGACCCGATATGGCACCCGTCCGTTCATGTTTCGGCCCTGATGAGAGGAAATAGGGACACTCCCCATATTTCAAAACAAAAGGCGGTCAGTTGGCCGCCTTTGCTCTTTCCGTGTTTGCTATTCCCCGCTACGAGGACTCAACCCTTTCCCTACTCCCGCACCCAGTGGCAGGTATACCCGCCCGGATTCTTGACCAGGTAATCCTGATGATCTTCCTCGGCCCGCCACCAGGGGCCGGCCGGCACGATTTCGGTCACGATCGGCCGCTGCCACTTGCCGCTGGCGTCGACCTCGGCCTTGACCTGCTCGGCAATCCGCTGCTGCTCGGCGTCGTGATAGAAGATGGCGCTGCGGTAGCTGGAACCGATATCGTTCCCCTGGCGGTTGCGGGTGGTCGGGTCGTGCAGGCGGAAGAAGAAGCGCAGCAGCGCCTCGAAGCTGGTCTGGCTCGGGTCGAATTCGATCCGCACCGCCTCGGCGTGCCCCTCGTGGTTGCGGTAGGTGGCGTTCACCACACTGCCACCGGTGTAACCGACCTCGGTGGCAATCACCCCCGGCTGCTGGCGCAGCAGATCCTCCATCCCCCAGAAGCAGCCGCCCGCCAGGGTGGCAACCTGCGTCGCCGCAATCGTACTAGCCTTAATCGACATGACGGTCTCTCCTCATAATTCCGGGACAGTATACTGATTTCATAGGCGGCCAAGCGGCCGCCTATGTTTGAAGATCACTTCTGCACCATCAAACGCGGCGCGCCGCTTCTATTGCGGCGATATCGATTTTTTTCATCTGCATCATCGCGTCGAACGCCCGTTTTGCAGCGGCGGGGTCGGGATCGTTTATCGCTTCAATCAGGGCGATCGGCGTAATCTGCCACGACAAGCCCCATTTGTCCCTGCACCAGCCGCACTCACTCTCCTCGCCACCGTTGCCGACGATGGCGTTCCAGTAACGATCCGTTTCGGCCTGGTCAGCGGTTGCGACCTGAAACGAGAATGCTTCGTTGTGCTTAAACTCGGGACCGCCATTGAGGCCGAGACAGGGAATTCCCATCACGGTAAACTCGACCGTCAACAGATCCCCTTTCTTTCCGGACGGATAGTCCCCCGGTGCGCGGAGGACTGCGCCAACGGATGAATCAGGAAAGGTCCGGGCGTAAAAGCGCGCGGCCTCCTCGGCGTCGCGGTCGTACCAAAGGCAAATTGTGTTCTTTGCATGCGTTTCCATGTCACTTCTCCTTCGTGATGCGCCGCTCTGAAAAAGGTGTCAGCAGTGAGCGGTCAGTGTACCGGGACCGGTACGATTTCTCTGTTCTACTGTTCCAACAACCCCTTTAGACAGTCCAGATCTTTCCTGACGAGTGCGGTATCGGCCTCATACTCCTCTTCGCGCACCCCGGGGAGTCGAAAAAGCGTGAAAATGACCTCGCTCCCGGAACCGTTGGCCACCACCCGCATTGGTACGTAGAGCGTCTCGCCGCCTGGCGGCGTAAGGTAATGATCCAGCACCCCGAGGTCGTTCTCCGGGGTCAGCCGGATCGCCATCATCCCCAGCGAGGTTTCTATCACCCACTTCTCACCTTCGCGCCGGATCGACCGGCAAAAGGTTGTTGCCCATCCGGGAAGATTGTTCAAGTCGGCAACGAAGGCATAGACAACAGCCGGTTCGCGGGATATCTGTACGCTGATATTTGTTGTCGGGTATATCATGTTCCCATCCTTTCCTGCTCACAGAGCGTGAGTTTCTGCCACTGTGGCTATTGTATCCCGTTTGATCGGTATGGCAAGAATAGCACTCGTAGTAGTGGGGGATCGATGCCGAAACGAATTCGGGGGTCACCTTACATAATTCGGGAGGAAAATACAGGAGGTAATCAGATTGACAACCACGCGACTGCTCTATAAAATGTCTATTCAAAAAAGACATTTAGGAGATATATATGAAGGCTTCTATTCTCGATCTGCGCTACAAAACAACTGACATCCTGGCAGCACTGGACAAACGTGAATCGGTCACAATTCTCTACCATGGCAAACCGAAGGGGACCATCATTCCTCTGGAAGATGCCACTGCCGGCAAGGTTTGCGAACACGAATTTTTCAACATGTATGCTGCTGAAACCGAAGCGGTCGATGCTGTCATGGAGCGTCTGCGGGGTGGGCGTCATGATCTTTGATACGGACATATTCATCTGGGTGCAGCGAGGTAATTCCAAGGCTGCCGCATTGATCGACGGCGCAAAAGATCGCTTCCTGTCCATTCAGACCTACATGGAATTGCTTCAGTGCGCCAAAGACAAGCAGCAGCTTCGTCTGGTAAAGCGTTTTATCTCGGATTTCCGCTTTTCGGTGCTGCCGTTGACGGAAAACATTGGTCATCGGGCGCTGGTTTACGTCGAGGAATACGGCCTGTCGTCAGGTATGCGGGCGGGAGACGCCATCATTGCTGCCACCGCTTCGGAAAACGGCATGCCGCTGGCAACCGGCAATGGAAAACATTTCAAGGTGGTCAAAGAGTTGGAACTGAAGATATTCAAGCCATGAGGATCAAGAGAGGCGGCCACTCGTTACATAGTCTTCTTGACTAATAAACTTTACATGCTTAAAGTTTATTAGTGCTGTTCACTATGAAAGTTTCGTTTCGTAGGGTTACGCACTAGCAAACGAAAACCCCTTCGCGTTTATCAGGAGTCCCCATGTTTACCGAGGTATCGCTACGCGGCGGCAGGCTGATGGTGCAGCAGACAGGGCCGGACGGCTACAGCGCCTTTGTCCCCAACCCGCTGCCGCCGATCCCGCCACTGCTGATCGATGACGAGATGAGCCGCCTGATGGAGCGGGCTAACCGCGCCCTGGGGCGACTGGATGGCTGTACCTACACCCTCCCCAATCCCGACCTCTTCCTTTACATGTACGTCCGCAAGGAAGCGGTCCTCAGCTCACAGATCGAGGGGACACAGGCATCCCTGGCAGACCTGCTGGAGTTTGAAGGAGAGATCGAGAGCAAGAGCTCCCCGGACGACATCAATGAGGTCTCCAATTACGTGGCCGCCATGAACTACGGCCTGGAGCGGTTACGCGAGCTCCCCTTGAGCCTGCGACTGATCAAGGAGATTCATGCCCGCCTGATGACCGGCATCCGCGGCGGGCATAAAAATCCGGGTGAATTCCGGACCTCGCAGAACTGGATCGGCGGTACCAGGCCGGGCAATGCCGTCTTTGTCCCGCCACCTCCCCACGAAGTGCTCCCCTGCCTGGGCGAGCTGGAGAAATTCCTCCACGATGAGACGATTCCGCCGCTGCTCAAAGCTGGTCTTGCCCATGCCCAGTTCGAGACCATTCACCCCTTTCTGGATGGAAACGGCAGAATGGGGCGGCTCCTGATCGCCTTCATCCTCTGCCACGATCAGGTACTGGAAAAACCGCTCCTCTACCTGAGCCTCTTCTTCAAGAAGCATCGCCAGGAGTATTACGAACGGCTCAACGCCGTCAGGAAGGACGGCGACTGGGAAGGGTGGATCAAGTACTATCTGCAGGGGGTCTATGAAATCTCCAAACAGGCCACCGATGCCGCCAGGGCGATCATGGATCTGCTCGCCGCTGACCGACAGAAGCTGACCGGACTGGGGAAAGCAGCGCCGACGGCAATGGCGCTGCTCGATCTGCTCTATCGCCGTCCCTACGTCAGTATCGCCATGGTGGCGCGGGAGCTCGGTATCAGTGCCCCGGCCGCCGGGAAAGCGGTCAACAACCTGGTCAGCCTGAGCATTCTCAAAGAGATCAGCGGCAAAAAGCGGGATCGGGTCTTCCTCCATGAAGCTTACCTGGCCATCATCAGGGAGGGGACGGAACTGCACGGATAAACAAAAGGCGGCCAATCGGTCGCCTTTGCTGATGTGTGACAAAGAGGGGAAATTGAAGGTAGAAAGAATCTTTATGAGCTGTTAGTATCGAACGCGTTTGTGACAGTGCCCTTTGTGATCACGAAAGGAGTGAGAAGAGTATGAGGAAAATCTGGCGTCTTTTGCTGCTGGCGTTGTTGCTGAATGCGACCCTGGCGACGGTTGTTCTGGCGCGCCCTGTTTATCTGGCGGATGGCGGGATCATCGAAGCACAAAAGGTCTGGCAGGAAGACGGCCGGGTCTATGTCCTCCTCAATCGCGATAGCCTGATCTTCTTCCCTCCGCAAGAGATCAACCTGCAAAAGACCTTTGCTCAAAAGAAGCAGGTTGCAAAGACGAAAGCGGTCGCCAAGAGTGTCGAGGTGCCGGCAACCACCGCCCCCGCCCCCGCCGCTGGCGCGGTCGCGGTCGCGGTCGCGGAAAAACCGGCAACTGCGGCCGGGACCGCGGTGAAATCAGCGCCAGCGCCGGCTGTGCCTGCACCCGCCGTGAAAACAGCGCCGCCCCGTCCGGTGGTCGCACCGCCGGCCGAAGAAAAGTTTCCGGAGATGCTCGCCTTCGCCTTTCTCGGCGCTGGTCTGCTCTTTATCCTGCTCATCATCGCCTCCTTCTGGAAAGTCTTCGAGAAGGCCGGCGAGGCCGGGTGGAAGAGTCTGATCCCGATCTATAACCTCTTCGTCCTGTTGCGGATTGCCGGTTGCCCGAGCTGGTGGCTGCTGATGTTCTTTCTGCCGGTGGTGAATATCTACTTTTTGGTGGTCATGCACATTCGCCTCGCCGAGAAGTTCGACAGATCACCCCTCTTCGGCTTCGCTCTCTGCTTCCTCGGTTTTATCTTCTTTCCGATCCTTGCTTTTGGTTCGGCGACTTATGAGGGGGACGAGGCAGACTTTACCTTTGCCGAGGAAGATAGCTGGGAGGAAGAGCGCCCATGATCAAAACGCCGCCCGTGATCTGAATTCACGGGCGGCGCTGTTTTAGAACTTCGCACTCCCCGGCGTGCGCGGAAAGGGGATGACATCACGGATATTCTCCATCCCTGACAGGTACATGATCAGCCGCTCAAAGCCGAGGCCAAAGCCGGCGTGCGGACAACTCCCCCAGCGCCGGGTTTCGAGATACCACCACAGCGCTTCCTGCGATACCCCCTTCTTCGTCATCTGCGCCCGCAGTACCTCCTCCCGCTCTTCCCGCTGACTGCCGCCGATAATCTCGCCGACCCGTGGTACCAGCAGATCCATCGCCGCGACCGTGCGCCCGTCATCACTGAGGCGCATGTAAAAGGCCTTGAGCTCGGCCGGGTAATCGGTGACAAAGAGCGGTCCGCCGATGATCTCTTCGGTGAGATAGCGTTCGTGTTCGCTCTGCAGATCGCAGCCCCAGGCGACCGGGTATTCGAAGGCCTTGCTGCTGCGCAGCAGCCGCTCCACCGCCTCAGTGTACGTCATGGTGGCAAAGGAGGCGGTAGCCAAGGCTTCGAGGCGGACGATGAGCCCCGGTTCGATCCGGTCGTTGAAGAAACTCAGATCTTCGCCGCATTCGTTGAGGGCAAAGGTGACGAGATAGCGGAGGAAGTCCTCGGCCAGGGCGCAGTCATCGGTGAGATCGGCAAAGGCCATCTCCGGCTCGATCATCCAGAACTCGGCGGCGTGGCGGCTGGTGTGGGAATCCTCGGCGCGAAAGGTCGGCCCGAAGGTGTAGATGTCGCCGAGAGCCAGGGCGCAGAGCTCCCCTTCGAGCTGGCCGGAGACGGTGAGTCCGGTCTTCTCTCCGAAGAAGTCGGCCTTCCAGTCGATCTCCCCGTCGCGCCGCGGCGGCGTCTGCGGGTCAAGGGTGGTGACGCGGAAGAGTTCGCCCGCTCCTTCGCAGTCGCTGGCGGTGATGATCGGCGTATGGACATAAGTGAAGCCGCGCTCGCGGAAGAAGCGGTGCACAGCAAAGGACAAGGCGCTGCGCAGGCGGAAGACCGCACTGAAGGTGTTGGCGCGGGGGCGAAGATGGGCAATGGTGCGGAGATATTCGAGCGAGTGCCGCTTTTTCTGCAACGGGAAGCTTTCATCGGCCGGGCCGAGGAGGGTGAGCGCCGTTGCGCGCAGTTCCCAGGCCTGACCCGCAGCCGGGGAGGGGATGAGTTCTCCCTGCACCGCCAGACAGGCTCCGGTGCCGAGGCCGGCCGCATCAAGGCCGGCCAGATCGGGGGCGGCGACGATCTGCAACGAGGTCAGGCATGAGCCATCGTTCAATTCGATAAAGGCGACCTCTTTACCGCGCCGGATGGTCCGCACCCAGCCACAGACGTTGACAGCGGGCTGGGTGGTTGTTCCGGCCAGGAGTTCTTTGATACGGATTCGATTCATTCTGGTCATACAACCTCCCGGTAATTCCGCTCCATCCAACTGTTAAGCAAACGGGGCGGCTCAATGCTGAGTCGCCCCGTTTATGAGTCGTTACGCAAAACCCAAATCAGAAGATCTCGTTCCAGCCGTGCGGGTCCGCGACCCGGCCGTTCTGGATGCCGGTGAGGGTCTGATAGAGTTTCATCGTCAGATCGCCGATGGACTTGCCGTCGCCGAAGGTGACGGTGCGATCGCGATAGGTGAACTGCCCGACCGGCGAGACGACGGCGGCAGTGCCGGTGCCGAAGGCTTCGGTGAGACGGCCGCTGCTGACGCCGTCGAGGATCTCGTCGATGGAGAGGGCGCGCTCTTCGATGGTCAGGCCGAAATCGTTGACCAGCGCCAGGACCGAACGGCGGGTGATGCCGTCGAGGATCGTCCCTTTCAAGGGGGAGGTAACGACCTTGCCGTCGTAAAGGAAGCAGATATTGGAGCTGCCGACCTCTTCGACATATTTACGCTCGACGCCGTCGAGCCAAAGGACCTGATCAAAACCCTTCTTCGCTGCTTCCTGCGAGGCCTTGAGACTGCTGGCGTAGTTGCCGCCGGTCTTGGCTTCGCCGGTGCCGCCCGGTGCCACCCGGACGTATTCATCGGAGATCCAGATCTTCACCGGGGCAAGGCCGCCGGAATAGTAAGCACCGACCGGGGAGAGGATGATGTAGCAGAGATAGGTCTCGGAGGGGCGGACGCCAAGATAGGGATCGGTGGCGATCATCGTCGGACGGATGTAGAGGCTGGTTCCGTCGGTCTGGGGAATCCAGTCGGCTTCGAGGCGCACCAGTTCCTTGATCGCCTTGAGGAAGAAGGCTTCATCGACCGGTGGCATGCTCATCCGCTCGGCGCTGCGATTGAGCCGGCGGATATTATCCTGGGGACGAAAGAGGGCAATCTGTCCGCCCGCGCGGCGAAAGGCTTTCAGTCCTTCAAAGATCTCCTGGGCATAGTGCAGAACCGCGCAGGCCGGATCGAGGGCAAAGGGGCCGTACGGCTCGATGCGGGCGGAGTGCCAACCGAGATCGGCACTGTACTCCATGACGAACATCCGGTCGGTAAAGAGCTTGCCGAAACCGAGTTTCGATTCATCACTGTATTTGGCTTTGGGCGAAGTCAGGGGGTGAATTCTGATATTCATGAGCGCCTCCATGCGATCGATTTAACTTGAGATTTTTTCTATTTAGCACAGCGGCAGAGCGCTGGCAAGGAGGAAAGATGTAAGCCTTAGAGACGCCAGCGGTCATGCACCCAGAACCACTGCTCCGGGGCTCGGCGCACCGCCTCTTCGATCTTGTCCGTCAGCAGTTGCGTTGCCGCAACCACCGTCTCGGGGGAGGGATTCGCCTCCTGCGGGAAGGTAATCGGCGGTGCAAAGACAATCTCGTAGCGGTGGTCCGGGAGTCGCCAGCTGAAGGTCGGAACGATCGGGGTCCCTTGTTTGATCGCCATCAGGGCGATGATCGGCGTGGCAATGACCGGACGCTGGAAAAAGTTGACGACGACCCCTTCCAGCGGTGAGACCCGTTGGTCGATGAGGACGGCGACCGCCCGATTTTCCTGAAGGGAACGTAATATTTTCCGGGCAGCGCGTCTCTTTTCGATCCAGCGTGCGCCGGCCGACTCACGCAGCGCCATGATGCGCTTCTCAACCAGGGGATTTTTCATCCGTTTGTAGATGGCGTCGGTGGGGATATTGTGCAGGGGCATCAAGATGGAGCCGGCTTCCCAGAAACCGATATGGCCGGTGAGGAGGAAACACCCTTGCCCGCGCGCCAACGCTTGTTGCACATGTTCGAGACCGGTGAGGACAAAGCTTTCCTTGAGCGTTTGCGGATCGCGATAGAGATCAAGCCGGAGCATCTCGACCGCACCGAGCCCCATCTGCCGAAAATTTTCCCGCAACAGCAGCCGGCATTCTTCTTCCCTCTTTTCCGGGAAGGCCCGGCGCAGATTTTCCCGCGCCTTGCTGCGGCGTTGCGGCTGGGCAAAATAGATCAAGGTACCGAGCGCACTCCCGAGACGGAGCGCCAGCGCTAACGGCAGGGCGCGAACAAAGGCAAAAAGGAGGAGAAAGAGGGCGTATTCGCAGCGATATTTAAGCGGTTTAAACATGTCGCCTCAGGATGGTTCGGTTATTGTTCTCCCGGTCATGCCGAAAGCGGCAAGGAGGGTGGCAATCTCGCCCTGGTCGCGGCGGCGGAAGGGACCGACGACGGCCAGCTTCAAACACTGCGGGGTGAGCAGTTCCCGTGCCGCCCTTTGCAGAGAGTCGGCACTCAGGTCGATGACCGCTTGGCGATCGTCTTCGGTTGTCCGCAGGGTGCCACATAACTCCCCCCAACCGTAGCGGGTCGCCATTTCGTCAGTATGATCCTGCGAGAAATCGAGATCGTAAAGGTAAGTTGCCTTGAGTCGCTCCAGTTCTTCCCCACTGACCGGGCTGGTGCGGATCTCCTCCAGAACCTTGAGGACTTCCCGGATCGCTGCCACCAGATTCTCGGGAGCGACGGCGAGGTCGATAGAGAGGCAGCCGCTTTCGGCAAAGAGGGAGAGGGCGGCATCGACGCTGTAGGTCAGCCCCAACTCTTCGCGCAGGCGCAGCAACAGGCGCGAGGTGCCGCCGCAGGTGAGGAGGCGGCGCAGGACGCGCAGCTCCATCTGGCGGGGATCGCTGCGTCCCGGCAAACGAAAGGCGAGCTGGACGCCGACCTGGGAATCGGAGTCGTGTACCCAGACACTTTCCGGTCCAGACTGCTCTTGCACCGGTTCCGACCAGAGGCGGGGGAGGGGAGCCGGCGAGCCTTGCCAGTCGGCAAAGGCGGCGCTGATCGCCTGCTGGGCGGCAGAGTGGGTCAGGGCGCCGGCAATCGCAATCACCGTATTGTGCGGCGTGTAGAAGGTCTGGTGATGCCGCTGCAGGGCGGTGATCTCCAGCGCTGCCAGCGAATCACGGGTGCCGATCGTCGGCTGGCTCAAGGGGTGCCCCGGCCACAGGAGGCGGGAGGTGAGGTTGTCGGCATTGATCTCGATCCCCTGCTCGTTATAGTCCTCCAGAGCTTCTTCCATAATGATGCGCCGTTCCACTTCGATCCCTTGTAGCAGCGGCCGGCGCAGCAAAGAGGCGAAGAGTTGGGCGCAGAGGTCGAGGCGATCCGGGTGAAAACGGGTGTGATAGCAGGTGGCTTCAGCGTCGGTACTGGCGTTGACAGCGCCGCCGATCGATTCAAAGGCGGCTTCGAGGCAGAAACTCTTCGGATAATCTTCGGTGCCGCGAAAGAGCATATGTTCGAGAAAATGCGATATTCCCCCCTCGTCTTCGGTTTCGTAGCGGCTGCCGACACCGACATAGCAGAGCATCTCGGCGCTGTGCAGGTGCGGCATTTCGATCGTCAATAAACGTAAACCATTGGGGAAGCGTTCGAGCTGAAATTCAGGCATTGAATAAGGACCAGATCCAGGCCAAAGCCGGATAAAAAAGGAGATGACAGGTCTTCCCTGCCATCTCCGTAGCCTAAGTATTGCCGCGTCGCGTTACAGGATTCAGGATCAGTAAGGGCGGCGGGACTTGCCGCTTTGATATTCACCGCTGAAGGGTTCGACGATGATGGTGATCTCTGCGCTGCTCTGCCCCTTCTCTATCGTCACCGCGTCTTCGCTGCGGCCATAGGGTTCACCGGGGCGCGGCATATCATAGACGTGCAGGCGGGCAGCGAGATAGTAGCTGCCCCCCTTGGGGAGGTAGATGGTAAAGTGGCCGTCGTTATCGGAGAGGGTCGAGACATAATCGGGGAGCCGTTTGAGATCGGCATCGTTGTAAGCCATACCAAAGGCGCCGAAGACCGGCTTCCCTTCTTTGTCGACGATGCGGCCGTGGATGGCGGTATCGGTTTCGAGCGAGGCAACATCGCGTTTAAAGAACATCGGATTGTTGATCAATACGACCGGCAGATCGACCACCGCAAGTTTTCCGGCAACGACGTCGGTGACGACGCGCTGGTGTTCGGAGTAGTAATCACCGGGGGAGAGGGGGCCGGTCGGATTGCCGCTGCCGCGTTTGCGGGCGACGACAAAGTAAGTCCCCGGCGGTACATTGACTTGATAATGACCGTCGGCGTCGGTCGGATTTGACATGGTATGGGACGGGCCGAGGAGGTTGGAGACGGTGTCGGCATAGATATTGACATAGGCATCGGCGAGGCCGGAACCATCTGCTCGCATAAACACCCGGCCGCTGATGCCGGTCTCGCCGTTGCCGTCGATATATTTGGCGACGCGGGTCGTCCCCGGGATGCTCGTTGGACCGCCGAAAGGACTACAGGCCGCAAGGAGAAGGAGCAGGAACATCGAGAATGAAACGAGACAAAGGGCGCGCATAAACAATCCTCCTGAAGGGGGTTCCGAGCTTGAGAGTTGCTTTGACATTCTAACGGTTTTGGCTAAAATGTCAAAATCTTCGCGCCGCTGACACCTTCCCCGGCGCTATTTTTGACTGTGAGGTTGCATGCCCCGTCTTTGTGTTGAACTCGTCCCCCGCGATGCCGCTGCTCTGGAGCGCGAACTTGCAATTATCCACGAACTCTGTCCGGCCGTGCAGACCATCAACATCCCCGACCTGATACAATTTCCGCTGCGCAGCTGGGAAGGCTGTGCCCTGGCGCAACGCTGGTTTCCGGCGACGATTGCCCATCTGCGCGCCAGCGATTTTGATCTTGAACAGCCCCTGCTGATTGCGGAAACTCTCCGCCAGCTCAAGATCGACGAGGTGCTGGTGATCAGCGGCGACAAGCCCCTTGATATGTCGCGGCGCTCTTACCGGACCACGGCGTGTGAGCTGATCCGGGCTTTAAAGAGAGCCCTCCCCGGTCTCAAGGTCTATGCCGGCATCGATCCCTATCGTTCGTCGATTCGTGAAGAACTCGATTATGTCCGTTTAAAGTGTGAAGCCGGCGCCGACGGTTTCTTTACCCAGCCCTTTTTCGATCTGCGTTATATGGAGATCTACCACGACCTCCTTGCCGGGCTCGATCTTTACTGGGGGGTCTGTCCGGTGCTGAGTGAGAAGAGTCGTGACTACTGGGAGAACCGCAACCAGGCCTTCTTCCCGCCTGATTTTCGTCACGACCTGGCGTGGAATCGTGAGTTCGCTGGCAAAGCCCTGAATTTCTCCGCCCGTAGCGGCGCCAATCTCTATTTTATGCCGATTCGTGCCAATCTCCAGGCCTACCTCGGCGATCTTTTGCGCTGAGTGCCCCATGCGGCGCTTATTCGTCCTTCTCGGCCTTGAGAGCAAACTTTTCGATCCGGTACAGGAAGGTTTTGTAGCTCATCTTCAAGAGCTTGGCCGCTTTGCTGGCGACGCCCCCGGTTCGCTGCAACGCCTTTTGCAGTAAATCCTTCTCCAGAGCTTCAAAATCGAGCCCCTCTTCCGGCAGATCGATGCCGAGAAGGTTGCTGGGCTTGCGCCCGACCAGCAGTCCGCCGATGTCATCGAGGGTCAAGGTGCCGCCGTCACTGAGGAGGACAGAGCGTTCAATCACCGCCTCCAGCTGGCGGACATTCCCCGGCCAACGATATTCGACCAACGCTTTCAGGGCGTCGCGACTGACATCGTTCACCCGCCGCCCGAATTCCTGATTATATTTGCGCACAAAGGTGGCAACGAGATCGGGGATATCTTCGCACCGCTCCCGAAGCGGCGGCATTTCAATAAAGACGACATTCAGCCGGTAATACAGGTCTTCGCGGAAATTCCCCTT
>JAXMLA010000335.1:0-2331 GCA_034370465.1 Desulfuromonadales bacterium
CCCCGCTGCATGTCGACCCCGGGCAGATCGAGCAGGTGCTGATCAATTTCATCAGCAACGGCGTGCAGGCGCTGCCGGAGGGGGGAGGGACGCTGCGGGTCGAGGCACGACAAATTATGAATGATGAATTGAGAAGTATGAGTTCTGATTCAAAATTCCCCGGCGATGGCGTCGCCATCGCCGTCACCGACAGCGGCACCGGGATCTCCCCGGAAAACATGAAGAAACTCTTCCAGCCCCTCTTTACCACCAAGACCAAGGGGATCGGTCTCGGGCTGGTGGTCTGCAAGAACCTGGTGGAAGCCAACGGCGGCACGATAAAAGTCGAGAGCGAATCGGGGAAGGGCGCGACCTTTACGGTGCTGTTGCCGCTGCGCGATCACAGCGAAAGAGCAGGAGAGGAGCTGAAATGAGTGAACAAGGGAGATCGTTTACAGGCGCTAAGGGTTGGGGACTAGGGCTCCTCCTGGTCCTGATCATGGCCAATCTCAGCGCACTGATCGACAGTGTGGAACATCCGGAGATTCCCTATTTTAATACCGAACATATGCTCGTCGGCGGCATCACCGCGCTAGTGACGGCCTTTTTTTATCTCCTTTTGATGAAGTACGTCGCCAACCTGAAAAAAAAGGAACAGCAGATTCAGCTGCTGAACGAGGAACTGGAGGCGAAGATCGTGGAAAGAACGCGGCAACTTCGCGATGCCCAGGAAGAACTGGTGCGCAAGGAAAAGCTTTTCATCATCGGCGAGCTTTCCAGTAGCGTCGGACACGAGTTGCGCAACCCCCTCGGGGTGATGAGCAACGCCGTCTTTTTCCTGAAGACGGTTCATGCCGAAGCCGACACCACCACCAAAGAGTATCTGGAGATCATCCAACAGGAGATCAACACCTCGCTGCGGATCATCACCGACCTCCTCGACTTTGCCCAAATCCGGCCGCCGCAGCAACAGCTGGTCAACGTCGCCGAGTTGGTCCGGCAGAGCCTGGGAAGATGCACCCTGCCGGGGAACGTCGCGGTCAGCGTCGCTCTCCCCGCAGCTCTCCCCACCCTGCATGTCGACCCGACGCAGATGGAACAGGTCCTGGTGAACTGCATCACCAACGCCGTGCAGGCGATGCCGGAGGGCGGGACGCTGCGCGTCGCGGCAGAATCCCGAAGCACCGATGGTGCAAACAATTTCGTCGAAATCGCCATCACCGACAGCGGTGAGGGGATTGCGCCGGAAAACATCGGCAATCTCTTCCAGCCGCTCTTCTCCACCCGAATCAATGGTCTCGGGCTGGGGTTGGTGGTCTGCAAGAACCTGGTGGAGGCCAACGGCGGAACAATAAAAGCAGAGAGCGAACCGGGGAAGGGCGCGACCTTTACGGTGCTGCTGCCGTTAGAGAAAGACAAAAGATGAGAGAAAAGTTGAAGATTCTGGCGGTGGATGATGATCAACCGATGCTCAGGACCATCTGCGATATCCTGCGGATCAAGGGCTATGAATGCCTGCCGGTCGACAGCGGTGAGAAGGCGGTACAGGCGGTCCACCTCGAAGAGTTCGACTGCGTGCTGATGGACATCAAGATGGCGGGCATCGACGGGGTGACGACCCTGATGTTGATCAAGGCCGTCACTCCTGACACGCCGGTAGTCCTGATGAGCGCCAATGCCCGTCCCGAGCAGATCGCCGCGGCGAAGCGGTACGGAGCGGTCACAATCCTGACCAAGCCGATCGACTTCCCGCAGGTCCTCTCTTTTCTGACGGGATTAAGGAAAGAAGAGAGCGGCGAGGAATGAAAGGCAGGGAGCAACAGCGCTTATGAAAACTCTGACAAAGCTAATCCTGGCCAGCGGTCTGATCGCCATCCTCGTGATTTCCACCTTTGCGGTCCTTACCTTCAACCGCTTTCATCGCGAAATGGTCCGGGAGGTCGATGCCGACCTGGAAAGGTGTCTGCTCACCTCCTGGGAACTCCTCACCCAGAAGGGGACGGAGTTCAGGATTGTTGACGGCCAACTTCTCGCCGGCAACTACGTTGTCAATAATAACTTCGAAGTCCCGGACAAGGTGCAGGAGATCTTCGGTGGGGTGGCGACAATCTTCATGGGGGAGACGCGGGTCTCTACCAACGTCTTGCATGCCGACGGCAGCCGCGCCGTTGGCACCAAACTCCAAGGCCCGGCTTACGACGCCATCTTCAAGGATGGGAAACCCTTTCGTGGCGAGACCCTGATCCTCGGGATTCCTTATCGGACCGCCTACGACCCGATCCGGAACGATCAGGGGGAGATTATCGGGGTCCTCTTTGTCGGCATGAAGAAGACGGAATTTCTCGCTCATTT
>JAXMLA010000336.1:0-5658 GCA_034370465.1 Desulfuromonadales bacterium
ATCTGCCGATGAACCTTGTACTGATTGCGGATCTCCATCGGCGTCATGAATTCGGTGGTGGCGCCGAGGGCATCGCCGAGGGCGAGACCGAGGAAGGCGGCGCGAGCGCGAGCGATAACCATCTTCAGCCGCCGCTCAAGAGCTGCACTTCGAATTCGCCGCCGATCACCAGCAGCTCCCCTTCCCCCTTGAGGAGAGAGGAGGGGAGGAGGTCGCCGGAGAAGAAGATCTTCGCCAGCGGCACTTCGGTCTGGAGGACGCGGCTGCCGAATTCCCAGGCCCGTTCAAAATCGCTGGTAAAGGAGTTGAGATTGTTGAGGCGCAGCAGGTAGCGGCGCTTGTCGTACTGCTCGATGACCTGATGCTCGGCAAAGTCGTTAATGCCGCGATAAAGGGTGAGGGGAGTGCCGTCAGGGTAACGACAGACCATTTCGAACTGGACATATTCGTAAAGGAGGTCGAGCTGGGCGTAGATGGCGCTGGTGCGGGCCGAACCGTGCATGCGGTCGACGAGGTAGCGCTGCATCGCCGGGTCGTCGGGACCGGCAATGGGCTGGTGATGGAAAGTCGGTGCCAGGCCGATGCGGCTCTCGACCCAGCCCTTGAGGACCGCCCCTTCGACGGAGTTGGCATCGAACATCCAGCCGCGTAGAAAACGCAGATAGCTGTTCTTGAGGCTTTTGCGCCCCGACTCCGATGTTTCCTGTTGCCACTGATGGAGCTGGAAAGAGACATCGAGATAGTCGTTAAAGAGGGCCGCCCGTGCCAGTGGGTCGTCGAGTTCGGCAAGGCGGCGGAAAAGATTGGGATTGGCGCTGCGCACCCCTTGTATTTCAATCGGCTGCGGATTCCGGTTGAAATGGCGCGAGGCGATCGCCCAGGGGGGAAGGTTGCAACGATTGAAAGGGGACGAGGCCATCGTCGCTCCCTTCAGCTTTCCATGAGGAGGATAGCCTCGGCGACCTCTTTCAGACTTTTGCGCTTGTCCATCGAGAGCTTCTGCATCTTGCGGTACGCTTCTGACTCGGTCATCCCCTTCTTGATCAACAGTCCCTTGGCCTTGTCGATGAGTTTGCGGGTCTCCAGGGTTTCGCGCAGGGTCGAGACCTCTTCGCGCAGGGAGTGGAGTTCGACAAACTGGTGGATGGCGAGATCGACGGCGGCGAGCATCTGCTCGTCGCGAAAGGGCTTGACGACATAACTGAGGATGCCGCTGAGTCGGGCGCGTTCGATCGTCTCCAGATCGGTGGCGCCGGTCATCAGGACCATCGGTGTCGGGAATTTTTTGTTGATCTGATCGCAGGCCGAGAGGCCGTCGAGTTCAGGCATGGTGTAGTCGATGACGATGAGGAGCGGTTCGAGCTTGAGGGCGAGGGTGACGGCGTCGCGGCCATTCGCCGCCTCGATAATCTGGTCGAAGCCATAACGTTCCAGGACATCACGGACCTGACGACGCAGCAACGGTTCGTCATCGGCAATCAGAGCGGTCTTCATCGCGATTTCCTTTCGGGGTGCGGCCCTGGGAGCCGGGTGGGGGCGCTGTTCCTGCCCGTGTTGAGGTAGTATCTTTTCTTATGCAGAGCCGATGCCAAAAGCTATCTATTTGATTAAGAAGGCTATTTTTTTAAAATAAGCTTCTCGTGCCATTTTGTTGGGCAGAGACAGCAATTTTTATAATAAAAAAGGCCGCCATCCCAGCTTCGGAATGGCGGTCTTTGGCGTGGCAGTCGGAGACTTAATGGGAACGCTGACGATACCAAAGAAACCATCAGATGAAGAGAAGAGAACTTCTGAGACTTCAAGCACTCCATTTCAATAATGATCGTGACATTGCGCAATCAGGAGAGTATCACCTTCGACTGAATATACCAGGCGATGGCAACTGTCTATTCTGCGAGACCAGAAACCAGCCAATTGATGCTTGAGCGGTTCTGGCTTGCCTATACCGGCAAAAGGTTCTCGCTGAATATCCCGAATAAGTTGATTGATACGTTTGAGCATCGCCTTGTCGGTCATCTGCCAATAGAGGTAGTCTTCCCATGCTGCGGTTGAGAATTTGATCATCATTCCGTCAAGTCTTTAATCTGGCCGCCGCCTGCACGCAATTCCTCGACAGATTCAAGCAGTCGCTTGGCCCCTTGAGGATTTCGGAGCAGGTAGGCGGTTTCTTCAAATGCATGGAAATCGTCGAGGGAAAGGATGACAACGGGTTTACCACGCTGACTAGTCACCACCACGGGAACGTGATCTTCGTTAACTGATCTCATGACGTCTGCCAAATGCTGGCGCGTATAAGTATAGGTTAAGGCATTCATTGATAGCACCTCCTTGTCAAATATGTACAGAACATAGTACAAACAGGTAAAAAAAACAAGGAATGAAAAAGGCCGCCATCCCAGCTTCGGAATGGCGGCCTTTTCTCGGCAGGAGGCAACCTGACCGAAAGATTGACTTTAAATTAGAAGGTCAGCATGACCGTGAGACCGGCAGTCGTCTCGTCGTCGATAGCTTCTTTGGCATCATCGCCAATCGGTGCGGAGTAAAGGAAGGTCGGCCGAATGAGGATCTGCTCGGTCACCGGGATATCGAGGCCGGCGGTAAGCTCGGTGTTCCACAATTCATGGCTGGCATCGCCATCGGCGTAGCTCGCCAGGGCGCCGAGGTTGAGGGTCGCTTTACCCAGGTCGATACCGTGGCCGATGCTCAAGGTGTAGAAGCGGTCGTCCTTGAACTCATCCCAGTCATAGTAAGCCTTGACGGTCGGACTGAGGAGAGTGTTGAGAGAAGCGCCGAGGTAGAGTTCGTTAGTGTCGTTCAGTCCATCGAGGGTGTAGTAAATGTTGCCGAGATTGATGGTGGCGACTTCACCGACCGGAATCGCATAGTTGACGGTGATGTCGGTTTCGTTGGCTTCGCCCCCATTGAGGCCGGCGCCGCTGTCGGTGCTGTTCTGGACGTTGGTCCAGTAGCTCAGGGTCAGGTTATGGAAGGAGATATCCATCCCCCCCTGGGTCACCGGCTGGCCGCCGCTCAGGTCAAATCCGCGCCACAGGTATTTTTCAAAGATGCCGACGTAGACATCGCCTTCGACTTTGATTTCAGCCAGAGCCGAGGTGGCGCCGGCAAAGAGCAGGGCGGCGGCAAGCAATACGGTTAGTTTTTTCATCGTTCTTCTCCTTGGGTGTAATGGTTTGATGACAATAATGCCGAGGTCGTCGGCGACAAAGTTTTTAGCGCATGCCCTGCGAACCGCGACCGAATTCCGGATAGGCTTCGAGACCGAGTTCGGTGGTGTCGCTGCCGGCAAATTCTTCTTCTTCCGAGACGCGAATGCCGATGGTGAATTTGAGCGCTGTCCAGACAATGGTGGTGCTGATCAGGACAAAGGCGGCGATCGCACCGACGCCGATCAACTGGGTGACAAAGCTGGCCTCCGAGTTGGTCAGGGGGACGGCCAGGGTGCCCCAGATACCGCAGACGAGATGGACGGAGAGGGCGCCGACGACATCGTCAATTTTGAGTTTGTCGAAGAGGGGGACGGCGAGGACGACGAGGATGCCGCCAACCGCACCGATGAGGATGGCCACCCCGGGTGTCGGGGTGTCGGGACCGGCAGTAATGGCGACGAGGCCGGCGAGGGCGCCGTTGAGGGCCATGGTCAGATCGACCCGTTTATAGACGGCCTGCAATAACAGGAGCGCTGCCATCATGCCGCCGCAAGCAGCGAGGTTGGTGTTGACGAAGACGTTTGACATGCTGATCGCCGAGCCGGCACTGCCGAGGGAGAGGACCGAACCGCCGTTGAAGCCGAACCAGCCCATCCAGAGGATGAAAGTGCCGAGGGTCGCCAGGGTCAGGTTGGAGCCGGGCATCGGATTGACCTTGCCATCTTTGGTAAACTTCCCTTTGCGGGCGCCGAGGATAATGGCGCCGGTCAGGGCCGACCAGCCGCCGACCGAATGGACCAGGGTCGAACCGGCAAAGTCCTTGAAGCCCATGCCGGTCAACCAGCCGCCACCCCAGACCCAGGAGCCCTGAATCGGGTAGATGACGCCGCAGAGGACAGCACAGAAGATCATGAAGGGCCAGAATTTGATGCGCTCGGCCACGCAGCCGGAGACGACCGAACAGGCGGCGCCGCAGAAGACCATCTGGAAGAACCAGTCGGAGCCGGTGGCATAGTTGCCGGAATAATCGCCGGCGAGAGCCGCTGCGTCATCCGGCCCCCAGAGTCCAAGGCTGCCGATCCAGCCGCCATCGACGCCGTTGTACATCAGGTTGTAGCCGGCGATGTAAAAGAGGATGCCGGCGACGCCAAAGAGGGCGATATTCTTCAGGCAGATCGTCGCGACGTTCTTGGAACGGACCAGTCCTGCTTCCAGCATACCGAAACCGGCGGCCATCCACATGACCAAGGCGCCGTTCATCAGAAAGGCAAAGGTGTTGAGAATGTAAGACATCTCGGAGACCGGCGCATCTTCGGCCAGGGCCAGGGCCGGCGCCAGCAGGAGCGCACAGCTGGTGAGGGTAAGCAGTTTGAACCGTTTCATGGTGTCCTCCCGTTTATAGTGATTGTTGTCTGGGGCTTATCGATGTTAAAGGGCGTCGGTTCCGGTCTCGCCGGTGCGGATGCGAATCGATTGGTCGATTGGTGAGACAAAGATCTTGCCGTCGCCGATCCGTCCGGTGCTGGCTTCCTTGAGAATGAGGGTCACAACCTTTTCGACCAGATCTTCCGGAAGGACCAATTCAATCTTGACCTTGGGGAGGAAGTCGATCTGATACTCGGCGCCGCGGTAAAGCTCGGTGTGCCCTTTTTGCCGACCAAAACCCCGCACTTCACTGACGGTCATGCCGGTGATGCCGATTTCGGTCAGAGCACTCTTCACATCTTCGAGCTTGAACGGCTTGATGATCGCTTCTACTTTTTTCATCATCGTTTTGTCCTCCGGTTGTGAGATTCTGAAATAAATAAAGGCGCCCGATTTCCTTCTTTTGGTGTCAGGAAACGGGGCGCCTTTGCCCTGAAAGTACGATTCCGTGACGCCGTTGTCAGGAAGTGTCTTTGCTTTATTTATTTGTCACTGTCGTCTTGCTGTCCCTTGCTATTTTTCTATAGCACAGGCTGTGCCATATTTTTTTTATGAATAAATTCAATATGTTAATTTAATGCTGTGGTTTTAATCCGTGATCTGTCGCGATGAATTTATCGGTGAATGCCTAATATTTATTCAATCTTCGGACGGGGAGAGTCACTCTGACTGTGGTGCCGCTCTCACTGTCGGAGTCGATCTCGATCGTCCCCTGATGTTCGAGGATGATGTGACGGCATACGTACAGGCCGAGACCGGTCCCTTCGCCATCGGCTTTGGTCGTAAAGAAGGGGTCGAAGATCCGTTCCCGTACCCCGGCGGGAATGCCGGGCCCGCTGTCGTGCAGCAAAATTTCAACCTCATCCTCGGCATGCGACCGCGTCGTCAGGGTCAGCGTCCCCTTGGTCCCCATCGCCTGCACCGCGTTCATCACCAGGTTGATCAGTACCTGTTTAAGACGATTGGCGTCAACTTCGACCAGAGGAATCTCGTTGTACTCTTCCTGCAGCTTGATGCTGTGGCGGAGGATCTCGAAACGGAGCAGGCGGAGGATGTCGGCGAGGAG
>JAXMLA010000337.1:0-5483 GCA_034370465.1 Desulfuromonadales bacterium
TGGCGGATAATATTTTCCAGCGCGAGAGAAGCACTGCAATCGATGATCGGCACATCGGTCAGATCGAGAATCATCACCTCCGAGAGGGTGATGTCGCCGACTTTGCGGGCCATGCCGTTGGCCGCGCCGAAACTCATCGGCCCGGTCAGGTGCAGCATGGTCACGCGCCTCTGGCAGAATTTGAGGATATCATTTTCGTCGGAGGTCAAGAATGAATGGATCGATTCATCCTCCAGGATATTGATGTTATCGACTTGCAAATCGGCCATACTCTTGACAAAGAGGAGGCTGGCCATGACCGTCCCTACCGCCACCGCGGTGATGAGATCATCAAAGACCGTCAGCAACAGGACGGAGAACATCAGAAAGACGCCGGTCAGCGGCGCGGTTTTGATCCGCCGCAGATAGTTCCAGTCAATAATCTCGATACCGACTTTCAACAAAATCCCCGCCAGGACCGCATGCGGAATATAAGCGGCAAAACCGCCCAGCCCGAGGACCATCGCCAACAAAAAGAGGGCATGGATAATCCCGGACAAATTGGTCCGCCCGCCGGCGCGAATATTGGTCATGGTGCGCATGGTGGCGCCGGCGCCGGCAATGGCGCCCATAAAGCCGGCAACGAGATTGCCGATCCCCTGTCCGACCAGCTCTTTATCGGAGTCATGCGAGGTCTGGGTGACATTATCGGCAATCAGCGCCGTCAGCAGGCTGTCAATCGAGCCAAGGACTGCGAGCATCAGGGCGGAGAAGATCACTTCCCGCAGACTTGCCCACTCGAAAGTCGGCAGATGCGGTACCGGCAAACCGCGGGGAATCTCGCCGAGCATCGGCGCTTCCGGCAGCAAAAAGATAGCGAGGAGCGTGCAGCAGATCAAGGCGAAGAGGGGCGCCGGGATAAAGCGGGTCAAGCGTTTGGGCAGAAAGAAGACAAGGATCAGGGTAAAGACACCGAGGAGCAAGGCGTGAAGGTTCAAATCCTTTATAAAGCCCGGCAAAGCGGCCAGGCAATTTAACGCCCCCGCCGGGCTGGCATGGCCAAGCAGGGGCGCGAGTTGAATGGCAATAATCAACAGGCCGATTCCACTCATGAATCCGGAAATCACCGGATAAGGCATCAGGTTGATATAGCGGCCGAGCTTGGCAAGGCCGAAGAGGATTTGAAAGACGCCCCCGAGCATGACAACGGTAAAGGCGAGGGCAGGGTTATGGGCAAAGTTGACAAAGACCGCGGCCATGACCACGGTCATCGGCCCGGTCGGGCCTGAGACCTGGGCCGGGGTGCCGCCGAAGAGCGCCGCAAAGAGGCCGACCCAGATCGCGCCGTAAATACCGGCAACCGGACCGGCGCCGGAAGCGACTCCAAAGGCCAGGGCCAGAGGGAGCGCAACCACGGCGGCGGTCACCCCCCCGGTCAGATCGCCATGCAGGTGCTTGAATGTCGGGCGTACCATCATAAACGCATCCCTTGATTTGCTTTGCTTTGGAGGGTTGGCAGGAAAGTCGAATTTTGTACACGATGTAGCGAAAAATGTCCATCCTGACGCGGGCGCAGAGGGAACCGCTCATCCCCTGTTTTTTATTTCTACTGTTTTATTTTTTAGTAAAGATAAATAATATAGGTTCATCACAATAAAAAAACAACGTTTTTTTATAAGCATAAAAAGAGCGAATACCGGGACGAACAGGGAGCAGCAGGCTTCGAACATATTTTCTAATGATGGGTATGGAGGAACCAGCGATTCAGGATCAGATGGCGGGTCGCCCAGGGGGTGGCGAGAAGAGTGGCAGCAAGGCGTTGGGTAAAACGTACGGGGAGAGGCAGGGAGGGGAGCAACGGCCAGGCGCCGGCACAGTGCCGGGTCAAACGGGCCGCATAAGATTCCAGGGTGGAGTAGCGATAATCCCTCCGCGCCGCGACAATGGTTGCGGCGGCGAGGAGGGCGGATTCGATGGCTGGGAGGATCCCTTCGCCGCTGTGCACGGCGGCGAGGCCGGCAGCGTCGCCGATCAGCAACGCCTTCTCGCCGACGCAGCGCCGTCCGGTCTGGTGGTTATAGAGGCCATAGGCATGTCCCTGAAAATGGCCAATAAAGTCGCCGGGAAGTTCTCGACGCGCGACGAGAAACGCCCGGAAATTCCGAAGATGGCGCGCGAAATCTTGCCGATCACGGCGCCCGAAGCCGACATTGAGCACCTTCCCTTTGCGGAAAAGCCAGCCATACCCTTGCAGATCCGGGCAAAAGAAGAGGGCCGGAGTATCGCCGGCAACCGGACAGTGCTGCTCCTGCTCCGGGCTCAGCACTTCCTCGGCAACCTGAGCCACGACCACCGCTTCCTCATCGACGCGGGCGCCGAGCAGGCGGGCGACCGGACAAAAGTGGCCACCGGCGCCGACCAGGAGTCGGGTCTTGATCCGTCCATTCACTAGCCAGCCACCGTCCTGGCTTTCGATTTTCATCACCCCTTCGCCGAGGCGCCGGCGGACGTTGCTGCGCTGCAGCAGGTAATGGTCAAATTCATCGCGGCGGATGCCGTAGCTGACGATCCCGTCGTAGCGGGTCACAACCTCGGGGCCGGAGATCAAGCCGGTACGAAATCCGGTGATCGCCTGGAGAACGCGTCCCTGACCATACTCGGCGGGATCGATCGCCAGCGCCGTCAACACCGCCGGGGTGATCCATCCGGCACAGGCTTTGGCGCGCGGAAAGTTCGCCTTGTCAAGGAGGAGGACATCAAGACCGGCGGCGACCAGTTTGGCAGCACAGGTCGAGCCGGCGGGTCCGCCGCCGACGATCAGCACCTCACAGCTCTCCATCAGGAAACCGTCAGATGGTTGCGGGTCAAGGGAACGCGGTTATTGCCGGGGCGCGCAAAGATTATTTGATAGAGTTGCAGATTTCCGAGCTGAAAGTTGGCAATACAACCGGAGAGGTAGAGGCGCCAGGTACGGACAAAAGCTTCATCGAACATCTCCCGGACCCGCTCCTGATTCGCTTCGAAACGGCTCAACCAGTGCTCGCAGGTTTTGGCATAGTGCAGTCGCAGGTTCTCGACATCAAGGACCGAAAAATCGCAGGGTTCGAAGAGCGCCATCATCTCCCGCAGGGTGGGAGGGTAGCTGCCGGGGAAGATTCGCTGCAAAAACCAGGGGCTGAGCGGCGCTGCCCGGTTCTGGCCGATGGTATGGATCAGTCCGAGACCGTCCTCGGTCAGGGATCGATTGATCAGCTGACCGAGCTCTTGATAATGGTCCGGCCCGACGTGCTCCAGCATCCCCACCGCGACAAAGGCATCGTAGCGTCCGGAAATATGGCGATAATCGTCCTTTATATACTCGACCTGCCCGGCCAGCCCTTCCTCCCCGGCACGCTGCCGGGCATAAGCGATCTGTTCGGAGGAGATGTTGTAGGCCTGCACCTTGACCCCGTAGTTTTTCGCCATGTAGCGCGCCAGTCCGCCCCAGCCGCAGCCGGCCTCCACCACTTTTTGTCCCGGTTGCAGGCGCAATTTGCGGCAAATCAGCTCCATCTTGGCAAGCTGGGCGGCTTCGAGGGAGACGGTCGGCTCCGGAAAGTAGGCGCAGGTATAAAGCATCTCGCTATCGAGCCAAAGCTTGTAAAAATCATTGCCGATATCGTAGTGGTGATGAATGTTGTGGCGGGAAGCGTTCAGCGAGTTGAGGCGCGGTTGATTGCGACGATAAGCATCCGGAAGAGACCGCCGCCGGAAGCGCGGCGTCCGCTCCATGGCCCGATAGACGGTCTCGATGGTCGCAACCAGCCCCCCTTCGACCTCAATCCGCCCGGCGCTGTAATCATCGCCGAAGTGAAGTCGAGGATTGCTCACCAATCGCCACAGGACTTGGCGCTCGCGCAGGATCATCCCGACGGCCGGGGCACAGGTTCCGGCGGCGATGATTGTCCCGTCCCACAGGGTCAGCCGCAACGGAGGATTCCCCAGGGCCGCAAGGAATTTACGCGCCAGCCAGCGATCGAGCGCATAAACCCGGGCATCGGTCGATGTCCGCCTGTTCAAGGCGGAAGACGGAACAACGCAAGTGTTTCTTCTTGAAAGATCCATAACCGCAACCCCCTGTCGATAATGACTTCCGGTTAATTATGTGGGGCTTTAGCCGGATGTCAAGAAACGGCGGGCGGTTCTGCCATTGTCGCAATCAGCCGCCGCAGCTGCTTGGTTGTCGCCCGTTCCATCGCCTTGCCGGTAATACTGCTCTTGGGGATACGGTGGAGATCAGCGAGGGGGTAGACGGTGCATTCGACGACCACGCCGTCCTCCTCCAGATAAAGGTGGGAATAATCGACGAACTCGCTGCCGCGGCGAATCGTCACCACCTCCTGTTCAAAAGTGACATCACGCGCCTCCAGAAAATCTTCGACCTCCTCGCTCGAATCGGCAAAGAGGTGGAGATCGATATCGCTCCGTTCGGTGACGACGCCGCTGAGGACCGAACCGACGAGATGGGGGCGGAACGCTTCGAGCAACTCCATCAGCCGCAGGGCGAGGAGGCGGAGGTGAAGAAGTCGCTCCGGCAGGACCTTCTCTTCATGGAGAAGCAGCAGGCGCTGCAACTCGGCATGGATCTCGGCATTGGTGGGGAGATGGCTGCCGAGGGAGAGAGCCTTCTCCGCGCCGTAGCGCCGCCCCGCCTTGCGCTTGGCATCGCGGTATTCCCGCACCCCTTCTTCGTACATGAGGCGCGCGGCTTCCTGGGCAATCATTACGCGAATTTCGTCATCCTTGCGCATAGGCTTCTCCATGGACTGACGGAATTATAGCAGACCGGCAAACAACTGCACGGGGATGCGACGCGCAGCACTCGCTCCCACTCCACGACTGCAGCAGCCTTGCCGCGCTGTTACAGCAAAGCAGAAGAGGAGAAAATCAGAAATATTTTTGATTTATCACTGAAGCGGTTGTAATATCGGCGCTAGCCAATTAAACCCCAAGGAGGACAACTATGGATATCAAGGATCAGGTACTCGCCGTCATGAGTCAGGCCGGTGAACCGCTCAACGCCGGCAAGGTCGCCGAGCTCGGCGGGCTGGAGCGCAAGGCGGTCGACAAGGCGATGGAGCAGCTCAAAAAAGAGGGGAAGATCGTCTCCCCCAAGCGCTGCTTCTGGAGCCCCGCCTGATTTTTTTGTCCGGTTCTCACGATCGAAACAAAAACCCCGCCCAGCCTCGGCGGGGTTTTTGTTTGTAGACGGTAGGAATTTTAAATCTGCACGCTCGGCCACTTCGATCTCAACCAAGCAAGTTCCGGGGGTTGCGCCCCCGACGACGCCTGACTCTTTTTGCTTGCCCAAAATGAGTCAGCAGCAAAAGGGCACCCCATCGCCTGGCCCACTGCGCGGGTTCCCTGCGCCCGGCAGACATTTGGCGGGCGGACAAAAACTCGCTGCGCTCAGACATTTGTCCGCCTTTATCGCCAAACATCCACCGCGCTCCGGCGGCGGCGAA
>JAXMLA010000338.1:0-48618 GCA_034370465.1 Desulfuromonadales bacterium
CAGCAGTAAGGACGATCCGAAAAGGAATGCCAGGGTGATAATGATTTCAGCGCGTAAACCTGTTTTTTGCGTGCGCACGATCGGCCCTTGTTGTGACGTCATTTGATGTCGTATTCGGTGATTTTGTACATCAGCGAGCGGAGGCTGATTTCAAGGAGACTGGCGGCCTGGGTCCGATTACCGGAGGTTTGTTGTAGGGCGCGGAGAATATATTCTTTTTCAATCCTCTTGATGGTGTTTTTGAGGGAAAGATCTGCCCTGTCATTGCGCATCGTGCTGCGACGTTCGCTCGGTAACTGATGGAGGTTGATCTCGCCGGGGCGACTGAAAATTACAGCCTTTTCAATAAAGTTTTTCAGCTCACGCACATTCCCCGGCCAGTGATAGCCCTGCAACAGCGCCAGATCGTCTTTGCACAGTTGTGGCAAGGGCAATCTTTCGCGGCGGGTAATTTCGGCCAGAAAATGGTGACTGAGAGCTTCAATGTCTTCCGGTCTCTCCCGCAACGGCGGGATATGCAAGTCAATCACCGCCAGACGATAATAGAGATCTTGACGAAAGCGGCCTTCGTCGATCATCTGTTTCAGATCGGTGCCGCACGCAGCAACAACACGAGTATTAATTGTTTCACTACGAGTTGAACCGACCGCACGGATTTCACTCTCTTGTAAGACGCGCAGCAGTTTAGGTTGCAGGTGGAGGGGGAAATCGGCAATTTCATCAAGAAAAAGGGTCCCGCCACTAGCCGCAGCGAACAACCCTTGATGGTTGCGATCGGCGCCGGTAAATGCGCCGCGCACATGGCCGAAAAGCTCGCTTTCCAAGAGTCCAGCGGCTATGGCGCTACAGTTCACCGCCAGAAATGGCCCACTTGCTCTCGGGCTGTATTGATGGAGCGCCTGTGCAATCAACTCTTTGCCCGTACCCGTTTCACCGGTGATCAAAACATTGGTTTCGCTGGCGGCGATCTTTTCGACTTGTTGCAGAAGCTGGCTGATGCTGTGGCTGACATGAACAATGTCGGCGGCAGTGATTGCCCCCTGTCTTTGCGTCAGTTCTTTTTTGAGCTGGCGATTCTCTTGCTCAAGGCGCTGGCGTTCTTCGGCTTTTTTGAGGGTGAGCAGGACTTCGTCGGCTTTGAAGGGTTTGGAGATGTAGTCGTAAGCGCCACGTTTCATGCACTCAATGGCGGTATCGATGCTCCCATAAGCACTCATCATGATAATCACCGCGCTACACGCCCGGATCGAGGGTAATGCCAGGAAGCTCAGACCATCAGTACCAGGCATACGAATGTCACAGAGGATGGCATCAAAGATCTCTTTACTGGCCATCTGCAACGCCTGGTCGGCGCTCTCCGCCTCGCTGACCCGATATTCTTCACGCTCAAGGACCAACCGCAGCATATGCCGCATCGCCTTGTCATCATCGATTACCAGAATATTAACTAGCTTAGGTGGGGACAACTAGGTCTCCTTTCACAACAGGGGTGTCAGAATGAAGTCAGATCCAAAAACATTCAGAGCAAGTCGTTATGCTATCAACAAACAGGACTGGGTGTAAGACAAATTTTGCCATCGGCACCCGCACTTAAAAAGGGAGACGATTGCAGCAGATGCTGGTTTTTGCTAGAGTGCGTGCCACCATCATTTCAAGGAGACGTCATGACAATAAACAATGAAGGGTTGAGCCGGACTGAAGCCGGATTGCAATCCCTCGGCAAAGCGAGCGACTATCCGCAGGACTACACCGCCGAGGTCCTTGAAATTTTCGAGAACCGCCATCCGCAGCGGGATTACTGGACTTTGCTCGAATGTCTGGAATTCTCCAGTCTTTGCCCGATCACCGACCAGCCTGACTGGGCGACAATTTATATCCGTTATGTGGCCGATCGCAAGATGGTCGAATCGAAGTCGCTCAAACTCTATCTGCATGGTTTTCGTAACCGCGGCGATTTTCACGAAGACGTGATCAATGTCATCCTCGATGATCTGGTTGCGATCATGCAGCCTCGTTATCTGGAAGTGCTGGGGATCTTTCACCCGCGTGGCGGCATTGCCATCCATCCTTTTGTCAATTGGGGGAGCCAGGCAGCGCGTGCCGATGCGCCGGGGCAATGTTGGGCCGATTACGCCCGTCAGCGCCGCGATCATCTCACTCTCAGCGAAACCCTCGGCAGCGGTCGGCATTTGCGGTGATTTTTTGAAAGAAGGGTGTTACTCCATGGCCGATAAAGCCCAAACCGGCCGCATTCTCGTCGTCGATGACGAAGCGAGTTTGCGTGAAGTCCTCACCATTATGCTGCAGCGTGAAGGTTACGATGTTGAAACGGCGGCTGACGGGGCGGCGGCACAGGCCTTGTTACAGGAATCTGATTTTGATCTGATTATCAGCGACATCAAGATGCCGAAGGTCTCGGGTGTCGAGCTGCTGCGTTTTGTCCGTGTGCATGCTCCCGAGACGATGATGATCATGATCACCGCCTTTTCGACCAGCGAAGAAGCGGTCGAGGCGATGAAACTCGGTGCTTTCGATTACATTACCAAGCCCTTTCGCAACGACGAAATCCGCCTGATTGTCCGCAATGCTCTCGAACGCCGTGCCCTGCGGCAAGAGAATCAAACTCTGCGGCAGGAGCTGGTTCAGCGCTACAGTTTCGCCAATATGGTCGGAAAGAGTGCACCGATGCAGGAAGTTTATGCCTTGATCGGCAAGGTGGCACCGAGTCGGGCGAATGTGCTGGTGACCGGCGAAAGTGGTACGGGTAAAGAGCTGGTTGCCAAGGCGATCCATTTTAACAGCCCACGCCGCGAGCATGCCTTTGTGCCGGTCAACTGTGGCGCCATCCCCGAGACGCTGCTGGAGAGTGAACTCTTTGGCCATGAAAAGGGGGCCTTTACCGGCGCCAACGGCCAAAAAGCCGGACTCTTCGAAGTCGCTGATAACGGTACGATCTTTCTTGACGAAATTGGCGAGTTGCCGGCGAGTATGCAGGTCAAGCTGCTGCGGGTGTTGCAGGAACGGGAGTTCCGCCGGGTCGGCGGTACCAGAGATCTATCGATTGATGTGCGTCTGATTGCGGCGACCAATAAAGATCTCGCGATCGAAACAAAAGAAGGGCGTTTTCGTGAAGATCTTTATTACCGTCTCAACGTTATCCATATCCCTCTGCCGCCGCTGCGGCAGAGATCGGAAGACATCCCCCTGCTGATCAGCCATTTTTACCAGAATCACGCCGGTCACGATGTCAAGGTCAGTGAAGCGGCGCTGCGTCTGCTCCTCGATTATCCCTGGCCCGGTAATATCCGCGAGCTGCACAATGTCCTGGAGCGCTGCCTGGTTCTCGGATCCGCCGAGTGCATTGGTGTTGATTGTCTCCCTCCGCAAGTGCGCGGTGCGACAGCCGGGACGCCAGCGCACGATCTGCCGGAAGGAGGGCTTGATCTGGATGCCTATCTCGGTGCCATTGAGCGCGAGCTTTTGCTCAAAGCTCTGGTGCGCAGCAATGGTGTCCGTACCCGCGCGGCAGAGTTGCTGAAGATGAGTTTTCGTTCGATCCGCTACCGTTTGGCAAAGTTCGGTCTGGATAGTGATTCGGATCTCGACCCCGAGGGCTGATCACAAGAGTGATACGAAAAAATGGACACCAGATGATGTGGTGTCCATTTTTGTTTCATTTCACGACAGTTGTTTTGAGTTTTAGCCCGGCCCTTGCTGCGCCCGGCGCAGGGTGAAGAAGAAGGAGCTGCCGCCTTCGCGGCGGTTGGTAACGCCGATGCTGCCGCCGTGCAGGCCGACGAGATGTTTGGCGATCGCCAGGCCGAGACCGGTGCCTCCCTCTTCGCGGCTGCGACCGGCGTCGGCGCGGTAAAAACGCTCAAAGATGCGTTGCCGTGCGGTCTCGGGGACGCCGGGACCGGTGTCATCGATGGCGATGCGCACCAGTTCGCCGTCGCTGCTGACGTTGATCGTCACCGCACCACCGGCGGGAGTGTATTTCACCGCATTATCCAGAAGGTTGAAGAGGATCTGTTCGAGACGCTGCGCATCGGCCAGAACCTTCCCTTCCGGCAGGGGGGAGGTGGTGATGTGGATCCCTTTCTCTTCCGCCTTCGGTTTGACGAGTTCACAGCAGTGCTGCAATCGTTCGCCGAGATCGCAGGGGATGAGAGTCAGGGCCTGTCCCTGGGCTTCGAGTTGCGACAGGGTCAAAAGATCGTTGATTAAGGCGGTCAACCTCTCTGCGTGATTTTTGATGACCGTGGCAAAGCGTGCGGCGGTCGCTGGATCGTTGGCAATCAAACCACTGCTCAGGGTTTCGGCGTAGCCGCGGATGACGGTGACCGGCGTGCGCAGTTCATGGGAGACGTTGGCGACAAAGTCGCGGCGGATGGTTTCAAGGCGTTTGAGCTCGCTGATATCATGAAAGACGGCGACAACACCGATCAATTCGTGATTGTCGAGAAGCGGTACCCAATGGGTGAGGAGGGTGGCGCCACTTTCGAGGGCGAATTCGCGCGTCTCTTCACTGCGGCCCTTGAGGACGCGGCGAAAGGTTTCGTGCAGGGCCGGGTGGCGGGAGAGGTTGATGAGCGGTTGGCCGAGGGCTTCATCTTCGACGTGGAAGAGAGCCGTGAAGGCGGGATTGAGCAGGAGAACTTTGCCGCTGCGATCAGCGACCAGTAAACCTTCGCCCATGCCGCGTAAAATTGTATCAAGGCGGTTGCGCTGTTTCTCCAGATCGATCATTTGCAGATTAAGATTCTCCGCCATGGCGTTCATGACCCGCGCCAGGTCGGCGATTTCATCATTGCCGGTGACGATAAGCTTACGCCGGAAATCGCCGGACCCGAAACGTTTGGCTCCTTCCCGCAAGTTTTGCAGGGTATTGCTGAAGATTTGAATCAAAAGGAGGCTGAGTATGGCCGCGAGCAGACCGGCAAAAAGAAAGGCGAGAATCAAGCTTTGGCGGAAAGAATCCTGCGCCTCCTTGACCGACTGAAGGGGGAGGGCAAGGCGGATCACCCCCTTTTCAGCCGCAGTCGGGTTGAGGCGGACGGCGGCGTAGAGCATGTCGACCCCAATGGTGGTTGAGTAGCGCACGGCACTGCCGCGACCGGTTTGCAGTGCAGCGGTAATTTCCGGGCGGGACAGATGGTTCTCAACGGCCGCCAGGTTGACATCCTCGACCTGCGAGTCAGCCAGCACCGTTCCGTCGGCGGCAATGATCGTCACGCGTGCAGCGGTGCGGGTAGCGATTTCGCGAACCAGTGGCGGCGATAGTGGCGCCGAGTTGCTGAAGAGGGCGGTAATTTCTGCTTCGTGGAAAAGGGAATTTCGGAGATTTCCTGTCAGTTTTTCTTTGAGGGAGCGGTCGAGGTAAACAAAGAGGGTACTGCCCATGACAAAAAGGACAAGGAGGTAGGTGGCCAGAAGTTTCCAGCGGATAGAGAAGCGCATCAGAGCTCCAGTTTATAGCCGAAACCGCGCACCGTGCGAATCAACTCACCGCCGGTCCCGAGTTTGGAGCGCAGGCGGGTGACGTGAGTATCGACGGTACGGGTGTCACCGACGTAGTTGTAGCCCCAAACGTCAGTCAGTAGCTGATCGCGGCTCTGCAACCGCCCCCGCCGTTCGGCCAAAGTCGTGAGGAGGCGGTACTCAATGGCGGTGAGCATGACAACTTCGTTGTCAACGCGCACCTCGTGACGCTGGGGATCGATGCTGAGCGGACCGAATTGCAGCATTCCGCTATTGTCCATCACCGGTTGGCTGCGGCGCAGGAGGGACTTGATCCGCAGCAGCAGCTCGCGCAGCGAGAATGGTTTGACCACATAGTCATCAGCGCCGACTTCGAAGCCGACGACCCGATCGATCTCCTCCCCTTTGGCGGTGAGCATCAGCACCGGCAAAGCGGCGGTCCTTGGGTCTTTGCGCAGATTGCGGCAAACCTCGCTGCCGAGCATCTCTGGCAGCATCAGGTCGAGAACGGCCAAGTCGGGAGGGTCAGCGAGGGCTTTTTCCAGTCCGAGGCGGCCATTGCCGGCAATCTCGGCCTGGTACCCTTCCTGGCGGAGGTGGAAAGCAATGAGTTCGGCGAGATCAGTTTCGTCTTCGACGACCAGGATACGGGAGGGAGGGGTTGGATTCATGGGGACATATTACATGACGAATGTGACAGTTGTGTTAACTTTTTTACCTGAAAATTCTCTCCATTAGATAAATAATCGACCGTGAAATAAATTTAGAACGAGTTGGATTCTTAGAAGTCATAGCCAGCAGTGAACATGAGCGCGGATATGCCGAGAAAGACAATTTGAGTGCTGACGCGGCGGTATTGGTAGCCGACTGCCGGGATAATGCCAAGACCGAAGCCGTTCCAGTTCACGGGAATTTTGTCTTCGTGTTTACCAACATAGCCAAGCAGAGCTCCGGCCGTCACTTTGCTGTAGAGATGCTGTTCTGTGCTGCCGTAGTTCCAACGTTTGGAGGCATAAAGGTAAGCTGAGGGTTGGTCGTAGGAGTTGCTGAAATAGGCGGCCCCTAAATCAAATCGCCGGTCGGAATCCCATTCAACACTCACGAAATGGGGATAGTGATTATGATCTTTCCTGGGGCTGAAATGGTACATATATGGACTATAGGTCAGAATAATCCGGTCCTCTGCCGGCAGAATTGTCGAGCATCCTGTCGGAAGGGTCGTCATAAAAACCAGGCAGCCAGTGATGATCAAGCGTCCGATAAGTCGCATACTAAAACTAGACAGGGATCTCCTTGTTGGTTAAGCTACACATTGGATATTAACGGCTTAGGGAAGAAAAATAAAAGAAAAAGCCCCTGATTGCTCAGAGGCTTTTCTTTTATTTATCCGATATTGGACTGTCTCGGATGGTTAACTGGTGATCCCTGCGGGAATCGAACCCGCGTTACCGACGTGAAAGGCCGATGTCCTGACCGCTAGACGAAGGGACCACTATCTGTTTCAAGCGACGTTGTCGCTCTGAACCCTGGCTGGGGAGCTAGGATTCGAACCTAGGAAATGCCGGTGTCAGAGACCGGTGCCTTACCGCTTGGCGACACCCCATAAATGAGGTGCAATATTTAGCAGAAGGGAATATGCAGGTCAAGAAAAAAACCTGCCCGAAGTCATTTTAATTTTGCCGGTTCAATTCGATTTGGGCCTTTTTTAATCCGCCCGCCACTGGCATTGGCAATCCCTTTGAGCATGCCGTTAAAGACGAGATGATGAGCAGGGAGGACAGCATGCCAGTAAAGAATGCCGGCCAGTCCGCGCGGGATAAACCGGGCGGTCTGCTGTAAACGGTAGATTCCGTCACTGACCTTGCTGATGGTGAATTCGAGGGTCGCCACGCCGGGTACCTTCATCTCTGCGACGAGGAGGAGACGTGATTCTTCCTGCAACTGCGCGACCCGCCAGAAATCGATGGCATCACCGATGCGCAGGTCGATGGCGCAACGGCGGCCGCGTTGCAGCCCGACCCCGCCGACGATCCGGTCGGCTAAACCCCTGATCTGCCATAAAAAATCAGCAAAATACCACCCCTGACTGCCCCCAAGGGAGGTGATAGCGCGCCAGAGTGGCAGACTTTTGGTCTCGATTTCTATCGTCCGGGCATCGACATAGCAAGTCCCTCCGGCCCATTGCGGATCACTGCTGTCCCGCCATTCTGCCGGCGGGATGGTGCCGGTATCCCGCCAGGAACTGACAACCTGGCCGCTGCGGATCTCTTCAAGCGCCTGGTGAATCGCTTCTTTGCAATCGAGAAGATGCTGCGGAATGAGGGTCAGTATCCGCGTATCGTGACAGATGACCGGGTTGCGTAAGCCCTCCACCAGTGGGCGGGCGAGGGCCGCCGGCAGGGGGGTGACGAGATTGATCCAGTAAGAACTGAGGCGCGGTGTCAGGACCGGCACAGGAATGACGATGCGGCGGCGCAACTGCCCTTCTTCGGCATAGACTTCCATGAGTCTGCGGTAAGAGATAATCTCTTCCTGGCCGATGTCATAGGTTTCCCCGATCGTCTGCGGGGTGGTCAGGGTGCCGACAAGATAGTTGAGGACATTGACGATGCTGATCGGTTGGCAGGGAGTATCGATCCAGCGGGGGGTGACCATGATCGGTAAGCGATCAACCAGATAGCGGAGGATCTCGAAGGACGCACTCCCCGAACCGAGGATAACCCCGGCGCGCAGGATAGTGGCGGGGACCGCACCTTGTCGGAAGATATGGGCAACTTCGGCGCGGGAGCGAAGATGTTCGCTGAGTTGGTCTTTCTCTTCGCCGAGACCGGTGAGGTAGATGATTCGTTCGACTCTGGCATGGGTCGCGGCGGTGACGAAGTTCTCGGCGGCGGTGCGGTCGACGGCAGCAAAATCCTTGACTGCGGCGGCCATCGAATGGACGAGATAGAAGGCGGCCTGGCAACCGCTGAGCGCCGCCTGTAATGTGACGGGGTCGAGAACGTCCCCTGGGACGATTTGCAGGCGGGGATGTTGTCCCCAGGGCTGACTGGCGATTTTGGCGGGGGTACGTGCCAATGTCCGGACATGATAGCCGGCGTCAAGGAGGCGGGGGGCGAGGCGGGCGCCGACGTAGCCGCTGGCGCCGGCAATGAGGATAAAGCGTTGTTGATCTGTGATCATGGCGCTTACCTTTCGAAAACTCCGGCTGGGGCGATCGTCACTTTAACAATATTGTAACCGGTTATACGCAGATGACAAAGGTCAATGACCCTGTTAGTATGCCACTCCAAAATCCCCCTATTAAAGAAAGGAAGACGCTATGTCCCGCATTCCGGTTGTCGATCAAGAAGCTTGTATCGGTTGTGAAACCTGCACCCTTGTTTGTCCTGAAGTCTTTCGCATGCAGGAAGAAGAGGATGACGGCCACAGTCATGGCAAGTCAATCGTTTACAATCCCGTCGGCGCCCCTGAAGCAAAGATTGAAGCCGCCATGGATCAATGCCCGGCTGCCTGTATTTATTGGGAGTAAGATCTAGAACGCGGCGAGTCCGGCCAACGTAAAATTGACGAGAAATTGTTGATCTTCAAGGCGATCGCGATAAGTAAAGATGACGCTCCAGCACTGACCGCGATATTCGAGGGCGGCACGATGCTCAAGTAACTCTCTGCTCTCGACCGAATAGCGGACTTCATTGGCTAGGGAGATCTGGTCGGTTAGCGGTGTGAAGAGTTTTCCGGACAGGTAGTTTGCGATGTCGTTGTCTTGGTAGTAGTAGTCGATGCTCAGTTCGTCCCGTCGACGATCTTTGAGTTGAATGCCGCTGACCACGGAGTTCCAACGATGTTCTTCTGCCTCAAGACCATAGCTGGCGTCAGAGCGCAAGCTCAGCCACTCGGAGACACTCAGTGATACTTCACTGCGCAAGGGGAGAAGGCTCTTGGGCGCAATGGTGTCAGTACTGAAGGCGTAACCGCTCGTCATCCGTAGCCAGAGCGGTTCCCGGCGAAGGGAGTTTCCTTCGGCATCGTTCGTTCTTGTCACCAAACGGTTGGTCAGGCCGAAAGTGATACGATCGGTCGGGAGGAAGGAATTCTCCGGGATCAGTTCGCTGAAGGTTGTTTGTCCACCATCAGCGATATGGAGAAAAGTGATCTCCGGTTCGATGTCGTGCCGGAGAGCATATCCTTCCTGCTCATTCGTAAAGATCCGCTGCCAGCGGGTGCCGAGTCGGCTGCTGAAATCAAAAAAACCGATATCCCCGGAAGTATCAGCGGTTTTCGACAGCATGGAGCGATAGCCGGCTTCGAGATCGAGACTGACTCCCGTGAGAGGGGCAAGAGCCAGGCGCGCAGCCGGGCGCAGTAAAAGGGTCTCTCCAACCGTCTTTTGCCCTTGTTGCAGATGATTTCCCTGGAGGTCAAGGCGTAAGTAAAGGGGGGTTGTCGCGACCCTTTGCGGCAGAAATGCCAAATGAACTGCCGGCAGTCGTGACAGCGGGTAAGCGTCTGTCGATGTCGCAAGATTGCTGAGATATTCCCCCTGAAGTGAGAGATCGGTCTTGTCCCAGGCGCGGGAAAGGTAGAGGTAGGATTCGACTAGTTCGCGATTGTAATCCTTGGCGTCGACAGTAAAATCTTTCAGGTAGCTGCGATCACTGACATATTCCAGATTAGCACGCAGATTTATCTCTCCCGGAAGGACGCCGCGATGCTGCCAGCGTCCGGCAAAGACATCTTTTTGATCGTCAATCCGGCTGACATGATACAGGAAGGTTTCACCAGCATTCACTTCCCCGAGGATATAGCGATATTCCAATCCCTTGCCGAGACCGGCAGAGGAATAGATGTCGAGGAGGAGGGTCGCGTCCATATTGCGTCCCAGGACTTGATAATAGGAAAGATAAGTCTCAAAGCCGCGTTTATCAGAAAGTCCAATACGGGGAATGAGCAATCCGGATTCGCGTTCGGTCTTTACGGGATAAAGAAAATAGGGGAGATACAAGACGGGAATGTCGCGCAGGTAGAAGACCACGTGTTTAGCGCGGGCATAACCTCCCACTTCGACGTCGACGCTGCTGGCGCCAAATTTCCAGGCAGGTGGAGTGGCGGTACAGGCGGTAAAATCCCCGGAAGTCAGCCGATAATGATTTTCATCGATTCGTTCGATGACTTCACCGCTGAGGTTAAAACCTTCTTCCGAGAGATGCGCTTTGGCGTCAGTGAGACGGGCCTGTCCGCTGGTGAAGTTTAACAACAGGTCGTCGCCAACCAGCGTCCCGCTCTTTTCCATGAGCGTCACCTTCCCCTTGGCGCCGGCTTGATTCGTGCGTTTGTCAAACCAGATACTGTCGGCATGGAGAGTGAGATTCTCCTGCCGCAGGGTTGCTCCCCCGATCGCCTCAAAATGTTCATCGTTGTAGCTGCCCCGCATTTCATCGGCGTCAAGACGTACCAACTTATCGAGTTGGAAGGACATCAACGATTCGGCGTGTACGCTTGCAGTCAGCAGGCAGAAGAGGAGGGTCATCTGTAAGCAGTATTTCAAGATCTCTCCTCTTCTTTGCACAGGATTTCACGCACCGCGCCCACCAGAAAGAGTGAGCCGGCGACGAGGATCTTATCATCGGGATGACAGGCAGAGCGGGCGGCCTGCAAACCTTCTGCGACGCTGGTGAAGGCTTGTGCCGGGACCTTGGCTTGACGGGCAACGGTGACCAGTTTCTCCGGTTCCGTGGCTTTGACTTCCGGAGGAGCGACAGCATAAAGTCTGGTCGTCAGCGGCAGGATGGCGGCGAGGATCTCATGGAAATTCTTGTCATTCTTGACCCCGACCAACCAGTGCAGGGTCGGGGACTTCAAGTTTTTAAGATACGCCGCCAGTACGGTTGCTCCGGCAGCATTGTGGGCGCCATCCAGAAGGATCTGACGTTTCCCTCCCCACCATTCAAGGCGTCCCGGCCAGTAAACTTCTGCCAGACCCTGACGAATCGCGGCATCGCTGATCTCAAGCCCTTGCTGCCGCAAGCGCAATGCCGCTGCAATCGCCAGGGCAGCGTTGTGCGGCTGGTGATCTCCGGGGAGACCGGAGACCAAAGCCTGCAAGCGATGATCGTCCTTATCCGTATAGTCAAAGCTTCCAGACTCGTTCCCTGTGACAAAGAAGTCACGGCCGGCATAAAGCAGCGGTGCGTGACAGGTTGCGGCTTGACGGCGCACCACCTCGAAAACCTCATCTTCCTGCTCACTGCAGAGCACCGTTACGCCTTCCTTGATAATACCAGCTTTTTCTCCGGCAATCGCTTCCAGAGTCGCGCCGAGGTGTTCTTGATGGTCGAGGCTGATCGGTGTGATCAAGCTCAGGTTGGCGGTGACGGCATTGGTGGCATCGAGGCGCCCCCCCAGTCCGGTCTCAAGGATGGCGATGTCAATCTTGTGCCCGGCAAAGGCACAAAGGGCCATGACCGTGGTGAATTCAAAGAAAGTAACGGGAATGTCGGCACTTAAGGGGCGGAGCCGGTTGGTCAGGGTGACAATCTCGGCTTCACTGATGGCTGTTCCGTTGATGCGGATACGCTCGCAAAAAGATTGCAGATGGGGAGAGGTGTAAAGACCGACGCGATATCTGGCTGCCTGAAGGATGGCAGCGAGGAATGCGGCGGTCGATCCTTTTCCGTTGGTACCGGCGACGTGGACACAAAGGAAGTGTTGCTGCGGCATCCCCGCACGCTCTAAAAGCGTGCGGGTCATCTCAAGGCCGAGTTTGATTCCGAAGCGTTGCAGGCCGTAAAGGAATTCCAGGCTCTCCCGGAAATCCACGCGCTTAACTCTTGGTAAAGATGTGCAGGATTTGGGCGAGGCGATCTTTCATCTCGGCGCGCGGCACGATCATGTCGACCATGCCGTGTTCAAGGAGATATTCCGAGCGCTGAAACCCTTCCGGGAGGGTCTGGCGGATCGTCTGTTCAATCACCCGTGGGCCGGCAAAGCCGATCAGGGCGCGGGGTTCGGCAATATTGACATCGCCGAGCATGGCAAAGCTGGCAGTCACCCCTCCGGTGGTCGGATCGGTGAGGACCGAGATAAAGGGGATGCCGGCGGCCTTGAGTTTGGCGAGAGCGGCGCTGGTCTTCGCCATCTGCATCAGCGAGAAGATACTCTCCTGCATGCGGGCGCCGCCGGAAGCGGAGAAGATCAAAACCGGGCGGCGTTCGGCGAGACCTTTTTCGATGGCGCGGGTGATCTTTTCGCCGACGACTGAGCCCATACTGCCGCCGAGGAAGGAGAAGTCAAAGACCGCGAGCGCGACGCCAAGACCATGAATATCCCCGGTGCCACAGATCACCGCATCGGCCGGGCCGCATTTGGCGACAGCGGCTTTGATGCGATCCGCGTAGTTTTTACTGTCCTTGAAGTTGAGAACGTCGACGGAAGCGACGTTTGGATCCATTTCAACAAACGTCCCGTCATCAATGATCAACTCAATCCGTTCACGGGCAGAGATGCGGAAATGATATTCACACTTCGGACAGACATTGAGATTGCGTTCAATTTCTTTGGTGTAAATGATCTCGTTACAGTTTTTGCATTTGGTCCAGACCCCTTCCGGGATCTGTTTCTTGCGCTCTTCAATCGGCGTCAACGGCGCCTTCTCTTTACTGAACCAGCCCATATGCCTCCAGGGTGTGTCGGGATTTTCCAACACAAGTCGATATTGCTGTTGCTGTTGTCCAGGGGAGTGATTGACGTCCTCGCCCGCGAAGAAATCTCAACGTGTTTTTCTGCTGTTATCCAGTCCGGCGCGGATCGCTGCCGTGAAATTTTTCACTTCGTCAAGCAGGGCCGGGCTTTGCCGGTGCTGGTGGATAATATTGACCAGGGCACTGCCGACAACGACTCCATCGGCAAAAGCGCCGACGGCGGCAGCATCTTCTGCCGTACTAATACCAAAACCGACCGCCACCGGTACCGGCGATACGGCCTGAAGATTTTCGACCTCGGCACGAATGGCGGTCGTATCGATGCGAGCTGTCCCCGTCACTCCGGTCATCGAGACGTAGTAGAGATAGCCCTGCGCTGCTGAAGCCAATTGGTCGCGACGTTCCTGCGGTGTCGTCGGCGCAATCAGGGTAATTAACGGCAGATCAAGGGGATCAGTACAGCACCGCAGTTCCTGAGCTTCCTCGGGTGGGAGATCGACAAGCAGGAGACCATCGACGCCGGCGGCTACGGCATCGGCGGCAAAGCGCTTTGTGCCATAAGCGAGTATCGGATTGTAATAGCCCATGAGCACGATCGGGGTCGCATTATTTGCGCGGACTTTTCGCACGAGGTCCAGTACCCGACTCAAGGTCACCCCGGCCAGCAGGGCCCGTTCGGAAGCCGCTTGTATGACCGGTCCGTCCGCCATCGGATCGGAAAAAGGGATTCCGAGTTCGATGACATCAGCACCGGCGGCAGTCAAGGTGTGAATGATGGCTTCCGTCCTGTCCAGATCAGGATCACCGGCGGTGATAAAGGGGACAAGAGCTGCAGTGCCGCGCTCTTTGGCGCCTTGAAAGGCACGGTTAAGACGATTCATAGTGACAAGTGACCTTCAAAAAGATACGAAGTTTATCCTAGAGCCGCTATCGGGTTCAAGGTTTTTTTCCCCGCGGCCGGTTTCGTCCCGGGGCGCTGCTACTATTGCCAGGCCGAGGCGGACGCCCCTTGTCTCTACCGGCTCCGGCACTAGCGCCGGGGCGCAGCGGAGGGCGGCGCTGCATCTTCGGTTTATGATAATCCCAGCGGAAATCACCCTCTTCCGGTATGGAGCTGGGAATCTTCTGTCCGATATATTCTTCAATTTCCGGGAGATGAAAGATCAGATCTTCGTCGGCAAAACTGATGGCGATACCGGCGGCGCCGGCACGGGCGGTGCGGCCGATGCGGTGGACGTAATCCTCGGCATCCTGGGGCAGGTCATAATTAAAGACGTGGGTGACAGCGTCGATATGCAATCCACGGGAAGCAACATCGGTGGCGACCAGGAAGGTGACTTTGCCGTCCTTGAATTCACTGAGGATGCGCATCCTTTTGTTCTGCGGAATATCGCCGGAGATAACGGCGGCATTATAGCTGTTCGCACAAAAACAGTCGGTGAGGTACTCCGCTTCCCGTTTGGTGTTGACGAAGACCATGGCGCGGGTGATCGTCGGATCCTTGCGGATCAGTCCGAGCATGAGGGGGAATTTTTCGCGGCGACTGACGTGGTACAGGACCTGCTCAACGCGCTCGGCGGTAACCTGTTCCGGCTCGATGCGGATCTTTTCCGGCAGGTCCATAAATTCCCAGGCAAGTTCCATGACCCGCGGCGAGAGAGTAGCGGAGAAGAGCATGGTCTGGCGATCTTCCAGACTCGGAAGTTTACGGAGGAGGTAACGCAGATCCTTAATAAAACCGAGATCGAACATGCGGTCGGCTTCATCGATGACGACCATCTCGACACTGTCAAAGGAGAAGACCTTCTGCTTGGCATAGTCGATCAAACGACCGGGGGTGGCAACAATGACATCGACGCCATCCTTCAGCGCCTGGCGCTGTTTATCGTAGTCCATGCCGCCATAGATCGCTTGAACCTTGAAAGGGCAGCCGCTGCCGAGGGTTTTCGCATCAGCAACGATCTGAACAACGAGCTCGCGGGTCGGCGCGAGGATCAGGGCGCGAGGGTTGCAGCCGGTCTTTTTCGGGTGACGGAGGAAGCGGGTAAAGAGGGCGATTAAAAAGGCCGCAGTCTTGCCGGTGCCGGTCTGCGCCTGGGCGGCAACATCCTTACCATCAAGGGCAAAGGGGATCGATTCTTCCTGCACAGGGGTCAGATCAGTAAAACCCGCAGCTTCGACCCCGATCAGGACTTCGGGCGGCAGGTTCAGTTCGGTGAATTTCATGAAAACCTTTCTTGAATGACTACATTATTGTGCGTTGCAGGAGCAGGCTCCCGCCCGCGATGTTAATGATTGGATCGCGAGCTGGAGCTCGCGCTTAGAGTTCTACTCCCATCGCATCGGCGACGGTATGAATATCCTTGTCGCCGCGGCCGGAGAGGCAGACGACGATAATAGCATCTTTCGAAAGAGTTGGCGCGATCTTCATAACCTGGGCGATGGCGTGGGCACTCTCCAGGGCCGGAATAATCCCTTCACAGCTGGTCAAGGCCTTGAATCCGGCCAGGGCCTCGTCATCAGTGATGGACACATATTGAGCACGACCGATTTCGTGCAGGAGGGCATGCTCAGGACCGACGCCGGGGTAATCGAGGCCGGCGGAGATCGAGTGGGCATGGGCAATCTGGCCATCGTCATCCTGGAGCAGGAAGGTCTTGTTGCCGTGCAGAACCCCGACTTTGCCGGCACTGATACTCGCAGCATGCTTGCCGCTTTCGATCCCGTGTCCGGAAGCTTCGACCCCGACCAGTTGTACGCTGCTATCGTTGACAAAGGGGTAAAAGAGTCCCATGGCGTTGGAGCCGCCGCCGATGCAGGCGATGGCCATATCCGGCAGGCGTCCCTCCAAGGCGATGATCTGCTCTTTGGTCTCGCTGCCGATCACTGCCTGGAAATCACGGACCATCTCCGGGTAGGGGTGAGGGCCGGCGACCGTACCGATAACGTAGAAGGTGTCGCGCACGTTGGTGACCCAGTAACGCAGAGCATCGTTCATAGCGTCTTTTAGGGTGGCCGTACCGCTGGTCACGCCGTGCACCCGGGCGCCCAGGAGCTTCATGCGAAAGACGTTGAGGGATTGGCGGCGAATATCCTCGGTCCCCATGAAGACGTCGCATTCCATGCCGAAAAGAGCAGCGACCGTGGCGGTGGCAACGCCGTGCTGGCCGGCGCCGGTCTCGGCGATGACCTTCTTCTTCCCCATCCGCTTGGCGAGGAGTGCCTGCCCGACGGTGTTGTTGATTTTGTGCGCCCCGGTATGGTTGAGGTCTTCCCTTTTCAGGTAGATCTTTGCTCCCCCCAACTGCTGTGTCAACCGCTGCGCAAAGTACAAAGGACTGGGGCGTCCGACATAGTGCTGAAGATAGTAGTTGATCTCCTGCTGAAAAGTTGGATCCGCCTGCGCCAGCCGATAAGCTTCTTCGAGTTCGATGAGGGCGGGCATCAGGGTCTCGGCAACATAACGACCGCCAAACTGGCCGAAGTGTCCTTTAATGTCGGGGTAGGTGTACATGTAAAGATCCTTTATATTCTTGGCGCGGTCTCGGTTGCGTTGTCCGCTAGTGCAGGCTTCCAGTCAAAAATTCCGCCGGCGGTCTTTGGCCTTTTTTGTCGAGCGCTGCCAGAAAGAGAGGCGTCAGCAACTCCTTTAGAAGCATTACCCCCGGCTTGGACAAGTGATTACCGTCTATATAAAGGGACTTCCCATCCAGGCGGGTGATGCACGCACCAGACTTACACAAAACCTCGGCTGGGTCTGGAGAATAAAGACCATCATGGCGGGTCTCCGTCAATACTCGATTCATTAACTCCATGCGTTGGTTATGCTCGGTCAACGGCTGAGAGACTCTGTTGATGTCTCCGTAAATCGCGTTTTTAGCCAAGGCATGTGAGACGTTATAGCTGTAGCTCGGGACGTCCTTAATGATCCACAAATCGACGCTGTTTTCCCGGAAAAAGTTGATGGTCTGCACTAAACTTTCTTCGAAGATACGGTTTCTTTCGGCAGCATTTCTGGAGAGAATATATCCACCATCCTCACGGTCCGTCGAATATTTCGCCCAGTATGCAGACAATATGACCGTTTTGATCTGCTTCTCTTTGACGAGGCGAAACAACTCATCGTTGAACTCTTTGCGCACGTCACTTCGTTTCTTCTTCTTGTAGACATAAGCGCCCAATAGCGGGGGATTGGAAGCATAGGCAGTGTACCAACCGGTAAGGCCATGGATTTTAGCCAGCTCGTCGAGAACCGGGACGAGCATATCGGCGTGACTGTCTCCCCAGAGGAGGAAATCCGGCACTCCCGTCGAGGCTTTGCCGATCCCTTGGATCTGGCGTTTACCGATCTTTCCCTCGGAAAGCTCAAACCCCGGGTTTTGGATTAAATTTTCGCTGGTATTCAGGTATGCAATCGCCGAATCAGGGAAACGTGAAGGCGCACCCTTGGCACCATATGCAACTCCGGCACCGATGACTGCTACGATGAGTAATTGTGCAAAAGAGGCGATAAAAAGGGGCTTGCGCTCGGCAAAAATCTGACGCCTGCGAAATGGTTGTTCGACGAACCAGTAGGTCAAGATGGCACCGGCCACACTCAGCAGGAGCATCAAGGTGGCAGTGCCGATAGCAAGTTTTTCGTCGGCCGTCAAATATTTCGCAAAGACCAGTGCCGGCCAGTGCCAGAGGTAAAGGGAGTAAGAGATTAGCCCGATTGCGACGCAGGGTTTGAGGCTGAGCAATTTACCGACAAGAGTTGTCCGACCCCCCCGGCAGTATTCCCCCAGATAACGAAGAATGCTCCGGTCGCCGCGAGAAATTGGGCGGCCAGGGTATTTGATACCGGCAGTTGCGCCACGATCGTTTCAACATCGTAGAGTGTGACGGCGGCGAAAATCGCCACCATTCCGCCGATACCAGCGATTTCCTGCAGGAGGTGACTACTTTGTCGGGCGGTTGCCGTTGTTCTTTTCCCGACGGAAAGGAGTGCGCCAAGCATCAGTTCCCAGCCACGGGTGTGGAGCATGTAGAATGCCGTTTCCGGATAATTTTCACTCCAGATGCGCAAACCTAGTGATACGATCGTTAGTGCGAGAATCAGCCGGCCGAGGTGGCGGGGGAAAAACTTAAAGAAAAGGAGCAGAATCAAGGGGAAGAAGATATAAAACTGTTCTTCAACAGCCAGCGACCAGGTGTGGAGTAGCGGCATCAATTCTGCTGCTTCCCCAAAGTAGCCAGAGGTTTGTTTCCAAAAGTACACATTGGAAGAGAATCCCGCCAGCGCTGCCGCTGATTTGCCAAAACTGACAAAGTCAGGAGGAAGGAGGATAAACCAGGCAAAGATTGCGGTCAGTACGGTCGCCACGAACATCGCCGGCAGGATGCGGCGAAAGCGGCGTTCGTAGAACTGGATGATGGAAAAATTATTAATATCCAGATCCTTGAGAATCAGTGAAGTGATCAAATAACCGGAAATGACAAAGAAGACATCGACCCCGACAAAACCGCCGTCAAAACCGGAATAGCCAGCATGGAAAAAGAGCACGACCAGTACCGCGACCGCGCGAAGCCCATCTACATCCGCTCTGTACTTGATGTCAGACATCAATTGCCCATTTCCGAAATAGTGGTGGTGCTATTGCAGTGCTTTACTTCCTTGATAAATGCCGCGACTTTCTCTTTATCCTTGTGGCCGGGAGCGTGCTCGACGCCGCTGGAGACATCGACCCCATAAGGGCGGACCGCTTGAATGGCGGTGGTGACATTTTCGGGGGTGAGGCCGCCGGCGAGTATCAACGGGCGCTTTTTGGCAATTTCGGCGGCAATCTCCCAGTTAGCAAGGATGCCGGTGCCACCGAACGCCCCTGCAACCCAGGCATCAATGAGCAGACCGCTGGTCGGGTAAGCATCAAGATCGTCGAGGGTTGCATCCTCTCTGATCCGCAGCGCGCGGATCGAACGACGTGGCGCCTTCCGCACCGTCTCCGGAGTTTCATCACCGTGATACTGAATCACATCCAGATGGCAATGATCGGCAACTTCATGAACAATGCGGGGATCTTCGTTGACAAAAAGCCCCACCACCGTCACAAAGGGCGGGAGTTGAGCGATGATTGCCTGCGCCTTGTGTGGTGTCACTGCGCGCGGACTGCGATCGTAAAAGACAAAGCCAAGGGCGTCAGCCCCGCAATCGACGGCGTGCAGAGCATCGCTCAGTTCAGTGATTCCGCAGATCTTTATTTTGACCATGGGAACCCTTAAAAGGAAACCTTGGGCAGATTGGCCAGAGATTCTTTGATCGCCTCAGCGGGGTACTCGAAGTCATCGAGTTTGCCGGCGAAGTAATCGTCGTAGGCGACCATATCAACATGACCATGGCCGGAGAGGTTGAAGAGGATGGTCTTCTCCTTTCCTTCCTCCTTGGCCTGCAACACTTCGTCGATAGCGCCGCGGATGGCGTGCGACGACTCCGGCGCCGGGATGATTCCCTCGCAACGGGCAAAAAGGACTGCCGCCTCGAAACAGGCGAGCTGCGGTACGGCTTTGGCTTCGACGATGCCGGCGTGGACGAGTTGCGACACCAGGGGCGAAGCGCCGTGGTAGCGCAGACCGCCGGCGTGGATGCCGGGTGGCATGTAGTCGTGGCCAAGGGTGTACATCTTGGCGACCGGGGCCATCTTGGCGGTGTCGCCGTAATCGAAGGCATAGACCCCTTTGGTCAGGGTCGGGCAGCTGGTCGGCTCGATGGCGAGGATACGCACGTTCTTGCCGGCCGCTTTGTCAGCGGCAAAGGGGAAGCCGATGCCGGCAAAGTTGGAGCCGCCGCCGTGGCAGCCGATGACGACGTCGGGATAATCGCCGACTAAAGCCATCTGTTCCTTGGCCTCGATGCCGATGATCGTTTGATGCAGGCAAACATGATTGAGGACGCTTCCCAGAGCATAACGGGTGTCGTCGCGGGTGGCGGCGTCTTCCACCGCTTCACTGATGGCGATGCCGAGGGAACCGTTGCTATCAGGGTAAGCAGCAAGGATGGAACGCCCGGCATTGGTCTGGTTCGATGGTGAAGGGATGACATTGGCTCCCCACAGCTGCATCATGCTCTTGCGGTACGGCTTCTGTTGGAAGGAGACCTTGACCATGTAGACGGTGCATTCGAGGCCGAACATCTGGCAGGCGAGGGCGATGGATGAGCCCCACTGGCCGGCGCCGGTTTCGCTGGCGATGCGTTTGGTTCCGGCAATTTTGTTGTAGTAGGCCTGGGGGATGGCAGTATTCGGCTTGTGCGAACCGGCCGGGGAGCCGCCTTCATATTTGTAATAAATTTTGCACGAAGTGCCGAGGGCCTTCTCCAGGCGATGGGCGCGGAAGAGGGGGGCCGGACGCCAGAGCTTGTAGATTTCCCGTACTGGTTCAGGAATATCGATCCAGCGCTGCTGCGATACTTCCTGTTCAATGAGCCCCATGGGGAAGAGGGGGAGGAGATCGTCGGGGCTGACCGGCTGCATCGTTCCGGGATGAATGACCGGCGCCAGGGGGCCGGGCATGTCAGGGATGATGTTGTACCACTGTTTGGGAATACGGTCTTCGGGGAGGAGGATTTTGGTTTGCATGCTGATCTCCTTGAATGACATTTGATGTAAAAATTACCCTAATAATTCTTCCAGCTTGGCGCCGATGTCAGTTTCACGCATTAAGGACTCGCCGACGAGGAAAGCACCGGCGCCGGCAGAGAGGAGGCGAACAATGTCAGGACGGTTGTTGATGCCACTCTCGGCAACGACGAAGCGATCGGCAGGGATCAGGGGGCGCAGACGTTCAGTCGTGCCGAGATCAGTGACAAAAGTGCGTAACGAGCGGTTGTTGATGCCGATCAGTTCACAATCGGTCTGTAATGCCAGTTCCAGTTCCGCTTCATCGTGAATTTCGAGGAGGACGTCAAGATGGAGTTCAGTTGCCAGGGCGGAAAAATCACGCAGTTGCTGCAGGTCGAGCATCGCCGCAATCAGCAGAACAGCGTCGGCACCGTAAGCACGCGCTTCAATTATCTGGTACGGATCGCAGATGAAATCCTTGCGCAAAAGCGGCAGGCTGACCTGTTCGCGGATGAGTCCGAGATAGTTCAGGTGGCCGAGAAAGAATTTTTCGTCGGTGAGGACCGAAAGGCAGGTGGCACCGTGCGCCTGATAGGTCTCAGCGATGGTGACGGGATCGAAATCAGGGCGGATAATCCCCTTGCTCGGCGATCCCTTCTTGACCTCGGCGATGATCGCCGTCCCCCCGGATTCATGCATGGTGCGCAGGGCGCGGATGAATCCCCGTGGCTGATCCTCAACCAGGGCGAGGCGATCACGCAAGCGCGCCAATGGAAATTTAGCCTGGGCGGCGTTAACTTCCTCACGTTTGTGAGCGACAATTTTTTGCAGGATGTCGGGGGTTGCGTTCATGATATTTATGGTTTCGTAGGGGCGCTGCTTGCTGCGCCCGATTATGGTGTTGTCACGAACAGGGCGCGGCAAGCAGCGCCCCTACATGTCAAATTCAGGCGTTGGTCAACGCCGCCAGTTTCTCGATCTGCGCCAGGGCGCGGCCGGAATCGATCGCTTCCGCCGCAAGTTTGATCCCCTCGCGCGGAGTGTCAACTTTACCGGCAGCCACTAAGGCGTAGGCGGCGTTGAGCAGAACGACGTCGCGTTTCGGCCCCTTTTCGCCGGTCAGGACGGTGCGGACGATGACCGCATTTCCCTGGGCATTACCGCCGCGCAGATCGGCCATGGTGCAAGGCTGAAATCCGAACTCTTCCGGAGTGATGCGGCCGATCTTGACCCCGTCTGCGGTCACCGTCGCGATGGAGGTGGCGCCGGTCAGGGTGATTTCGTCCATGCCGTCACTGCCGCAGACGACAAAGCCTTTACGGCAGCCAAGGTTGTGCAGCACCTGGGCGAGCGTCTCGACGAGATCCTCGCGATAAACCCCCATGACCTGACAATCGGCTTTGGCCGGGTTGGTCAAAGGGCCGAGGATATTGAAAATGGTACGAATACCGATCTCTTTGCGCGGGCCAATGGCATGCTTCATCGCCCCATGCAGGGCCGGGGCAAAGAGGAAGCCAAGGCCGATCTCATTGATGCAGCGTTCAACCACTTCCGGAGTGACGTCGAGGTTGACGCCGAGGGCTTCCAGGACATCGGCGCTGCCGCAGGCCGAAGAGACGGAACGGTTGCCGTGCTTGGCGACCCTGACGCCGCAGGCCGAGACGACAAAGGCAACCGTGGTGGAGATGTTGAAAGTGTTGGTGCCATCGCCGCCCGTGCCGACAACGTCGAGGATCGTTTCCTGATCAAGATTGATATCGTCGCGATCGATATCGAGGACATTGCGGCCGACCCGGATCGGCGTGGCGCGCTCGCGCATAACGCGCGCCGCCCCGGTAATCTCGGCAACGGTTTCACCTTTCATCCGCAGGGCGGTGATGAAGGCGCCGATCTGCGCCGCAGTTGCGCCGCCGGACATGATCTGGTCCATGACCTCGATCATCTCTCCTTCCGAGAGATCCTGGCGTTCGACTACTTTTGCAATAGCGTTCTTGATCATGAAAACTCCTTCATGCAGGCGATGACGAGGGACTCCAGACCAAGGTCAGGTCATCTCCAGAAAGTTCTTCAGCATTTTTTTTCCTTCGACCGTCAAGATCGATTCCGGGTGAAACTGAACCCCCCACAGCGCTTGTTCGCGGTGCTCGACTGCCATGATTTCATGGTCGGCTGTCCAGGCGCTGATGCGCAGGCAGGATGGTATCGATTTGCGTTCGATGACCAGAGAATGGTAGCGCGTCGCTTCAAAGGGATTACTGAGGCCGCGAAAGATGCCGGTGCCGTCATGGTGAATTTCACTGATCTTGCCGTGCATCAACTTGCCGGCGCGAATGATTCTGCCGCCAAAGGCTTCGCCGATGGCCTGATGGCCGAGACAGACCCCTAAAATCGGGATGCGTCCGGAAAAGTGCCGAATGGTTTCAACCGAAATCCCGGCTTCTGCCGGTGTTCCCGGTCCCGGTGAAACGACGATGCGGCGCGGATGCTTCGCCTCGATCTCCTGCATGGTGATGGCATCGTTGCGATAAACTTCGACCTCTGTACCAAGTTCTTGAAAATATTGAACGAGATTATAGGTAAAGGAATCGTAATTATCGATCATGAGTAGCATAAAGATTCCCCTGTCAAAAGAAATGGCAGATTTTGCTGATTTGCAGCGGAGAGCCCGTTAACAACAAAGTGCACATTAATAGCCCTTTTCGCCAAGAATCTCAAGCTTTGAATCTATGGAAAGAGCCCACCTCATTTCTGAGGTGGGCTCTTTTGTCGAAGTTCGCGCAGCAAAAAACACGGGAAAATAGTGTGGTGCTATTTTATGTCGCGCCGCGTGGCAAAGATAAGAATTTTTTGATCAGTAAAACTTTCGACTTCGCCGGCAAAGGTTTCCAATTTGAAGTAATCCTGCACTTTGGGCGGTGCGTCGATAAAGGTGCGATTGAGCTGCTGCACTGCTTCCCGACTCATGCCGGTCCGTTTGGCCCACTCTTGAAACTCATGGGTCTTGGGAATGATCTCGGTTTCACGGACATCAAAACCTGCCTCGTCGATCATTCGCACCGAATCCTCCTGCCGATACGATTGGACGTGGGTGACATCTCTGGTCTTTTCGACTCTTTGGAGAAATTCGGCGACCTCCTCGTCTTCGGGGAGAAGGGTGTCAACAATCACCAGTCGCCCTTCCTTGCGCCGCAGGACCCGGTGAAACTCTTTAAGGGCCCGGGGCACATCCGGGAAGTGGTGCGGAGCGATACGACAAGTGAGTATCGTAAAGGCGCCGGAAGGGAAGGGGAGATCTTCGGCATCGGCTTCACGGAAGGTGACATTCTCGACTCCCCCCTCTTCACTGATAAATTCCTGGGCCTTTTTCAGCATCTGCATGGTCAGGTCGGAAGCGACGACGCTGCGGACATAGGGGGCAAAGTAAAGCGCAGTGTGCCCGCCACCACAGGCGACATCGAGCATCACGTCATCCTGGGTCGGTTTAAGCAATCGCACTGCCGCGGCAAGATCTTCCCCTTGGGCAAAACCCTTGTTTCGTACGTAGCCATCGGCAGTCCGTCCAAATTGTTCACGAACTTTGTCCTTGAAGTTGCGGGCCATAAATTTCGCTATCCTTTTGTGGCGGAATCTTCCGCGAAATGATGAATTATCAACATAGCACGAAAAAATAGACTTGCAAAGCGAACATACTGTGATTTTCTCGCCAAGGATGAAATGGAACAGGAATTGCTAACCTCTGCAGTCGTTACAGCGTTAAAAGCTCAGATCCGGTGAAAGCCCGCACAAGGGTAACGATTTGGTATTTCGGTCGTTACCTTTGTTGACGAAAAGCCGTCTCAGCGACGACGCAGAGACAAAAGTCAATCAAGGGAAGGTTGAATAGTGATGGATGATTTTATGCGAATCCTCATGCAGTTGGGGGCGGATCTGTGGAAGGAATTTGTTTATATCCTGCCTTATCTTGCAGTTGGTGTCCTGATTGAGGCGATTATCCGTACCTTCAAATGGCACGTCAAGATTCGTAAAATCCTTGTCCGTCTTGGCCCCTGGGCGATTCCTGCGGCCGCCCTCCTGGGTGTGGTCAGTCCCTTGTGTGCCTGTGCCACGCTCCCTTTGGTGATCTCACTGCTCATGGCCGGCGTCCCGCTCGCCCCGGCGGTGGCGCTGTTGGTCACCTCGCCGATCATGAGTCCGTCGTCTTATTCGATGATCTCCGGAATGCTCGGTATCGAATGGGCCACTTTGATTCTGGTCAGCGCCATCTTTTTAGGTCTTTTTGCCGGTTATCTGACCCTCTTCCTGCGGCCTTACGGCTTTAGTGAAGAGATCATCTTCAAGGAGAAACTTCCGCCCGGAGATTTTCATGACCCCGATTATCCGGTGGAATCGTTGCGCTGTGAATGCGGCCAGCAACTCTCGCACCGTGTCGATCGTTGTACGCACAACAAATTTCTCGTCTTTTGCGCCCGTTTTTGGGAAGGATCGCTCAAAATCGGCAAGTTCGCCCTGATCGGTCTGGTCGTCGAAGTGGTTGCCCTCTCCTTCATCTCTGTCGAATGGATGACGAACCTTTTAGGCCATGGCGGAATGTTGCAAACTCTCCTGCTCATGGCGGCGACGATCCCCATGCATCTGCCGCAAGTCACGGCCGCGTCGATGCTCTACGGCTTTTATCTCCCTGATCCCGGACAGACCATCGCCCTCGCCAAGGGGCCGGGGATCGCGCTCCTGATCGGCGGTCCGGTTACCGCCCTGCCGGTGATGGCCGTTTTGTACAGCATGTTTCACAAGCGGGTTCTCGCTCTTTATCTTGTCCTCTGCGTGACCGGGACCATGCTTTTGGCCCTCTTCTGGCAGACAATCTCCGCTTAGCTATAAAATGCCAAGAGCGACCGTTTGTGGTCGCGCTTGGCATTTATACTTCATTCCCGGCCCCTGTCTTGATCCCTGGCCAGTACCGCATCCGTTCACCAATCATCTTTTCGTAACCATGTTCGGTCGGTTGATAGTAGTGCGTCCCCTGCAGGGCTTCGGGGAGATATTCCTGAGCAATATATCCCTCCTTTGAGTCGTGCGCATAACGATATCCTTGATGATAACCGAGATCTTTCATCAGCTTGGTCGGGGCATTGCGGATATGCAGCGGCACGGGGAGCCCGCCGCTTTTACGCACTTCCGCCAGGGCGGCGTCGATACCGAGATAGGCGGCGTTGCTCTTGGGGGCAGTAGCAAGATAAGTGGCGGCCTGCGCCAGGGGGATGCGCCCTTCCGGCAGGCCGATGAGATGAACCGCCTGTTGGGTGGCAACCGCCACTTGCAGGGCGCGGGGATCGGCGTTACCGACATCTTCGGACGCGAGGATGACCATGCGCCGGGCGATGAAGATCGGGTCTTCACCGGCATCGAGCATCCGCGCCAGCCAGTACAGGGCGCCATCGGGATCGGAGCCGCGCATGCTTTTGATAAAAGCAGAGATGATGTTGTAATGCTCTTCGGCGTTCTTGTCGTAACGATTGGCACGGCGTTGCAGGGCATCGCGGATAATGTCGAGGGTGATGGTTTGCTGCAGCGCTGAGTCGGCGGCAACTTCGAGGGTGTTGAGGGCGATGCGGGCATCCCCCTGCGCCATCTCCGCCAGGTAGTCGAGAGCTTCGGATTCGACCGTCAACTGCCGGTCGCCGAGGCCGCGCGGGTCGATGAGGGCGCGTTCGAGGAGACGACGGATTTCACCGGCGGGGAGGGGTTCGAGGACAAAGACCCGTGAGCGGGAAAGGAGAGCGGCGTTGATCTCAAAGGAAGGGTTCTCGGTGGTGGCGCCGATCAGCGAGATCTCGCCGCGCTCGACATACGGCAGAAAGGCATCCTGCTGGGCTTTGTTGAATCGATGAATTTCATCGACAAAGAGGAGGGTCTTGCGGCCGTGATAGCGGCGCTCCTCTCGCGCCTTGGCGACGATTTCCCGCACTTCCTTGATACCGTTCAAGACGGCAGAAAAGAAGACAAAGCGGCTCTCGGTGGTCTGGGCAATGACTTGCGCCAGGGTCGTCTTTCCGGTCCCGGGCGGTCCCCAAAAGATCGCCGAGGTGAGGCGGTCGGCTTCAATCAGTTTCCGCAGGATCTTTCCTTCGCCGATGAGATGGGCTTGGCCGACCACTTCATCAAGGCGCTGCGGGCGCATCCGCTCGGAAAGGGGGCCGTTCTTTTCCGGGGCAATATCGTCAAAGAGATCCATAAATTTCTGCTCGTCAAGGTCAAGGATAATGAGGCGATAATCTAGCATATGGCGTCTGAATTCAGCAATCTCTCTTGTCACCGACGGGACGATCAATCCATGGACAGCCTGTTCAAGCTGTGATAATAATATGCGCCACTTCAGCTGTGGAAGGATCATCGATGCAAAGGGTTGCCATCTACGCTAAGAAGAATCATCCGCTGGCCAGTATTTTTGCAGCGGAGGTCATGAACTGGCTGCATCAACACGGTCTTGAAGTGCTGCTTGAAGAGGACCTGGCCGCTTCCCTGGGGATAAAGCGGGATTACGTCGATGGTGATATCCCGGAGCGTGCTGATTTGGTGATCATCCTTGGCGGCGACGGCACTTTGATTTCGGTAGCGCGTCATCTTAGCGACCAGGAAAAGCCGATCCTCGCCGTTAATCTTGGCAGCCTTGGTTTTCTCACCGAGATCACGAAAGATGAAACCTTTGCCACGCTGGAGCGGGTTCTGGCCGGTGAATTTGAACTTTCCCGGCGGATGAAGCTCGATTGTGTTGTGCTGCGCGCCGGGGTGCAGGTGGCGCACTATTCCGTTTTGAATGATGTCGTGATAAACAAGGGAGCGCTGGCCCGGATTATCGACATGGAGGCGACGGTGAATGGCCATTATCTCACCACCTTCAAGGCGGATGGGCTGATCATCGCCACTCCCACCGGTTCGACCGCTTACAACCTGGCAGCCGGTGGACCGATCATCGACCCGCAGGTTAATTCTCTCGTTATCACCCCGATCTGTCCGCATACCCTGACCAACCGCCCCCTCATTGTCCCCGGCGATGCGGTGATCCGCATTCATGTCACCTTTGACGACCAAATGGTTCATCTCACTGCCGATGGGCAGGTGGGGATGCAGCTTCAACTCGGCGATGTTGTTGAGTTACAGCAATCGTCCATTCATACCCTGCTGATCAAGAGTCCGACCAAGGATTACTTCGAAGTTCTTCGCGCCAAGTTGCGCTGGGGCGAACGTTGACTTTGCGCCCTCTTCAGGAACGCTTGTATGCTCTGTGAACTGAACATCCGCAATTTTGTCATTATCGATCGACTCTCTCTTTCCTTTGCGTCAGGATTGAATGTCCTCACCGGTGAGACCGGTGCCGGAAAGTCGATCATCATCGATGCCATTGATCTCCTTTTGGGGGGGAAAGCGCGCACCGATCTGATCCGTACCGGCGAAGAGGAGGCGGTGGTTGAGGCCCTCTTTGATCTGAAGCAGGCGACCAACCTCCGTGCCGCTCTGGCGGAGGCCGGCTTTGACAATGGCGACGACCTCCTCGTGCGGCGCATCCTGTCGCTCTCCGGGAAGAATCGCATTTATGTCAACGGCACCCTGGCAACAGCGACCCAGCTGCAAAGCTGGCTGACACAGATTGTGGCCATTTATGGCCAGCACGAACAGTTCACCCTGGCGCGGGCCGAGACCCACGGTCAACTCCTTGACAGCTATGCCGGAATCTTGAACGATGTCGGCGCTTATCGCCTTCTTTACGAAGAGATCAGGTATTTGCGCGACGAGCTGGCCCGTCTCGATCGCGCCGAACAGGAACGGCAGCAACGTCTCGACCTTCTCGATTATCAGCAACAGGAGATTGCCGCTGCTGCTTTACAGGCCGGCGAAGATGCGCAACTCCTGAGCGAGCGCACTCTGTTGCAGCATGCCGGAAAACTGGCAGCGATTGCCGGAGGCGGCTATGACGATCTTTATGCCAAAGAGGGAGCGATCTGCGAAACCCTGGCGCGCCTTGCCGGCCAACTGCAGGAAGGGGCGGTGATCGATCCGCACCTGACCCCCCTCGCCGAAGCCGTGCAGAGCGCTTTTTACGTCCTTGAGGATAGTGCCACGCAGTTGCGTGACTATGCGGAGAAAATTGCCTTTGATGGAGTGCGCATGGAAGAGATTGAGACCCGTCTCGATCTCCTGCATCGGCTGAAACGTAAATATGGAGCAACGATAGAAGATATTCTGGTGCACCATGGCTCAGTTTGCTGTGAACTTGCCGAGCTCACCAATCTTGACGCCACCCGTGCTGCCCTGGAGAAGAAGCTGAAGGACAATGAAAGTGCTTTGCTGCAAATCGCTGCACAGATAACCCGGGTTCGTTCCGCCGCTGCGATCACCTTGCAGCAAGGGGTGGAAGGGGAACTGCGCGATCTGGCGATGCCGAAGGCACGTTTCTTTGTAGCGCTGACCTCTTTGCCGACACCCGGGCCGCATGGCTGTGAAAAGATCGAGTTTTTATTGCAGGCCAATCCCGGTGAAGTGGCGCGTCCTCTGGCCAAAGTCGCTTCTGGTGGCGAATTATCGCGGCTGATGCTGGCGATTCAGCGTACGGCTCCGGCTGGCGCCGAAGTGGCGACCCTGATCTTCGATGAGGTCGATGCCGGGATCGGCGGAGCAGCTGCGACCGCGGTCGGGGAGAAGTTGCGCGCGGTGGCGAGCGGCCGGCAAGTCCTTTGTATTACCCATCTCCCGCAGGTCGCGGCCTTTGCCCATCATCACTATCAGGTGGGAAAAGCGGAGACGGTCGACGCCCGCACCATTACCACCGTTCGTTTGCTTGCCGCCGAAGATCAGGTCAGTGAAATTGCCCGCATGCTCGGGGGTGCCAAAATTACCGATTCGACGAAAATACACGCCCGTGAACTGATCAGACACTCGGTGGGGCCTGATCATAAGGAGGATCTTCATGATTCGTAAAGCGACCATTCCCGACGTTCGGGCCATTCACAAATTACTGTTGACCTATGCCAGCAGCGGCATGATGCTTTCCCGTTCTCTTTCCGAGCTGTACGAAATGATACGCGATTTTTATGTCTGGGAAGAGGATGGCGTTGTTGCCGGCACCGTCTGTCTGCATATCTGCTGGGAAGATCTTGCCGAGGTGCGCAGTCTTGCTGTCGATGAAAACTTCGAAGGGCGGGGAATCGGTCGGCAGCTTGTCGAGACCTGTTTACAGGAAGCGCGGCAGATCGGCCTGAAGAAAGTCTTCGCCTTGACCTACAAAGATCAGTTTTTTGCCAAGCTCGGTTTCCACCTCATTGAAAAGTCGGAGCTGCCGCACAAAATCTGGGGAGACTGCATTAAGTGCCCGAAATTCCCCGAATGTGACGAAATCGCGATGAGCATCGAACTCCTGTAGTCCCCCGTTAGTTTGACATTTCCTTCTTTCTGTGGCTTACTGTGCGCTCTTTTTTCAGGGAAGCCGGAGGTACAGCTTTATGCCGAATAAAAATTATACGATTCTACTGATTCCGGAAGGATCGCATAAAGTCCGTCGCTATATGTTCGGACGTAAGTGGCTTTACTCTGTGACGGCAATGTTTACTTGCGTTTTATTGCTCGGGGGATTCCTCCTTTTCGATTATTTCCGCACCAATGTCGATCGTTCCGAGCTCAAGCGTTTACGGGTACAGAATCAGTTGCAGCATAATGAGTTGCGAGAATTTGCCAACCGTCTGGAAGATGTTCGTAAAGAGATGGTGATCCTCGCCCAGAACGATGCAAAAATGCGGGCATTGGCTAAAATCAGCCGTCCGGGCGGGCAAGTGGAAAACATTCAGGTCGGTATCGGCGGACCGGCGGAGAGTGCACCGGATAGCGATATGAGTAATTTGCAGCAACAGATCGATCAGATTCGTGCCTCGATCGATCTGCGACGGGAAAGTCAGGAAGAAGTGCGCGGTTTTTTGACCGAGCAGAGTTCCCTTCTTTCTTCCAAACCGAGCGGTTGGCCGTCGCGGGGCTGGCTGACCTCCAATTTTGGTATTCGCAACTCCCCCTTCAGCGGTCAACGGACCATGCATGAAGGGATCGATATTGCTGCCCGGGTCGGCACCCCGGTCTACGCCACCGCCGCAGGGATTGTCAGTCGTGCGAATGTCGAAAATGGCTATGGCAAGTTGGTCGTTATCGATCATGGTTACGGCTACAAAACCTATTACGGCCACAACTCCAAGCTGATGGTGAAGGTTGGCCAGCGCGTCAAGCGCGGTGATCTCATCGCTTCCTCTGGTAATACCGGGACCTCGACCGGTCCACATGTCCATTATGAAGTCCGCCTCAATAACGTGCCGCTTAACCCGCGTAAATTCATGTAACTGATCGATGCCGACAGTTTTTCCCCTTGTCTTTCCCGGGGTGATTGTTTATAAAGAAAAAACTTCTTTCGTACCATTTGAGGACACCTTCGGATGATCACTACGGACACCTTTAGAACCTTTAACTTTTTTGGCTTTTGGTGCGCATATTATTTTGCGCTGCCTGCCTTGGGTTGAGGTTTGTCGGGAGAACGGGTTTTCAACGGACAAAATCACATCAAACCACGGGCAGGCTGCAAGGCTCTCCCGTGGTTTTTCATTTTAGGATCGATGAATGAAGAGGCCGCAGGAGAATAATCAATCCGGCGGCCTGTATTTTTTCATGTTCATCGATCACGAAAGGTCCAATTCGCTATGATCATCGTCATGAAGCAGAATGCAAGCAAGGAAGAGTTGGCGGAAGTCAAGAAGCAGATCCGTGCCTTCGGTTATCGTCCCCATGTTATTCACGGTGAAACGCGCAACGTCATCGGTGCGGTCGGCGATGAACGCGGCAAGAGTATCCTCCAGGCGCTGGAATCCTACTCCGGAGTCGAGAGTGTGGTTCCGATTCTCAAGCCGTACAAGCTGGCGAGTCGCGAAGTTAAACACGAAACGAGCGTTTTTGAGATCGCACCGGGGCTGGTGATCGGTGGTCCGCAGGTGATCGTGATGGCCGGTCCCTGTTCGGTCGAGAGTGAATCACAGATCGTCGAGACAGCACTGGCGGTCAAGGCAGCAGGGGCAACGGTGCTGCGCGGAGGCGCCTTCAAGCCGCGTACCAGCCCTTACTCTTTTCAGGGGATGGAGGAAGAGGGTTTGCGCCTTCTGGCGCTGGCGCGCGAAGCCAGTGGTCTGCCGATCGTCACCGAGGTGGTTAATCCTCTGGATGTTGAACTGGTAGCCAAGTACTCGGATATCCTCCAGATTGGCGCCCGCAATGTCCAGAACTTTGCCCTGCTCAAGACGGTCGGTCAGATCGACAAGCCGATTCTGCTCAAGCGCGGCATGGCAACGACGATTCAGGAGTATCTGATGAGCGCCGAGTATATCCTCTCGGAAGGGAATCGGCGCGTTATTCTCTGCGAGCGGGGGATCCGCACCTTCGAGACCGCTACCCGCAACACCCTCGATATCTCGGCGGTGCCGGTCCTCAAAGAGTTGACCCATCTGCCCGTCGTCGTCGACCCGTCGCATGCCACCGGTCATGCTCAGCTGGTGCCGTCGATGTCTTATGCATCGGTCGCCGCTGGCGCCGATGGACTGATTATCGAAGTTCATCCTTGTCCGGAGAAGGCGGCCAGCGATGGTCCGCAATCGCTGCGTCCCGCTGAATTTGCCGTGATGATGAATAAGCTTAAGGCCTTTGTCGCAGCGGCAGAACGCACTCTATAACACCCGTACCGGAGATTTCATGTACTTTATCCCGCTGAATCAGGCTGAGAGTGTCGAGTTAGTGATTCATGCCCTGCGCGTTGCCGCCGGCACGGCCGATTGCACCACCTGTCCGGTGCGCCGGGTCTGCATGAAGCAGTGTGCGACGCTCGGTGATGCCATCGCTAAGATGTGGCAAGCCGGACAGATACCGAGTGACGATCCTGAGCCGACACCGCCGAAAATCAGCCCGGCGCCAACCGTCAAGGGGGCTAAGTTACGTCTTGTTAAGTAACCGGAAAAGTCGGGCCCAGTCCTTGACAGCGGTTGTTATCTTATTTAATGTTGATACGTAACTATAACTTTTTTGAGGAGGAAAACATGATAACACCGCGCTTGCAGGATGCTCTTAATGAGCAGATGAAGAATGAGTTCTTTTCCGCCTACCTGTACATGGCCATGGCCGGCTATTTTCAATCGGAGGATCTCCCCGGTTTTGCCAACTGGATGCGGGTTCAGGCTTTGGAAGAGATGACCCATGGCGAGAAGTTCTTCACATTTATCTGTGACACGCAGGGGCGTACCGATTTACGCGCCTTTACTGCGCCGTGTAACGATTTTGCTTCGCCCCTCGAAGCGATGACTTACGGACTCAGGCACGAAAATTTTGTCACCGACAGTATTAACAAGCTCATGGATGTTGCCAGTGAAGAGAATCATCACGGCGCTAAAATCTTTTTGCAGTGGTTTGTTACCGAGCAGATCGAAGAGGAGTCGAACTTCTCGTTGATCATTCGCAAACTCAAGCGGGTGGAAGGGGATGGACGCGGTCTGCTCATGCTCGATCAGGAGTTGGCGACGCGGGTCTTTGTGCCGCCGCCGACCGCCGCCTGATTGACACCTTTGTCCGGTAAAAATGCAAAGAGCGAGGTTCCCGTCAGGGGGCCTCGCTCTTTTGCTGGAACAGCAATCGCTCCTTTTCTTCCCGTTTCAATCCTTTGATAAAGGCTTCCCGGCGGCTGGCGGAAGCGCGGCTGTGCTCTGCTTCGAGGTAGACCACCTGCAGCGGCTGCCGGCCGCGAAAATATTTCGCGCCGCGCCCCTCGACATGCTGCTGGAAGCGCCTGGCGATATCCGTGGTGATCCCGGTGTAAAGGGAATGATCCGAACAAAGGAGGATATAGACCTGCCAGTGCAGTGTGGCCGGTTTTTCTCTGCTCATCGCGCTGCCGGAATCTTCCCCACCGGCGCAATATAGATGGTGAACTCCTCATCCCCGTCAACCGCCAGCAATTCATCCGCCAAGGTCTGGTTGTAGGCGGCAATCGCGCAGGTGCCGGCCTTGATCGCGGCGCAGGCGAGATAAAGATTCTGGCAAAGATGACCCGCATCAAGGGCAATGACTTTGTAGGACGCTTCGCCATAGCGCCATTCAGTGCGGATTGGAATGACTGTCCAGAAAAAGGTGACCGTCGCTTCGCCGCTGAATTTCTGGCCACGACAGGCAGCAACAAGGTGTGCCGGCAGGTTGTTGACCGCACGCAGGTGAACAAGAGCATGCTCCAGGGGGAGATAACGATACAGTCCGCTTTCAAGACCTTCGACGTGAAGAACGGCAAGATAAGTCTCGAAAGGGTGACGGCAGCCGGCCGAGGGGACGGTACGCATTACCGCGGCAGGATGGAGTGTTTCCCGTACGCCTTGCGTCGTCCAAAGGAGAAAGGCGAGTTCCGCGAGGGTCAGAGGCTCCTCTGTAAAGTGCCGGTGACTCTGGCGTTCGGCAATAGCGTCTTCGAGGTTGCAAAACGGGATCGTCCAACGGTCACGGCCGGGGAGGGGGATGATTCTGCTCCCGGGAGGAAAAGGTTTTTGCACCGGCGGCCGGGGCAGCCCTTGTGCTTGCGGGGTGCTTTGGAAGCTGACTTCGTCCCGGATCCGGTCGGTGAGGAAATAACGGCCGCTGGCCGTTGTGATGTGCGGTTCTTTTTTCATTTCATCATCCTGTTTTGTCCCTGCATAGTTATTCCTTGCTAAGTCGGTCGCGGCGCCGGTGCAGCATATTCATGGCGACGACAATCAGCACGATGGCGATGACCAGGGCCCAGGGGGCGAACCGGTTGACGGTGGCAGCCCAGGCGCTGAGTTCATTCAGCAGCAGCGCCCAGATGCCGATGGCGACATAGGTCGAGCTCAGCACGACGGCGAGGTTGACCCACGGCCGTAATCCGATCAGGAAGCCGATGATGGCCCCCACCACCGGGCCGCTCATCCAGAACGGGACAAAGACGAATAAAAACAGACCGGCGATGCCGAAGGGTTTGACCATGCCACCTTGAGACTCGGCGGCATGTTGAATGCGCGTGATGAATGGCTTGAGGGCGCGCAACTGGATCAGTTGCCGCGAACTCAGCGCGAATAATGGATAGACGACGAGGACCTGTATGGTCTCGACCAGGATGTTGAAGGGCACAACCTGGGCATGACTGTAGCCATTCGCATAGCCGAGGCTCATGCCCGCTCCCCGGCCGATGAATAAATTAAGCCCGGTCATTGCCGCATAAGGGAGAACTTGGTCGGGATAAAAGTGCCCGGCAATTCCGAACGCCAGAAACATCAGTACTGTCAGCGTCAGGCCGATGGCGAGGAATCGGCCTTCGATGCTGGAGAAAAGCGATTCACTCATGGTTTGTCACCTGCGCCTTGACTTGCATAGCCACTGCCGATCGCCGAGAAGGGGAGCTCCAGACCGAGCTCAGGGACCTCTTGCGCGATCCAGGCGGTGAAGGTATTGCTGTTCGGCCCGGGAAAGACTTTGTAGTTTTGCGGCCAGGGGTAACTCTTTGCGGCGCGATCGACGGCTGCAATCAATCCATCCACCCCTTCTCCGTGAAATTCTTTCAGCAGCGCCGGTTCTTCACCATACCAGTAGCGATCCGGAAGGTCCTGCTCAATCCTCATCACCGGCAGCCCTCGCGACTGCCGCCAGCCGATCACTTCGTAGACAGTGTAGGAAGCAGCCGCAGTCGGTTTGGCTGCAATCCAGGTATGAATCGCAAACCAGCCGCGCCAGCCCCACGCTCTTGCTCCGTAGACCAGGAGGACGGCTTCTTTGTGAATGGCGGGGTCAGGGGCAATTCCTGCGGATTCACGGCTGGCGGTTCGCCAGTCCTGCGAGCTGCAGGAGGTCAGACAGAGGAGGATGAGAGGAAGAATGAAGAACGATGCCTGGCGAATTTTACGGGGTGCTAAGTGAGAAGGCATACGATTATGGCTCTCCGGATACGTCTGATCTGCGTAAAGGATTCGCTAATCGACAAGATAATACTCCACCGTAGATACAACCCTGATTTTCTTCAGGTAAGGGGTATTGCTATCTCGATCTTCTATTGTGAACTGACCCTGATTAGCACGTTTCAGCTTCCCGACCTGGCTTTTTGCGTCAGCGGCAAATTGTTCCGCCGCAGATCTGGCGTTCCGGGTTGCCGCTTCGATCATCAAAGGCTTTATTTCATTCAGGCCGGTGAACAGAAACTGTGTTTTTTGGTTGTATTCATTGCCGCCCAGGGCAATCCCCTTTTTTCCAAGTTCCGCCAGGTTTCCCTCTGAAGTTCTTACTGCATCAATTTTGTTCGAGTACACGGTAATGACCTGCTGTGCAGTATAGCGCAGACTTGCTTGTTGGCCGACATACTCTTGCGCCAGCTTGTCTGTGACGATTGGTGCCGCTGCAGTAATTTCTGCCTCGGTAAACCCGGAAGACTTCAGATAGTAAACAATATGTTTTGAATTCGCTTCCATTGTTGCGTACAGGTCAGCCAGATCATTGCTGGCGGCCGTGAAACGAATAGGCCAAACAGCGATATTTGCTGAAACCTCCTTTTCTGCTAAACCCTTAACAGTTACAACCCGCTCGTACTCTTTGAACCTGATCACGGCATCTTTGGCAATATATGCCATTGCAATCATTCCGACACAGATGAATACACCGAGAATGAGAGCGGATCGCTGTTCGTTCGTCATAGAAAACTCCATTGCTGATTGCGGTCTAACGGCTCGGGCAGAACCCCGGCGGTTTTTGGCCGGTGCTTCTGTCTGGTTGGACCCTCATATTTTACTTTTGTCTCGTGTTAAGGGCTGATCTCTCTGAGCTTCTTTTGGGGGAAATTGCTCTTCAAAACACTTTGGACAGATGCCATGACTAAACATAACCTCGGAATTATCAGTGATATACTGTTCCAATTGATTCCATATATCTCTATCATCCCTGATCTTTTTGCAGTACATGCAGATCGGGATTATTCCTTCCAGTCGCTTCACTCTGGAGAGTAACTTCTCGCCAGTCATAACAGCTTTACTGAGTAAAGCCTTAGCCTCATAATCAGCTTTACTGATCAACGTCGCAGCATTCTCAGCCGCTCCATTCAGCAACACCTCAGCATTCTCAGCAGCTTCATTCAGCAACACTTTAGCAGGCTCATCAACTTCAATTGCCTCAGCAGCTTTACCGAGCAACACCTTTGCCTCATCAGCAGCTTTTCTGAGCAACGCCGCAGCATCCTCAGCAGCTTTACTGAGTAACGCCGCAGCACTATCTGCATCTTTACTCAACAACTCCTTGGCATCCTTAACGTTAGCCAGCAACGCTTCATTAGTTTTAATAGTCATTATGAACTGCTCCCGTATTTTATTTCAATCAAGTTCAACTCGTTATTGAGCTGTCAGCCTATGGTTTATACATATGTAAGCAAGATTTTATTACTATAAACCTGCGATGCTTATAAATGTATAAACATATCGATGAATCAGTTGTTTTCGATTGTTTCCAATATTATAAGTTTTTTCAGCGGTGTCCCGGCGATACAGCCATAGCGTATCAACCAGACCTTTTGATGCCTGTCCCACTTGCCTCCCAGGGTCTTTGCCTGTTCCTGAAGCATTTCTCTTCATATCCGATGCGCAGGGCGACCAGATCGCCGTCAGCGTATTTGCCGAAAAGTCCCCTCGATTTTTAAACATCGCCCCCCACATTCCCGGTAGCGGAAACAATCGATCGTGTGATCGTTGACCATACCGATCGCCTGCATCAGAGAGTAGCAGATGGTTGAGCCGACAAACTTGCAGCCGCGGGTCAGCAACTCCTTGCTGAGACGATCCGACACCGTGGTGCGGGTTGGCAATTCTGCCAGGGTGCGCCAGCTGTTCTGTTGCGGGATACCATCGACAAAGCGCCAAAGGAAGGCGTCGAAGGAGCCGAATTCCTGCTGGATCTGCAACACGGCGCGGGCATTGTTAATCGAGGCCGCCACCTTGAGACGATTGCGGACGATACCGTTATCCTGCAACAGTCGTTCGCTGTCAGCCGTGCCAAAGGCGGCGACGCTGGCGATATCGAAGTTGGCGTAGGCGCGGCGGTAGTTCTCCCGCTTTTTCAGAATCGTCAGCCAGCTCAGACCGGCCTGCGCGCCTTCGAGAATGAGCATCTCAAAGAGGCGTTGGTCATCGTGCAGCGGCACGCCCCACTCCAGATCATGGTAGGCAATGTAATTTGGGTCGCTGCTGCACCAGCCGCAACGGATCGGATTGTTGGCATTCATGTCTGCCTCCTTACGGTTTACTGCCGTAGCGGCGTTGCCACCAGATATAACCGACGATCAGGGCGCCGCTGGCGACCACCACCCAGAGGAGAGCCTGGTGGGAATACTGCATGATTAACTGCTGATTCTGACCGATGACATAACCGATCCAGGCAAGGATGGTGCACCAGATTCCGGCACCGGCCAGGGTGTAAAGGGAGAAACGGAGGTGGTTCATCCCCGAAAGGCCGGCCGGGATGGAGATCAGGTGGCGGATAACCGGCAACAGGCGGCCGATAAAGGTGGAGATCTCGCCGTGGCGCTGAAAGAAAGTCTCCATCCGCTGCAACTTCTCCGGACTGATCAGCACATATTTGCCGTAGCGGTAAAGGAGGGGACGGCCGAGGTACTGGGCAGCAAAATAGTTGGCGTAGGCCCCGACCAGGCTGCCGACGGTGCCGGCAAGGATCGCCAGGCCGATGTGCATCTTCCCCTGCTGGGCAAGATAGCCGGCCGGAGGCATGACCAGTTCGCTCGGCACAGGAACGATGGAGCTCTCCATCGCCATGAGCAGAAAGATGCCGGGATAACCGAGGTTGCCGATCGTTTCGACCAGCCAGTTAAGCAATGCGTGCATGAAGCCTCCGGAAGATAAAAGTGTTGAATTTTAAAGAAAGTTACTAATCAAATGATCATAAAGAAGCCAGCCATCCAGATCGAAATGCCAGTGGCCGTGGTCATGCTTGAGCCGCTCCCCGCAGCGGGCAATGGCGTTCGGGAAGACCTCGGCAATGTCGCGATTGAATTGTTGTGAAAAGCGTGCGTCACTGACCCCTTCCGCGGTGCGCAGGCCGAGGTAAAGGGTCTCGGCCATGGCGAGCTGTTGATCGCAGACTTCAATGGAGGCCGCTGTTGTCTTGCTGTTGAAAAGATGCTGACGGTAAAGTTCGAGGTCGGACGGGACCGAGAGGCGTTCGCCCCAACCGTTGCCCCGCAGAGAATGGGCGCCGGCGCCAAGACCGAGATAAGGCTGACGTCGCCAGTACCCGAGGTTGTGACGACATTCATAGCCGGGCCGGGCAAAGTTGGAGATTTCGTAATGCGCCAGGCCGGCCTGGGTCAACTCGTCATCAACGCAGCGATAGGCCGCCGCGGCCGCTTCCTCGTCCGGGAGCTCCAAGATTCCGGAGGCTTCGAGCTGCGCAAAAGGGGTCCCCTCCTCGATTGTGAGGCCATAGCAGGAGAGGTGCTGCGGCTCCAGCGCCAGGAGTTGGGCAATCTCTCCCCGCAAGGTGTCGAGATTCTGCTCAGGGCGGCCGTAGATGAGATCGAGGGAGAGGTTGTCGAAGCCGGCACTTCTTGCAGCGGTAATCGCCGCAAAACTGTCCTGGCGGGAGTGGACGCGGCCGAGTTTCGCCAGGTCTGCGTCGCTCAGGGCCTGGATGCCGAGGGAGAGGCGGTTGACCCCGGCGCGGCGTAACTGATCAAGATAGAGGGGGGAGACGGTCCCGGGGTTGGCTTCGAGGGAGATTTCGATGCCATCGGCAAAACCGAAGGTGGCGCGGGCGAAGTCGAGAATCTCCTTTATCCCCTGAATCGGCAGGAGGGAAGGGGTGCCGCCGCCGAAGAAGATCGAGGTCAACGGACCGTCCCACGCCTTTGCCGATTGCCGGAGTTCTTGGGTCAGGAGGGCCGGATAGCTTTCGACCTCCCGGCTACGTTGGGGGACGATGGAGAAGAAGTCACAATAGGGACACTTGCTGCGACAGAAGGGGGTGTGCAGGTAAAGGCCGAAGCCGCTCGGGGGTGATTGAGCAGCCGTAATGTCGCACGCCATAGATATCCTGAGCAAAGGGGGGAGGCGATTCGCTGTGTTGTTTTTACTCTGTGCTGCGGTTGAGAGTCAAGAAAAAGAGGGGCAAAAGGGCAGTCTTCATTTGCTGAAAAATATTGCGGCTGGAGCGGTTGCTGTCTATAATGCCGACCGTTTGCTACTCATGCTGACTCCCCCGGAGGTCCACTATGCTGCCTCGTACTCTGAAAGTCGCTGCTGTCCAGTTTAATATCCGTCTCGGCGATATTGAGGCCAATTGGCAGTCAGCAGAGCAAGGCCTGCGGAGTGTCGCAGCACAGGGAGCCAAACTTGCGGTGCTGCCGGAGATGTGGAGTAGCGGCTACGATTATCGCCAGCTTGCAGAATTGGCGATGCACACTCCCGGAATTCTGACGAAACTGCGGGCTTTGAGTGCCGAACTCGGGCTGACCATCGTCGGCAGCCTCGCCGAGCCGGACGGCGATAAGGTCTGTAACACCGCCTGGGTCATTGATCAGGGGGAGATCATCGGCAAGTATCGCAAACTCCATCTCTTTTCGACGATGGGGGAGGATCGCTTCCTCCACGCCGGGGATCAGTATCTGGTTGTCGACACCAGCGTCGGCCGCCTCGGCATCGCCATCTGCTATGATCTCCGTTTCCCTGAACTCTTTCGCCGCATGGCTCTCGACGGTGCCGAGATTATCTGTCTCCCCGCCGAATGGCCGAAGCCGCGGCAAGAGCACTGGCGCACGCTGTTGCGCGCCCGCGCCATTGAAAATCAGCTCTTTGTCGTCGCCGCCAACTGTTGCGGCGTGCAGGGGAAGCTCGATTTCTTCGGCATGAGCCTGCTCCTGTCCGCCCGTGGCGAAGTGCTGGCGGAAGCCGGCGAGATCGCTACCTGTCTTGTTGCCGAGTTCGACTTTGCCGAGATGGCAGAATATCGGCAGCAGATCCCCTGCTTTCGTGACCGCCGCCCCGAGATTTATGGGCAACTTTAAACCTCAAGGGCGGTTCACACGGATTACACGGATGAAACGGATAAAAGACCGATCAAGCAAAGGGCAATCCGTACAAACCAGATTTTATCCGTGTGAAAATGTTTTTAAAATAGGTCGCATATCGGCCATCTTCAAGAAACGGAGTCATTCATGTTAACCACCGCAGATTTCAAGCGCGGGCTGGTCTTCCAGCTCGATGGTGCCCCTTGTATCATCCTCGATTACACCATGCAGTCCCCCTCGGCGCGGGGCGGCAATACCCTGGTCAAGACCAAATATCGCAACATGCTGACCGGTCAGGTTCTGGAGAAGGCCTTTAAATCCGGGGATAAGGTCGATGAGGCTGACTTCGAGCGGCGCAAGGGGCAGTTTTTGTATGGCTCGGGGGACGGCGGTGTTTTCATGGATCTCGAAAATTACGAGCAATTCGAGATTAACGAAGAACTCTTTGCGCCGATTGCCGGATTTTTGGTCGATGGTCAGGAAGTGCAGCTTGGCGTTTTTCAGGGGCGGGTGGTCAGTATCGATCCGCCGATGATCGTCGAATTGCTGGTGACCGAGACCGCTCCGGCGATCAAGAATGCCACCGCCACCGCCCAAACCAAAGAAGCGATCCTCGAAACCGGCCTGCGTATTCAAGTTCCCGGCTATCTCGAATCGGACGAACGGATCAAAGTCGACACCCGCGACGGTCGCTTCGTGTCGCGCGCCTGATTTTTATCGTAAAGAGCTTCCCCGTGAATTAAGAGGCCGGAGACCATACAATATGGCTTCGGCCTTTTCAAGTAAATGGGAATTGCCCATATAGGGTAGCTATGCTAGTCTGCTGGCAGGAGGTAACGATCATGCTTGTCCAAACAGATACCCGCCGCCGCATCACTCTCCCCCCGACAGCCGGGATCAAACCAGGGGATACCGTCGATGTTGAAGTTCTGGAAGACGGTCGGATCATGCTGATTCCGGTTGAGGCTGTCCCCAAACACCAGTTGTGGGCCTGGACAGCCGAGAGCAAGGGAGCGATCAGCGAGTCCCTGACCGATGCGCGTCCCTCTACCGCCGTGACGACTGAGGCCGAGGCCGAGGCGGTGGCCAAGCGGTGGACCGATGCGGGTTGAGATCCGACCGGCCTTTGACGGGGCGGTTATGCGGGCCGAGTTGCCGATCCGCAAGGCGGTCGCCAAGACCTTGCAACTGCTGGTAGCGCTCGATCTGACCCAGCTCTTGAGGCACCCCGGACTGAACTTCGAAAAACTTCATGGCCTGATCGAGCCGACCAGCGGCGAACAGCTCTATTCCTTGCGCATTACCGGCAGTGCCCGCGCGATTACCTGCCTTCTCCATGGACCGACCATCGTTCTGGTCAGCCTGCATACTCAGCACGACAAAGCCTACCGGAAGTGAACAAAGGCGGCTAATTGGCCGCCAGCGCGCCGCCTCGATTGCAGAAAAACACTATTAGATTTGTCCGCAAAACGCAAAAAGGGACGCCCGTTGAAGTGGCGTCCCTTTTTGCGTTGGGGAGGATCTCTGTCCGTCCGGTTCCGATTCTGTCTTAGCTGGTAAAGGTGAGCTTGCGCTCCAGATCCATCGAGTGAGAAAGACGCTTGGCGTCGGCGATGGTGATTTTATCCTCCTGGAAGAGCTGAACGAGGTGTTGGTCAAGGGTCTGCATCTGGTACTGGGTCTGACCGTTTTCAATATGCTTTTCGATCTCGTCGAGGCGGCCTTCACGGATACAGGCTTGAATCGTCGTAGTGGTCCGCATGATCTCCACCACCGGCAGGATATTGTCGCCGCTCTTGTCTTTGACCAGACGCAAGGAAATGGTAGCGACCAGAACGTCGGCCAGACGCTGGCGAACGATCTCCTGACTCTCGGGCGGGAAGTTGCCGATAATCCGGTGGATCGTCGAGACCGCCCCTTGGGTGTGCAGGGTCGAGAGGACGAGATGGCCGGTTTCGCTTGCCTTCAGGCAGCTGTCGATCGTCTCCTTGTCGCGCAGTTCGCCGACCATGATGACATCCGGATCCATGCGCAGCGCCGCTTTCAGCGCTTTGTCGTAATTTGAGGTGTCGATGCCGATCTCGCGCTGGATGATGCAGCTTTTATTCGAGGTAAAGAGAAACTCGATGGGATCTTCAATGGTGATGATGTTGTAGGTAAAGGTCTCGGTCAGATAACGCATCATCGCTGCCAGGGTCGTCGATTTACCATTCCCGGTCGGGCCGGTGACCAGAATCAGACCGGTCGGGGCCTTGACAATCTCGGCGAGCACATCCGGTAAATTCAACTCCTCAAAGGTGCTGATGTAAGGGGGGATAACACGCATGACAATGCCGAAATGGCCGCGTTGCCGGAAGATGCTGACGCGGAAACGCCCACCGTTCGGCAGAGCATAAGAGGAATCGATTTCCTGGATGTTGTCATTCAGGGTCTTGCCACTGTATTCGAGGATGGTGCTGACAATGAATTCTGTATCCTTGCCGGTGAGAAGTGGCAATCGCGAGCGGATAATCTGCCCTTTGCCGCGAAAAAACGGGGGATTATCGACCTCAAAGTGGACATCAGAGACTTTTTTCTGAAAAGCGATTTCGAGAATCTGATTGAGTGTTTTCGCATCCATGATCAATATCCTGTCTTAAGAGCGTTGCAAGCGGGGTAATAATGCACAATTATTGGCAAATGAGCAACTCAAACTCCTGATTTTTTTTGCCGCAAAACCTTTTCGAGAATCAACCCTGCCGTCCTGGCGAGAATAGAGAGACGTTCACATTGGCCGTGTGCGGCGTGCCCCAGACCATAATCGCCATAAACGACTGCGATGGTGCGATTCTCGACAAGAATCGGCAGGAGCAGGATCTTTTCGAGGCGGGGAGGGGTTGTTGCCACCGCGGCAATCGCTGGAAAATCTTCAGGGACGCCCCAGAAGGTCTCGCCGCTTTCGACCACCCGGGCAAAGGTCTTGATGTCGTTGATGGCAACTTTGGATTTCAGCGGGAAGGGGCCGATCCCTTCGACCTGGCGGTCACGGTCGAAGCCTCTTTCCGCCACCAGCGAATCTTTGACCACGACAAAAGTTTGGCCGCGGCTGAAAGTTTCTGCCACAAACTTTAGCAGGGTCGGTGAAATATCCGCCGGTTCCTGGATGGTCTCAAGCGATTTCAGCGTCGCGATGAAGAGTTTATCCATTCTGTTGATCGCCGCGGAAGCCGGTTTGCTCAACCAGTTATGCAGGGCGGTCAGCATGTCGATGGTATTGGCAACCGTTTTGGCTGGCAGGGGGTCGACGATTTTGGGCAGGGTTAATTGACAGCCCGCTGCCAGCATGCGCAGAGCAAACTCTTCCTGTTCAGGAAGGTAGAGTTGAATTGAGACCAGTTCGGGATAGATGCTGGTCCGCTGCGAGGTGAGAACCAGGAGATCCTCCGGGCCCTGTTCTGCGTCAGGGACATCGATCAGCAGCAGCGGCGTTAATTCTTTGGCTAAAGCATTTTCAATGAGCAGATCGAGACTCGATGCGTCGTCGATCATGAAGAACGACCGGCCGCTGCGCTTGCATAACGTGCTGATCACCCCTTTAAGTAAGCGCTCGCGACTGAAAAGGATCAGCAGTTGTCCGTCGCCGCCGCTCTTCTTCTCTTCAGCCGGGGTCAATCTCTCGATGGCGGCAAGGAGTCGGACGCGGTCGTCACCGGATATTTCTCCGAGATCGATCTCTTCCACGACTTTTTGTTTGATGATCGGGACGTGCAGTCCTTTAAAGACATCAGGAATCTTCTTTTCCATGCGGTCCAGTTCATCCAGACCGAGGATGTCCGCAGAGATATGCAGGCCCGCAACTTCTTCCGGTCCTTCTTCTGCCGTGGGCGCTGACTCGAGGATTTCCTGTTCGTCACTGCTCGGAAAGATACTTTCGCTGGTCAGGACGCCATCCCGCATCTTTTCGTCATAAATGCGCAGGGCATCCATCAGAACATTCTGGGTGCTGACACAAAAGTCCTTGTGGAATCTTTCCGGTAGATACTGATAATCCTCCGAAAGAGCGACATCGTCGACGTCAACGGTAAATGTTCCGCCGTCCCAGGTGAGAATGTCGATGATCGTCATGACGATCAGGGCTTCAAGCCCTTTGAAAGCCAGGTCTTTGTCGATTTTGCCGCCATCGATGAGCATGGCAACAAGGGGTTGACGCTGCTCCCCGGCCTGCTTCTGCTCCTCCAGAGTTTGCTGGAGGATCTCCGGGGTAATCGCGTTCATGCTGATCAGGACCTGGCCAAGGCGAACGCTGTTGTTGCTGTGGTTGGCGCAGATAATATGACCGTCACTAAAGACTAGCCGGCTTTCCCCCTTCCCGCCCAAAAGTTTGAGAGTTCCGGATTTTCTTGTTGAATTCAGGAGTTGAATGATATCGACAATAGGCAGATGTTCAAGATCACCAGAAAAGGACATGAGCTGGACACCTCTCGGTTGCGGGAGAATGGAAGCGGGAAAAAGACACAACTGTTTTAAGAAAAAGGACGGAAGATTGCAAGGAAATCCTTACAAATTTCTGAGTGCTAATCTCAATGCTACGAATCTGTCAAAAGAAAAGCTTGTTATTTTTGAACAGATAAGGTACGTTCACCGTCCGTTTCAAATGGCAGTCACAGGCACAACCCTTTTTCTGTCCCATCGCTCACTGACCCCTCATCTCTGCACGGCTTCCTTTCCTAAAGAATCCCATGGCAGCACCGCTTGGTTGGCGATCGATACTTGAAGTCAGGACCGTTCTTTTCGCGGCCGCCTCATGCACCATTGCCAATCCTGAAGAGTCTTACCGGCCAATCTGGATAGATTGTTGCTGTGATTCTTTTCTATTGCCTGACGTAACTATTTACGCAGCGGCACCGGCGGTATCTTGCCACCCCATTCGACCCTCGATGACTGCCACGCGGTCTTCCCAGGGAAAGGAAACAGATGTCTTTTTCAGAGTTTAACCTGTCCGAACCGATCCTTCGCGCTATCACCGAGTGTGGTTACACCACCCCGACCCCGATTCAATTACAGTCGATTCCGCAGATTATTGCCGGTCGTGACGTCCTCGCTTCGGCCCAGACCGGTACCGGCAAGACCGCGGCTTTCATGCTCCCCGCTTTGGCAAAGTTGAGCGAATTCAAGCGTGGTAACTCCGGTTCGCCGCGCGTCCTGGTTTTGACCCCGACCCGCGAACTTGCCGCCCAGATCACCGATGCGACCCGTAAATATGGCCGCTATCTGCGGGTCAAGAGCGCTGTCATCCTGGGGGGCGTCCCTTACGGCCCGCAGTTTCGTGACCTCTCCGGCTCCATCGATCTGGTTGTCGGCACACCGGGACGCTTGATCGATCATCTCGATCGCGGCAGTCTCAAGCTCGATCGCGTCGAACTCCTCATCCTTGACGAAGCCGACCGCATGCTCGATATGGGTTTCCGTGATGCCGTCGACCGCATCGTTGCCGCTGCCCCGAAGGCGCGTCAGACCCTCCTCTTCTCCGCCACCGTCGACCGTGAAACCGCCGCCCTGGCCAGTCGTCTCCTCACCGACCCCCTGCGCGTCTCGGTGGCCACTACCCAGGTTTCGCAGGCGCAGATCGAGCAACGCCTGCATGTGACCGACGATATGTCTCACAAAAAGCGTCTTCTCCATCACTTTGCGTCCGACCCCGATTGCGGCCGCACCATCGTCTTTACTGCCACCAAGCGTGACGCTGAAGCGCTGGCGATCGAGCTTTCCGGCAAGGGGCATCGGGCCGCTTCGCTGCACGGCGACATGGGACAAAGTGCCCGTACCCGCGCGGTCCGTGATCTCCGCGATGGCCGCGTCCGTATCCTCGTTGCCACTGATGTCGCTGCCCGCGGTCTTGATGTCAACGGTATCAGCCACGTCATCAACTTTGATCTCCCCCAGGCGGCTGAAGATTATGTCCATCGTATCGGTCGTACCGGCCGCGCCGGCGCCACCGGCATCGCCATCTCCTTTGCCGGCAGCCGTGACGATCAGCAGCGTCTTGAGCGGATCGAGCGTTTCATCGGCAAGCGTTTGCCGCAGACGACCATCGAAGGGTTAGAGCCGACCCGGCCGATGGCGCTTGATGGCAAGAAGAAGGTCTATAATCGCAGCGACCGCAATAGTTACGGCAAGACCCCGGATTATTCCCGGCGTCAGGAGGGCGCTGCCAAGCGCAGCCCTTACGGTAACCGGCGCTCAACCGCCGCGTAAAGTCGCAGGTTAATAAGCAGTAGAAAAAGCGCCCGGACGGATCTGATCCTTCGGGCGCTTTTTTACCTTTTGCGTTGCGATCGGGTTGCTGTACGCTTGTTCTCATAAATTTCTGGTCAGGAGTCCTCTCATGGAAAAAGTGAAACCGGTACTGCCGCGCTACCAGTTTGCCAGTGACAACTACGCCGGGATCTGTCCCGAAGCGCTGGAGGCGATGGTGGAGGCGAATGTCGGTCACCTCCCTTCCTATGGCGCCGATCTCTGGACAGAGCGCGCCTGCGATATGCTCCGGGATTTCTTTGCCACCGATTGTCAGGTCTTCTTTGTCTTTAACGGCACCGCCGCCAATTCCCTTGCGCTTGCCAGTCTTTGTCGCTCTTATCACAGTATTATCTGCCATGAACTTTCCCATATCGAGACCGACGAGTGCGGCGCGCCGGAATTTTTCTCTAACGGCACCAAGATCCTCCTCGTCCCCGGCGAGCATGGCAAGGTCGATCCGGCGGCGATCGAACATGCCATCACCCGGCGCAGCGACATCCATTATCCCAAGCCGCGCGTCCTCAGTGTCACCCAATCGACAGAGCTCGGCACGGTCTACACCCCGCAGGAACTCGGCAACCTCGGTGACCTCTGCCGCCGGCACGGTCTGCGCCTGCACATGGACGGTTCCCGCTTTGTCAATGCCCTGGCATCACTGCAAGTGGCGCCGCGGACGATCACCTGGGAGGCCGGTGTCGATGTCCTCACCTTTGGCGGCACCAAGAGCGGCATGGCCGTCGGCGAAGCTGTCGTCTTCTTCAATCGCGAACTCGCTGATGAGTTCGATTACCGCTGCAAACAAGCCGGTCAGCTCGCTTCAAAGATGCGCTTCCTTGCCGCCCCCTGGATGGGGATGCTGCGCAGCGGCGCGATGCTGCGCCACGCCACCCACGCTAACGACTGTGCGCAACGTCTCGCTGCCGCCGTCTCATCTCTCCCCGGCGTCACGGTTGTCCATCCCTGTCAGGGGAATGCGGTCTTTTTGTCGCTGCCGCCGCGCCTGATCGACGGACTGCGCGCCCGCGGCTGGGTCTTTTATACCTTTATCGGCAGCGGCCAGGCTCGTTTCATGTGTTCGTGGAGCACGACCGAGGCCGATATTGCCGCTCTTGTCGCCGATTTTGTCGAGATTGCAGGGAGAGTCAAGACTTGACGGATGAAAACGCTACAGCGCAAATCTCCCGCTGCCTGATATAGAAAACAAAAAGCCCAACCTGAAAAGGTTGGGCTTTTTGTTAATCGCCAGAGCTTGATCGATCAGGCAAGGTCGAAACGGTCAAGGTTCATGACCTTGTTCCACACCGCGACAAAGTCGTGGAGAAACTTCTCCCGGGAGTCCTCACATCCGTAGACTTCCGCCAAGGCCCGGAGCTGGGAGTTCGAACCGAAGATGAGGTCGACACGGGCGCCGGTCCACTTGAGTTCGCCCGTCTTGCGATCCCGCCCTTCA
>JAXMLA010000339.1:0-2259 GCA_034370465.1 Desulfuromonadales bacterium
CACACGGAGCCCTCTGTGTAGCTTTCTGAAACCCCCGTCTCGATGGGTGTGAGGCGCAGCCTCGGGAGCCTTTATCGACAAGAAAGAAAAGGGCAGCCCGGGGGAGGAGGCTCTCCGGGCTGCCCAGGGCGTGTGTTGCGAGGTGGGGCGGGCGGGGTCTACATCTTGCGTCGACGGCCCACGCCGGCAAGGCCGAGCAGGCCCGAGCCGAGTAGCAGCAGGCTCGCGGGCTCGGGAATCGTCGAGGTGGCGGTGGAGGTGGCGGTGGCCGAGAAGCTGTAGCGCTCGTTCGCGCTGTTCCCCGTGACGTTCCACGTCCCCGGCGTATCGTCGTACCCGGTGCCCATCAGGGTTCCGGTGCCCGACAGGGTGAGTTGCGTCTCGTTCCCGAAGGTCTTGGTGATCGTTTCCAGGTCGAATGAGAAGCTGTTCGCGCCGGCGGTGAGGGTCCAGAACAGGGGCAACTCCGAAGAAAAGGGGTCGAACGTCAAGTTCTTGATGGTTACATCGATCTCGTCGGGAATCACGGCATAGCTGCCGAGCCCGGCGAAGTTGGTCCGGGCCTCTGTGAAGTCGATGCCGGTGGCCGAGTCCAGATTGGCGGGATCCCCGCCGACCGGAGTGAAGAAGCCCGTGAAGTCGATGGAACCGGTGATCGGCGCCGCGTGGGCGACCCCCCCGAGGACCAGCAGGGCTATGGCAGATGCAGTTACCTGAGCGATTTTGCGTGCACTTCTCATGGTAGTTTCTCCTTTGTCCGTTTTACTTGCGTTGTCCAAGCAGTTGTTGCGGCGCCTCCTCCACGACATCCGTTTGACCCCTCCTGTTCTCGCTCCTTTCTCCCCGCAACCCGTAGCTGTGTGTCCCCCTGGTAACGCAACCGGCATGCCACGCGCTCCACTCCCGCCGGCGAACGTGCAAGTGCCTGATCATCGTTGAGGAATTGTGCGTGGAGCGGGCGGCTGGGAACGGGCTCGGGGCCGGCTCGGCCGTCACATATGGCAATGCCGCCACATGTGACCGAAGGCCCGGGGCGGAACCCGACGGCGGTTGGCCCCCGGAGGGCGGCCAAGAGCTGGAGCGGGGCCGAAGAGGATTGACAGCCATCGGCCGTCGAGTAATGTGCAGGCCTCCCCCCGGTCACTGGTGAAACTGTGTGAGGTGTCCGCAGCCCCCCGGTGCCTCAGACCAAGCGTTCGTGGAGTCACTCATGCAAGGCAATCGAGAGAAGCCCCCGTTGGAGTTGGCGACAAGCGAAGCCCTGCGCTACCGCGCCGAGAAGCGGGTGCGGGACGACGCGCGAGGGGTGTGCTGGCCGGGTGCACCCGAAGACACCCAGAAGCTCGTCCACGAGTTGGAGGTCCACCAGGTCGAGGTGGAAATGCAGAACGTGGAGCTGCGCAGGGCGATCGAGGAGCTGGAGGTCTCGCGGAACAAATACAGGGAACTGTATGACTTTGCACCGACAGCGTATTTCACCTTTGATCTGCAAGGGTTGATGCTGGACATCAATTTCGCAGCCGAGCGCATGTTTGAAACTGACAGGCGGTTGCTGGTGGGGAAGCCATTTGTCGATCTGGTCGCAACTCCAGAATCGGTGGAGCGATTTGCCGTGATTCTGCAAACCGTCCTCGAAGGGTCTTGCGATGCGGGCTGTGAGCTGGAAGTTAAAGCACGGGATGGTTCTGTAAAGTTTGGGCGGTTGCAGATGGTCAAGGCAGGAGCGAAAAGCGCCACTAGCTGCATACTTGCGTCGTTCGTCGATAACACCATCCGCAATGATTTGCAAATGCAACTAAAGTCAGAGCACGATCGGATGGAGTTGATGGTTGAAGAGAGAACCAAGGACCTGGTCACTGCGAACAGGAATCTTAATATTTCTATCAACGAAATCAAAACATCTGAAGAATCACTGAAAAAAGCCTACGCTGAAATCAAGCGCCTGAAAGACCGTTTGCAGGCCGAGAACATCTACCTGAGTAAGGAGGTTACCCGCGAGTACAGCTTGGACCAGATCATTGGCCAGAGCGACACGCTTTCCCACGTGTTCTTCCAGATCGATCAGGTTGCCCCCCAGGACACGACCGTGCTGCTCCTAGGCGAGACGGGTACCGGCAAGGGGGTGATCGCCCGGGCGCTGCACCAGCGCAGCGGCCGCAAGGAGCGCTTGATGATCACGGTCAACTGCTCGGCCTTGCCGGCCAACCTCATCGAGAGCGAACTTTTCGGTCGGGAAAAGGGTGCCTTCACCGGGGCCTC
>JAXMLA010000340.1:0-14630 GCA_034370465.1 Desulfuromonadales bacterium
GGAAATGATCATCGCTCACCCCCGGTGGCTGCAAAGCGGGCCAAAACTTCCCGAAACGCTTCTTCCACCACCGGTCGTCGCTCAGGTGGCGATTCTGCGATGAGGCGGCGCATCCGGCGTACAAAGAGGCCGCGCACGGTCTCTTCATGTTCAATCCGGCGGGCATAAGCGCTGTCGTACAAACGCGTGGAGTCGAGAAGTTCGAGCCAGAAAAAATCATCACGACAAGCCGCCAGGAGTGACGGCAAGGCCAGCGGGATCTCGACAGTACCGGTCAAACGTAAACGCAGGATTAAATCAGGGTTGGCCAAGCGCCGGATCTCGGCGATCGCTCCTTCAAGAGTCACAATCCCGCTCAGATCGATCTCCTCCTCGGCGAGAGTGCGGGTATTGACTTCAAGGGCTTCGATCTGAACCCCGGCAGCGCTGAGGGTCACCAGGGCACAATAACGCGGACCGTCTTCACCAAAACGTTTTCCTTCCGGGGAACCGGGGTAAGCAGCGATATTCCGGCTGTTTTCATCCTGCAGTACCGCAAAGTTATGGTAATGGCCGAGGGCCACGTAGTCGAGACGCAGGGCGACGAGATCAGCGAGATCAAAGGGGAGATCTTTGTGCCGGTAATTCCATTCCGGACTGCCGCGCCGGGACCCGTGCAGTAAACCGATATGATAGCCAGGCAGGTCGCGCCGCTGCATCGCAGGGAGAAGTTCTTCTGCTTTACCGCTTTGGTAGGCAACCCCGTAGAGATAACAGTTCACCCCTTTCAGGGGGAGATGGACGGGCTCACTTAACTGGGCTTCGCTCAGAAGAATTCCGGGAAAGGATTCACGGCGGTAGATGGAATTCTTCGGGGCAAAGGGATCGTGGGTTCCCGGCAGGAGGACCGGGGTGATGCCGCGATCGACCAGACGTTTGAGTTCGGCCTGGACTCTACTCACCGTAGCGGCTTGAGGATGAGGGGAATCGAAGAGGTCGCCGCTGATCAGCAGGAGTTGAACGTCATTTTTAATAGCAAGCGTGACAATGCGTTCAAAAGATTTCAACAGATCGGCGCGGCGCACCCCTTCCTTTTCACCCCAGTTCGGGAAAGGGGCATCGAGATGGAGATCGGCAGTATGCAGACAGCGAATAGTCATGATGTCCTGGCTTAGAAATCAAAGGTCGTCGGGATAGAATTCCGGATAATAGCAAACATTTGGTGAACAGTCAGTGGCGAAGTTACGCTGGTGCGCCGCCATGGCTTGCTGTTGGAAACGCGAAAAATCGAGTTCTTCACTGGCAAGATCGAGCATCTGCCGCACCAGACGAACATGGGCGATCTTGCGCCTTGCCGGCGCACCGCGGCCGACGAGTTTGAGTCCGGCGATACCGATACGGGCGAGCGCAGGAAGCGCACAGAGGCCACAACCATGTCGACGGTCACTTTGCGACCAACTGCCCTGTTGGACCATGGCATTTTTTAACACTTCTGAAGGCGTGTCCTGCAGGGGACCAATCTCGTAAGGGATTTCACAGGGCCAGATCTTGTCGGGATTACTGTGATGAAAGGTACAGAGACCTTCCGTATTCGGACATTTACCGACGAGGAGAAAAGCATCGCAGGCGACGTCGGGGGAGGCAGCAACGATCGCTGCCATCTCGGCAATGGTCAGATGGCGCGGCAGAACCGCCCGGCTGATCCCGAGCTGCTGGTAAAAGGCGATGGCCGAAGAATTAGAGAGATGAGCCAGGGTACTGGCATGATATTCGACCCGCGGATAACGCCGCTTAAGGATTCGCAGTATTCCGGGGTCTGCGAGGATAATAGCGTTGACACCGGCCGCAACCGCTTGATCGACGACCTCAAGAATCATCGGCAACTGGGCATCAGTGTAATAAGGAGCGTTGAGGGTCAAGGAAAAACGCTTCCCCTCCCCTTGGCAGAGGGCAACGATCGCCGCCAACTCCTCAAAATTCTCTAACTGGGCACCGGCAAAGGTCCGCTGATTGATTGAAGCGAGGGAAGAGAAACGCTCATTCCAACCCTCCGGTACGTAGCCGCCATAAAGTTCGTCTGCACCGGCAACAAGGAGGGGGAGTGCTTCGGCCAGGTTGTCGACCGGCGAAATTATTCTCATTCCTGCCCCGCCGAATGGCGCCATAAAGTTTCATAACGAAAATTCCACCAACTGCCATCGACCGTGGCGGTCAGTGTCTCCCCGACAATCAACAGAGTTAACGCCGGGCGATGATTTGAACCGGAGAGGTTAAAGAAGTCGCGGTCACCAACCTGCTCAATCAGGCTGTCAAGGGTCGCGGTGATGATCGTTTCGCCGGGAAGATCCAAACGATGGCACAAAGTGATCGGCACATCACCGCCATAGCCGCTTTTGAGTTCGGCAACCAGTTGCGACAAAGGCAGGTTGTTCATGTAGATGATCAGCGTTACTCCCGGGGCTGCCAACTGCGCCAGGGTCGGCGAATCCGGTGCGTTGCCAAGGGTGCGGGGCGAGGTGAGAATGGTCCGGTTGCAAACACCTGGGAGATCGAGGGTCTTTTTCAATCGTGACGAAGCGACATTAACCGTCCCGACCCCGGGGATAACGACTGCCGATGAACCCAGTATGTCGATGAAGGCCTGAAAGGGGGAATAGAAAGTTAAATCTCCCGGGATAAGGAAAGCGACGGAAGTTGTTGCCAATCGGTCATGCAGGGTAGTGAGCAAATCTTCAAAGCTGAAGAGAAAGGGGACCAGGATCTCCTTGCCGACGAGATGGCTGGCAAAGGTCGCTTCATAAGGGAGCGGAGCAAAGACCGTGGCGCACTCCTGCAAGGCGCGCGCACCGAGGAGAGTGAGGTGGTCCGGGGCGCCAGGACCGGCGCCGATAAAATAAGCTTTATGCTGATTCATGTCCGTGTCCAAAAGGCAGTCAAAGTTATGGTGACAGAGGCGGATTGTCGCTGTGAGGCCCGATTTTGTTCAATTTTTGCAGACAGATCAAGAACTCCTTGTTCCCCTTTGGACCGAGGATGGGGCTCTCGGTGACGCCGATAACGCGACAACCCGATTCTTCGGCGAGGGAGCGAATCTTGAGCACAACCTGGGCATGCTGCTCCGCATCACGAACCACTCCGCCCTTGCCGACCGCGCCCTTACCGACTTCGAACTGCGGCTTGATCAAGGCAACGATCAGGGCGTCGACGGTCAGGAGTGACAGAGTTGCCGGCAGGACAATCGACAAAGAGATAAAAGAGGCATCGATGACGGCCAAATCTGGGGTTTCAGATAAATCTTCAGCCCTTAAACTGCGAATATTGCACCGTTCGAGATTGACGACGCGGGGGTCGGTGCGCAGTGACCAGGCAAGCTGTCCATAGCCAACATCGACAGCATAAACTTTCCTGGCGCCGCGTTGCAAAAGACAGTCGGTAAACCCGCCAGTCGACGCACCGACATCAAGAGCGATCCGATCCCGAACATCAAGGGCAAAAGCATCCAGGCCCTTTGCCAACTTGAGCCCGCCCCGTGAAACATAAGGGATATCCTCCCCCTTCAAGCGGATCACCGCCTCGCGGGCGACCTGCGCTCCGGCCTTGTCGACCACCTGTTCATCGACCAGTATGGCTCCGGCCAGGATCAGCGCGCGCGCTCGTTCCCGGGAAGCCACCAATCCACGATCAACGAGAAGTTTGTCGATCCGCTCCTTCTTCAGGGACACGGCTACTTCTTCTTACCGGCCTTTTTCAGCAGATCGCCAAAGGAGCCAAAAGAGGTTTTTTCGGTCTTGGCAGCGAGTTGACGGAAATCATCGGCGCTTTGCGTCGCCTCTTCCGCAGCACGACTGACGGAGGCGAGAACCAGGGAAATTTTGCGGGTGGCAAGATCGATCGATTCAATCTTCACTTCGAGCTTCTCCCCTTCACGGACGACCTCTTTGGGATGAGCAATCCGCTTGCCGGCGCCGAGCTTGGAGATATGGATCAACCCGTCAATTCCGGGTTCCAGAGTCACAAAGGCGCCAAAGGGGACGAGACGCGCAACCGTCCCGACCTGAAAGCTCCCTTCGCTGTAGCGCTCACCGATACTCTGCCAGGGATCGATGCCGGCATCACGCAGGCTGAAGGAGAATTTGTTGTTCTCCCAATCGAGCTTTTTAACCGTGACCTGAACGATCTGGCCGACAGAGAGTATCTCGGCCGGGTCTGTGACCCGGCCCCAGGCGAGTTCCGAAATCGGGATGAGGCCGTCAATGCCGTCAACGTTGATAAAAGCCCCAAAAGGGAGGAGGGAACGGATGGTGCCGGAAACGACCATCCCCACGCTCAGACTTTCCCGTAGCAACTCTTTCTGGCGCTGTGCTTCCTCTTCGAGAATAATCCGCCGGGAGACGACGATGTTACGGCCGTCTTCACTGTACTGAATGACCCGGAAATCGCAGCGTCGACCGATATATCCTGCTGCTTCGCCGCGATGAAGGTCGATCTGGGAAAAAGGACAGAACGCCCGGACCGCGCCGGGAAGACGAACTTCAAAGCCGCCCTTCACTTCTTTTTCGACCGAGCCTTCGACGGGAATGGCACTGCGCCAGGCTTCTTCAATCTGCGCACTCCCCTGCCCGCCTTTTGCACCGATTCGCGTGGTAAAGCGGGTCTCTCCATCGACCTGTCCGAGGTAAATGGCGCGAATGGTATCCCCTTCACTGATCGAGATAGTTCCATCCTCTGTCAGAAACTCTTCACGGGAAAGAACCCCTTCGCCCTTGCGTCCCGTATCGATGAAGACCCAGTCACCACTGATCTTGACAACCATCGCATCGACGCTTTGTCCTTTATTCAACTTCTCGGCGCCACCCAGGTTCGCTTCCAGCAGGGTAGCAAAATCTTCTTCTTCAACAAAATCAGACATGATCGATTCTCTCTTTTTTGGGGAGGGGGATGAATTTATCCATTAATAAAGGGTAAAAAGGGTCGGGATATAAGCAAAGTCGCGCAGGGCGGAAATTAGCTGTAAAAGACAGACGATCCAGACAAACCAAATGGAATCACCAATATCTTTACGAAAAATTATCGGTTGCGCCGCATATTCCCTGGGCTCAGAAAAAGCGGTAATTCGGGGAAAAAAGGCCGGGGTCATTTGCCGATAACGGTGAAAGTGCTCGCCGTGCAGCGACGCCAGGCGCGCTTCTTCGTCAACGACAACCAATGGATAATAGATGGCGAATCCGCAGACAATAATCAGCGGGATGGTAAAACTGCTTGTCGAGAGCCCGATGCCGAGGGCACCGATAAAACTGAAAAAATAGAGGGGATTGCGACAAATAGAATAGGGCCCGACAGTGACCAGGGTATTGTTTTTATAGCCGGCGATATAAAGCGAACACCACAAACGGCCAAAAGCGCCGACAGCAGCGAACATGCCGCCGACAGTCAAGAGCATTGTGCCGAGCAATGAGGTCTGCAGGCGACTCTCGCCAAAGATGGCAAGAATGCCGATAATCAGGGCGAAGCCCCAGGTCAGACTGATCCGCAAACGTTCAAAATGTGTTCTTCGAGAATAAGACATGATCGAATTGGGTTCTTTTTCAAAAAAAATCAGAGGGTCTCTTTACCACTAAAGCTTGCTATAGTGCTAAAATACTCACTTTAAAGCAAGAAAATCTTGTGGATTTTGCCTTAATCTATTTCTTGCAACTTCCATCTCAACTGGTAATATTAAAAAAAATAGCGAAAGGAGAATGTGTCATGTCATCGCTCAAGGGAACCTGTACCGAAAAGAATATTCTCACAGCTTTTGCCGGGGAAAGTCAGGCCCGCAACCGCTATACCTACTTTTCCGCCAAGGCCAAAGCAGAAGGCTTTATCCAGATCTCCGCCATCTTTGAGGAGACCGCCGATCAGGAGAAAGAACACGCCAAACGGCTCTTTAAACTCCTGGAAGGGGGAGAAGTTGAAATTACGGCTTCATTTCCCGCGGGAGTTATCGGTTCAACGGTTGAAAATTTAAAAGCGGGCGCCGCGGGTGAACATTATGAACAGACCATTATGTACCCCGACTTCGCTAAAACTGCTTTAGAGGAAGGATTTCCGCAGATTGCGGCGATCTTTACCGCGATTGCTGTTGCAGAAAGGCAGCACGAGAAACGCTACCTCGATTTAGCGGCAAATATTGAAAAGGATCAAGTCTTCAAGCGTGACAGCGAGGTTGTCTGGAGATGTCGTAATTGCGGTTATCTCCATCATGGGACAACCGCGCCGGATTGCTGTGCTGCCTGCAACCATCCCAAAGCACACTTTGAACTGCTCGGCGAAAACTACTAAACCCATCAACCCAAGGAGAGAGAAATGACGCAAAAACTTGAAGTTTACAAATGTTCAATCTGCGGCAATATCGTCGAAGTTCTGCATTCCGGCGCCAGTGCACTGGTCTGTTGTGGCGAAGAAATGAAACTGATGGCAGAAAATAGTGTCGATGCGGCCAAGGAAAAGCACGTTCCGGTCATCGAAGTCGGCGCCACATCGATCACCGTCAAAGTTGGCAGTGTTCCCCATCCGATGGAAGAAAAACACTACATTGAATGGATTGAACTGATCGCCGACGACAAATCTTATCTGCATTTCCTGAAACCGGGCGAAGCTGCGGAAGCAACCTTCCCGCTGATCGCTAAAAAATTCACGGCCCGGGAATATTGTAACCTGCACGGGCAGTGGAAGAGTGAAGTCTGATCCTTGCTTACCCCCTCTTTCTGCGTGCACACTGATTGAATTTTTCGCTTATTTCCTTTATAGTTTGGCATCTTTTTCAAGTAAGGACCCAGGACACACGATGAAGCTGCTCCACGCGCCAACCCTTACCCGCTTCTTTCACTTCTCGATCTTTATCGGCCCCCTGGCGTTTCTGTCGGGCATCATCATCGCTATCTATGGCGACCTGCACAGTCAGGCGAACACCACTTTAACCGGTCTCATCTTCATCGCGTCCGGTCTTATCATCTGGGGCTGTCACGGTCTGCGGCGCCGCGGCAAGCGGCCGGGATTTATGCTGATGGCAACGCTCGGCAGCAGCTTCTTCCTGCTCCACCTTTATTATCGTTATAGCGACTACCGATGGGTCAAGATCAATAATATCTCCTTTGACCCGGCAACGCTCAGCCACCTGGAATCGAGGGTTGTGCTCTTTATCTCTATCCTCCTGCTCAGCGTCCTCATCGGGATCCTCTCCCCCCTCCCTGCGGCCAACCGCTCCCGCAAGGGTCTCCGCCGCGACGATTAATCCTCCTGACGCATTCGCTGCAAAACTTCTTTTATATCATTCCAGGCTTCCCGCTTTTCGTGTGGATGGAGCAACAGGTAAGCAGGATCGAAGGTCGGCATAACGTCCAATTCCTGATATTTGAACCAGCGTCCGCGGAGCCTGCTGAACTCCTCGTCCTCACCCGTCAGGACACGGGTCGCGATCTCTCCCATAGCGACAATAATCCGGGGGGCTATGACCGCAAGCTGGCGCTGCAAAAAGGGCAGGCAAGTCGCGATTTCGTCCTGATGCGGGGAGCGGTGCTCAGAGCGGCACATAACCACCTCGCAAGTGTAGACGGAAGAACGATCCAACCCCATGGCAAAGAGAATACGGTCGAAGAGTTCACTGGCCAGGGGTTGGCCGGTCGTATCGTCGAGTTTGCTTACTGCGCCGCCGACAAAGACGATGCTGGCCGACGCGGCCCCCTCGCCAAAGACGATCTGCGTCCGACTGTTGCAAAGGGGACAGCGCTGACAATCACCGAGATCGGCACGAATCTCTTCCAGTGTCTCTTGACGGCATCCGAAATCGCCGCCGCGATCGAGTCCGACGATCCCCGGCGGACAAGGTTGCAATTCCCGCAGATCAGCAACCTGCAAATCATGCAAACCGAGCGCGCGCAGATCTTCCAGCCAGGCACGAACTTCATTCAGAGTTGTGGATAACGATTTTTGCAGTTGATCAGGCATCGCTCTTTACACCCTTGCGGTTAAGGACTAAATTGAAAAGTTGTTGAGGCGCAGAATTCATACCACGCAGCGGAGCTGACCACTACCATGATTTTGACCGTTATTTTTTTGGCCCTGTTGCTTTTTGTGCCCGGGGAAGCTTTTGCCTGGGGGATGGGGGTCCATCTGGAGATCGGCTCTCGCCTTTTGAGCCATGCCGATGATTTCAATCCGGCCTTGCGGGCCCTTTTGGCGGCGCATCCCAACGACTTTCTATACGGGTGCTTAAGCGCCGACATTACCGTCGGCAAAAAATTCACCCATTACCTGCGCAATTGTCATTCGTGGAATATGGGGAAGAAAGTCCTGGCCAGCGCCAAAACTGACCGGGAAAAAGCCTGCGCTTGGGGCTATCTCGTCCATCTTGCCGCCGACTGCGTTGCCCACTCTTACTTTATCCCTTATAAGACCGTGCGCACCTTTAACACCACCCTGCACAACCATGCCTACTGGGAGATGCGCATCGAAGCACGCCTCCCGCCGCAGATCTGGACACTGGCCCGTGAAGTTGCTGCCGGGGACAATCGCGACAACGACCGGATGCTGCGCGCAGTTCTCGCCCGCACCCTCTTCTCCTTTGGCACCAACAAACGGATCTTTAATTCGATTATCCTCCTCAGCCAGATTGAACGTTGGCAAAAAGGGCTGCAGCTGGTCGATAATCGATCCCGCTGGATTCTCGAGGGCGATGATCTCGCCGACTACCTCGAAACCGCTTATCAGGCCGCTTACAGCTTTCTTGCCGAAGGGGATGCCAGCCCCTACCTGAAGGCTGACCCCACCGGAGAACGGGCCCTGCGGGCTGCCAGCGCTCTACGCCGCAATCTCAATCACCTCTGGCTGGAGGGAAAATTATCGGAAAGCGCCGTAGAGAAACAGATGTTGGAAGTCAAAAACCTTTTCCGCGCCGGGATCACTCAACCGGAAAGACTTCTGGAATTGCTCTCTGATCGTTAATGACCGCGCAGGCGGGCGATGCGGTCAAGGAGTCGCTGCGCCACTTCGTTCTTGTCGAGAAGAGGAAGTGTCTCAACTTCACCATCGGGAAAAAGGAAGCGCACCCGGTTGGTCTCGACATCAAAACCAGCCCCTTCCTCGCTGACATCGTTGGCGACGATCATATCCAGGTTCTTCCCGATCAATTTCTTCCGGGCATTCTCCAGCAGGTCAGTCGTCTCGGCAGCAAAGCCGACCACCAGCCTCTCCCCTTTCATTGCGCCGATCTCCGCCAGGATATCGGCGTTTTTGATTAAAGGGAGCGTCATTGACTCGCTACGGCCTTTCTTGATCTTTGTGGCACAGACCTCTGCCGCTCGATAATCTGCGACCGCCGCCGCTTTAACCACCACCGTCGCCTCGTCCAGTCGAGCCAGAACCGACTGCCGCATCTCCTCGGCCGTCACCACATTCACCAACTCAACCCCAACCGGAGCCGGAATCGCCACCGGACCACTGACCAGGATGACGCGCGCACCGCGTTGCTGTGCCGCCCTGGCAATGGCATAACCCATCTTCCCGGAAGAATGATTGGAAATATAACGCACCGGATCGATCGCTTCGCGGGTCGGTCCGGCGGTGACCAGAATCGTTTCTCCGAGCAGATCTTTCGGGGCCAAAAGCGCTGCCGCGTGCTCGACAATCGTTGCCGGCGCCGGCATCTTCCCCTTCCCTTCCCAACCGCAGGCAAGATAACCACAATCCGGTTCGAGGAGATTATAACCCGCTTCCCGCAGTATCATTTCATTGCGCTGATAAATTCTATTCTCGTACATATTGACGTTCATCGCCGGCACCAGCAGCACCGGCGCCTTGGTCGCCATCAGCGTCGTCGTCAGCAGATCGTCGGCAATCCCCCCCGCCAGTTTGCCGACGAGATTCGCCGTCGCCGGCGCGACGATGAAGAGATCGGCCCGGTCCGCCAAAGTAATGTGGACAATCTCCATCTCCTGCAGCAGATTAAAGAGTTCGGTATGAACCGGATGACCGGAGAGAGTCTGGAAAGTCAAAGGGGTGACAAATTCGCAGGCACTCCGGGTCATGATCACATGAACTTTCGCCCCGGCTTTCACCAGCAGGCGCAAGAGTTCAACGGATTTATAAACGGCAATTCCGCCACAGACACCGAAAACAATAGTTTTGTCTTTCAACATTGTCAGCTCCCTCTCTGTTTATTACGCCCCAACGCCAACATAGGGATTGAGCCTTTTCTCACGGCCGATGGTCGTATCCGGACCATGACCGGGGTGAACAATTGTTGTCTCCGGGAGGATAAAGAGCCCCTTGCGGATCGATGCAACCAGAGTGTCGTGGTCACCGCCGGGGAGATCGGTGCGGCCGACGGAATCGGCAAAGAGGGTATCGCCGGAGAAGAGATGATCGGCGATCAGTAGGCTGATTCCGCCAGGAGTATGGCCGGGGGTTGCAATCACCTGAATTTTGAGGGTACCGACAGTGATCGTTTCTCCCCCTTGCAGCAAACGGGTGGGCGGCGGAGAGACACGGACATCGAGGCCATATTTTTGGCCATGCTCTTGAGCTTTCGGGAGGAGTTGCGTATCGGCGCTGTGAATCAGAAGTTCTACACCACTGGCACTTTCCATCAAAAGACGATTGGCACCGATATGATCGAAGTGGCCGTGCGTATTGATGATCATTTTGAGCTGCAGACCGAGGGCGGTAATGCGGGACAGAATCCGTTCTCCCTCTTCCCCTGGATCGATGACCACCGCTTCTTTACTTGCCTCACAACCGACAATAAAACTGTTCACCTGTAACGGGCCGACAACATGTGCTTCTAAAATCATGCTTATGACTCCTTGTTAAAGAGATCGAGATTGGCGCTGCGTAGTTGTTCTCCGAGGTTGTTCCCAAAGGATTTCGGCTGTTTATCCGGTGTCGTCGGAGCAGCAGGGACCGAAACGGGAAGAGACGGAGAAACCGACACCGGGATGGCCGGTGGGGCCGGCTTCTCCCCTTTGTAAAAGTAACGATCGTAAAGACGATGGTGGCTGGTCCAGTCGGAAGCGCTCTCGGCTTCGCGGTCGATATGCGCCGAGACCCCGTTAATCTTTGAATCGAGGTCATCGAGAAAATTAAGGACAATCGCTTCCAGAGTCTTGGGCCGTTTCGGCGAGCCGTAATCATATTGGCCGTGATGGGACAGAATCAGATGCTTGATCAGCATCGCCGTTCCGCGCGGGAAGTCGGGGAAGGTGCGAATGCGCTCATCAATCATCTCCACCCCCATGACAATATGGCCGATCAACTTCCCTTCATCCGTATAATCAAAGCTGCGCACATAACTTAACTCGCCGATTTTGCCGATATCGTGCAGCAGTGCCCCGAGAATCATCAGATCACGGTTGAGCGTCGGATAACGCGGCGCCACCAAGTCGACGAGGGCAGCAATTGCCAAGGAATGCTCAAGGAGACCGCCGATATAGGCATGGTGCATACTCTTGGCCGCCGGGGCGGTGGCAAAGGCACGCAGCAAGCCGGCATCATTGAAGAAGGACTCGGCCAGGGCACGTAACGACGGATCCCGCAGGGAAGCGACCAGCGTTTGCAGTTCGCGGCGCATCTCCTCATTGTCGCGCGGCGAAACCGGCAGGAAATCGACAAGGTCGATCTCGTTCTCGCTGATCTTGCGCAGATTGCTGATCACCAGCTGCTTTTTGTTGAGATAGGTACTTGCCTTGCCATGCACCACGATGAAGTCGTCACGATCGAAAACTGCATCGAATTCATCAACCCGATCCCAGATCCGCCCTTCAATCTCCCCGCTGCGATCAATGAGCTTCACCGTCATGTAGGGCTTGCCGTTTTTCGCCATGGCAAGGGTCTTATCCCGGACCAGAAAAGGACTTTCGATGACGTCGCGCTCGCGAATCTGCTCCACAAATATTTTCTTCACAAAGACTCCTGCTCTTTTAAATGGATGTGCTTTTCACCGATAAATTGTGCAATGCGCAGCCCGTCGATCGCGGCACTCATAATTCCGCCGGCGTAACCGGCTCCCTCTCCGGTCGGATAAAGTCCGGGATGGCTGAGAGATTCACCTTTTTCATTGCGCAGAATCCGCAACGGGGCGGAAGTACGAGACTCGATGCCGATCAGCGTCGCTTCGTTGGTAATAAAACCCCGCATTTTGCGCTCAAAATGGGGGAGAGCCCGGCGCAAACCCTCACTGACAAATGCAGGGAGGATCGTCGTCAAATCCACTTCACGGACGCCCGGTCGGGTACTCACCTGGGAGAGCGACCCTTTCGCACCGAGAAAACTCATGAGATTCTGGGCGGGGGCGTAATAATCACCACCCCCGCAACGAAACGCGGCTTCTTCCCAGTGCCGCTGAAAACGGACCCCGGCCAGAGCATCGCTGCCGCTAAAATCTTCCGGACGAACGGTGACGACCAGAGCGCTATTGGAGTAGGGACTCTCCCGCCGCAAGCGACTCATGCCGTTCACCACCACCTCGCCGGTGGCCGAAGAACTGAGAATGACCTCACCCCCCGGACACATGCAGAAAGAGTAGATACCGCGCTGACTTTGCGGATCGTTCCAGGCCAGAGCATAGTCGGCAGCAGGGAGACGGGGATGGTCAGGGACGCCATACTGAATGGAATTGATCAGCGCGCGAGGATGTTCGACCCGCAGACCGATGGCGAAAGGCTTGGCTTCCAGACGGACACCTGCTTGGGCGAGGTGCTCATAAGTATCCCGGGCACTGTGACCGAGAGCCAGAACCAGGCTGTCACAAGGAAGGCGCGTGCCACTGCTGCAAAGTCCGGCCTGGATCGTGGCGAAGTGCATCTCCAGACCGATCAGGCGTTCTTTGTAGCGGATTTCCACGCCGAGCGCCAACAACTTTTGCCGTAAACGGATCAGGACCAGACGCAGACGGTCAGTGCCGATATGCGGTTTGGCCTGGATCAGAATCTCGGCCGACGCCCCGCAATCGACAAAAGTCCGCAGGACTTCACGGGTGAGGGGATGATTGAGGCGGGTGGTCAACTTGCCATCGGAGAAGGTGCCGGCTCCCCCCTCACCGAACTGGACATTATTTTCAGGATCAAGAATGCCATCGCGCCAAAAGCGCTCGACCGCCGGAACCCGCTCCTCCACCGGACCGCCCCGGTCAATCAAGGTAACCCTGGCGCCACGCTGCGCCAGCGACAAAGCAGCAAAAAGGCCGGCCGGTCCCATACCGACCACCAGCACTCGATGCCCCGCTGCGATTCTGGTCATCTCTTCCGGTAAAAGTTCGGAGACCTTTTCCAACCGGGGGTGCTCACCGTGCCTCTTCAAAACTTCATCTTCATTCTCGATTGAAAATTCCACCGTATGCACGAAGAGAATGCGGGATTTTCGACGGGCATCAATCCCCCGCCGCACCGTCCTTAAATCTCGGATACTCTCGGCTGGAATTGCCAACTCTTCGGCCACCCGGAGCGGGATCAGTTCCTCGGACTCTTCAAGGGTCAGGGGAACTTCACGCAGGCGCAAGGTCACGATGGATTCTCCTGCAAAACTACCGGCACCGGCATTTGCAACGGCAGCATGACGGAAAAGGTCGTTCCTTGTCCGGATTGGCTGCTCAGAGAAATCCTGCCTTTATAGGTTTTAATGATGCGAAGAACACTGGAAAGACCAAACCCGGTCCCTTTCGTCCGGGTTGTAAAGAAGGGATCGAAAACATGCGCCTGGTGCTCAAGGGGAATACCGCAGCCCGTATCACTGATCTTGATCTGGATCGAATTCTGTATGGGAATGACACTGCAAGAGAGTTCGCCGCCTTCAGGCATCGAATGCAGGGCATTCGAGATGAGATTGCTAAAGATCTGTTGCACTGCCTCTTGATCCCCATGAAAAGGCGGCGTGGCAACGATCTGTACCTGCAATTGAATCTTCTGTGCCGCGAATTGCGGCTGAAAACTCTTGAGCACTTCCTCGGCAACAACATGAACAGCAACAACCGAATCGACGCGGTCATGTGTCCTCCGACTCACCGCCAGTAACTTAATAAGGAGGTTATCGATACGGTCAATTTCTGATTGAATCCGCTCAAGAAACTCTACACTCTGCGGGGAAGCGGCATGATCATTTTTGAGGATCTGAGCGAAAAGATTGATCGAATTTAGCGGGTTACGGATTTCATGCGTCAACCCGGCAGCAAGATGACCGAGGGTCGCCAGCTTTTCAGCCTGAATGATTTCCGCATGCGCCGCCTCCAATTCCTGACTCTTTTCGGCGACACGTCTTTCCAGTTCCATATTCCACTGCTGGATTTCCTGCAGGTGATGTTCGCGTTCAGCAAGAAGCTCACGGTTTTGCAACTCCAGACGTCTTGAGCGCAGCACCGCGGTGGTGCGCTCAAGAAGGTCATGATTGCGAAAAGGCTTGATAATATAATCGGCGGCCCCGGCCTTCATGGCGTTCACCGCGATATTTTCACTCCCCATACCGGTAAAGATGATCACGGCAATATCAGGAAAATCATCCTTGATCTCCCTTAAAACCTGCAGGCCATCCTTGCCCGGCATCATGAAATCGAGGAGGACAAGATCAAAAGGCTCCTCGGCAAGGAGGTTCAGTGCGAGGATTCCATCCCCGGCTGTCCGCACACT
>JAXMLA010000341.1:0-3364 GCA_034370465.1 Desulfuromonadales bacterium
AGCTCGTTATGAAGTAAATCGTCTAAAAATAGATTTAAGAAACTTAAGAACAGCTCTCGTATTTATCGAAGATAGAAGTTTTTTTAAGCATGGTGGGATATCATATCGAGCCTTGCTTCGTGCAATTTTAGGTTTGATTGATATGAAGCGTCGATCTGGAGGATCAACAATAACTCAACAACTAGTAAGAACTCTTTTTATCCACGACCAATCAAAACTCATAAGAAGAAAATTAATTGAAATACTATTAGCAAGATGTTTCGATAAAATTTTTTCCAAGAATGAACAGTTAGATCTTTATTTGGCATCGGTAAGATTTGAACGTGGTGTTTATGGTGTTATAGAGGCAATGAACTTTTTTTGGGGCCGTACTATAGAAAATCCATCAAAATCTGAGGCATTTTTTCTTATCGAAAGAGTGTCTAATATTTATTCTAAATTACTTGCTGAAAAAATAATTCAGACTGCAAATAACGCAAAAAATGTTGGAATATTAGCAATGTCAGACCTGCATGAACTCCATAAATTATATGCAGATGCCATCACTACTGGAAAGATAAAAGACACGGACGGCAAGATTGACTTGATTTCAAGTGCCTTCAAAGTCCAACCCTTGGGTGAGGTGGTCGGGGTTTGTGAGACAGCCTGTACCGAGAAAATCGCGAGAAAATCGGGGTCGGGGGAAAATCGGGGTCTGGCTTCCAAGTTGCCAAGTTAAGGGCGGTTTCACATAACCGGTTATTTCCGAAACATAGTTGTCGTGACACTCCAGGTGCGGTATTATATCCCATGGCTGAAGCAGAAATAAAAATCATTGACCGTTCCTTCATGGTTTCGCGCAAGCGGGGGAATGGAACGCTCCGATATGAAGTTTGGCAAGATAATGGAGTTGTTACACGCTACAATCTGGCGTACATCAACCATTTGATATTCAGCGGAGATAATGGCCGGGTGATTGGTTATGACAACAGGCACGGAGATCATCGGCATTTCAAAGGGACGGTCGAGCCCGTAGCGACGACGAGCTTCGAGGAAATTGAAAGACGTTTCGAACAGGAATGGTCAATGGTACTGGAGGAATACAATGCGCAACGTCATCGTTAATACCGGAACAGCGGAAGAATACTTCGCACGGGGACGCGAGGTCGCCAAAAAAATTGATCGCGGCGAAGCTCTGGACGCGGAGGTCACTTTGACCTTCGAAGACCCAGAGGATATGTTTGCGGTCATGACCCCTGCCAGACTCGAACTCTTTCGCGCCGCCAAGGTCGCCCCCTCTTCTATCACGGCTATCGCCCTTCGTCTGCATCGCGATCGAAGCACCGTCAAGAAGGATGTCGATATCCTGGTTGCCGCCGGTCTTCTGCATATTGAGGAAGTGCCTCTCCCCGGCCATGGCCGGCAGAAATTTGTGCGGGCAACGGCGGACAGAATTCAGTTGCAGGCGGTCGTGGCCTGATCTGCACCACAGAGCAGATTTTTCCCGAAGATAACAAATGGCGGAAATGGGACGGATTCCATTTCAGCCATCGCTTTTGTATTCACCTGCTTGCTAGTCGCGTCTAGCCGCCAGTCCCTTACCTCCCCTCTCCTCTCCAATAGTCACAGCACCCACAAAAAACCGAGCGTCGTCAAAACCACCAGTGTCCGGTGGCTGGAGATCACAATGCGGCTCAGGTCGTGCTGCCGCAGGCGGCCAAGGACCACCCAGGAGATCGCGGCAGCGCCGAGGAGGAGGGGCGGGATCAACAAACGCAGCGTGCCGAGTTCGGGGGTGAGGCGCGACAGATCAAGGGCGCCGGCAAGTCCGATGGCGGCGAAGAAGAGCGGTACGAGCTGCGCCCCGCCTTCAGCCAGGGCGCGCAGATAGATGACGAAGATTCCGGTCAAGGCGAGGGGGAGATAAGCGAAGCCGCAGTCGGTGAAGGTGGCGCGCCAACGGCCGCGCGCAGCGAGGGAGGCGAGCATGGCGAGGGCGACGAAGGCGGCGACGATGGTGAGGGCGAGCCCGACTTCAGCGGGACTCCAGCGCACCGTCGGGAAGATCTCCGCGGGCCGGCCGAAAAGGAGCGGCGTCCCCTTGGCGGCGAGGACTACGCCAACGAAGATGACGCTGAAGAGGGCCTCGGCAAAGTTGCGGCGCGTCTGACTGAAGAGGGCGCTGGCGGGATTGCGCAGATCGAGCTGCATCGAGTGATGCGGGCAGCGGCGCACGCAATCGAGGCAGAGGATGCAGTGATCCGAATTATCGATGCCGCTGGGATGGAGGCCCATCGGACAAGCCTTCTCCTTGATGCAATCATCGACCCGGCAGCGGCTGACGCAGACGTGCGGAGAGCTGCGCATCTCCAGTAAGGAAATCCGCGCCACCAGACTGACCACCCGCCCGAGGGGACAAAGGTACTTGCACCAGCCGCGCCGCCCCAGGAGGAGATCCGCGGTCACCGTGGCAACGAGCAACCAGGTGAGGAGGAGGCCGGTGGCGAGGGCCCAGGAGAACATGCCGCTCGCCTGCTCCAGCAGCAGAATCATCGCCAGCGCCGTCAAACTCAGGGACGGTCCGCAGCGGCGCAGCCAGCCCGGCGGTTCGTGACGGACTGAGCGGGTGGCGCCGATGGCGGCGCTGAGCCCTTCGAGGGGGCAGAAGCTGCACCAGCTGCGCGCGCCAAAGAAGGCGGTGACCAGCAGCAGCGGCCACCACACCGTCCAGACCGCGAGATTGGCGAGATTGTGATAGGGGGGGCCAAAGAGGGTATAAAGGATAACGATCAGGAGGAGCGGGATCGTCCCGCGACGCAGCAGGCCGGGGAAGTCGGGACGGCGGGCCAGGCCCTCGATCGCCGGCAGGGTGAGGAGATTGAACCGCCCTTCGCCGCTACTCTGCCCCGACAAAAAGATCTGCTCGGCAGTGATCTCGTCGCCATCGCAGACCACCACGGCGCGGCTCAGCACCTGATAAAGTTCGCTGCCGTTGAGGGGCCAGTCGTGGCCGACCAGGCGGTTGAGCGCTTCCTGGGAGAAGCGCTTCACCCCTTTATGATGTTTGGCGTTGAGGGACTGCAACAAGTTGCGGGCGATCACCGGAATATCCTTCTGCCGTTCGCGCAGCGGCAACAGCTCGACCACTTCCCCTTGCAACTTTGTCTGCAGGCCGGCAAGAAATTCGTGGCGCGCGACCTTCTCCCCGAGCAGTTCGCCGCAGGTGGCGATGATCCGCACCTGCGCCCGGCGCCACTCGGTTTCGCCGTGCCGCCGGAAACGACCGGAATCGAGGAACGCCAGGAGGGCGGCCTGCACGCCGAGCGTCAGACAATCGACGTTGCGCAGAATCATCTCGCCGCCGGCGGCAAGTTCGAGCATGCCG